>NZ_QNRT01000001.1:963456-1263456 GCF_003315245.1 Arenicella xantha | reverse complement strand
CACAGTCGCAAGTTCGACGTTCAGCTTGAGGTCGATATGTGAAATGCCGCGTTGTAAGGAGCGTTGTTTGGGCGTGAGTCGATACACTGAAGCGTCCGGTAAGAGCGCTATTGTGAACCGCTTGCTAAGTTCGTCTTGCTCGCCAGCCATTAAGCTGTTGAGTAAATCGCCGAGAAATTTGTGCTGGCGTGAGCTTAGTTTTTGAAAGGTGTTATCTTTAACAATATATCCAGCACCGCCTTTTTGCAGCACCAATGCTTCAGCGATCGGTGCAGCGGTCGACCACACCACACCATGCTCGCAGTGGAAGTAGAAATAGCCAGCGGATTCAAGTGGTGTTGGTATGCCGCTAAGTAAACGTTGTTGGCTAAAATGGCCAGCAAAGCTACAGGTTTGATTGGATAGTGGTAACGGCACGTCTTGACTGGTTTCAATGGAGTTGGCTTGCACCGGTAAGCCGATAGGCAATAACACTATTAATAATGCGGTTCGGATTGAGCACATCATGACGTTGGTGTGGCGGGCAAGCGACTCTCGATATGTTCGATGAACTCGCGTGGACTTTGGAATTGGGTAATGTTGTCTGGCATAAGCACCGCGACTTGCTGAGTTTGCCCCTTGGTTAATCGGTCACCGGAAACTTGGTCAGTAATTAGATAGTCTATAACCAGCTTGTTTTCCCATTGCTTGAGTGTGGCTTTGACCTGAATCCGTTGCTTGAACACGATAGGTTTAACATACCGTATGTGCATATCAATGACCGGGAAAAAATAACCTGATTCTTCCATTCGCTGATACGGGTAACCAATTTCTTCGAGTAGTTGGCAGCGAGCAATTTCAAAATACTTGGGGTAGTTGCCGTGCCACACGATTCGATAGGCATCCACGTCGAAAAATGGTACCTCCATGTCTAGCTTGGTGCTCAGCATGGCTAATTACATTTTGTGAATGACGTCAGCCACTTCACCGATGGTACGCGCATCAATAAAGGCGTCGGCATCAATGTCGCGCCCAACAAATTTCTTTAGCTCGATTAATAGGTCAATAGTGTCAATGCTATCAATATCGAGATCGTCATAGAGTTTTGCTTCAGGAACGAGTTTTTCTTCTTCAATTTCAAATAGATCAACCAACACGCCGTTAATGTGATCTAGAATTTCTTGTTTAGTATGTGCCATACGTTTGCAATTATGTAAGCCTTATTAGGCGGCGGATTATAGCACTAACTGGCTAACTACCGACCACTGCCGAAACCGCCTTATAATAGTAGTCGCGCAGCCACTCGGTAAGCTTACGGTATTGTCGTGTGCGCGGCTCTGCGGTGTCGATGCATTGCGCAATCTGCAGCACTGAATGAAACTGCATAATGATCTTAGATTTATCCTTTGGAATTTCATACCATTTTTGACCTTTACCCAGAGCGCGAGGCATACAGCACAGCACGATTGGCAAAATCGGTGCATTGCTGAGAACGGCGATATTGGCGGCTCCACGTTTAAAATCCAATTGCAGGTCGTATTGGTTACGTGTTCCTTCGGGGAATATGAGAATGTTTTCGCCTTGCGCTATTTTCTCGGCCGCGCGTTCCACTAGGGCAGGATCGCCGTTAGAGATATAGCCTGCAGATTTAATCGGTAGGTAGGTAAATGGGTTGTGACACAAGGAGGCTTTTACTACACAGCATAAGTTTTCGACGTACGCTAAAACAAATAGAGCGTCTATTAGCATGGTGTGATTTGAGATCACCAAATGCCCGCTAATGGCAGTAGGTCGTTCACCTTCCAGTGAGTAACTCATCAACCCTGATGCTTGAATCAATTGAACGTAGAAGCGGCACAGCGACTGTATAACGTTGCGAACACGCCGTTGCTTAGCGGCTTGGTCGATTGGCAATAATGCTAAGCAAAATATGTAGATGCCGGGCAATAGTGCGCCAATCGCAAATAAGATATAGCAAATTCCGGCGGCCAAAATTCGCCAAGCATGATTGACTGACAGCGCTGGCACGATTAACAGCATTGCGCGTGGTGATTAGCTAGCAACGCAAAAGCACTCTATTTCCACCAATAGATCTGAACGACAGATATCGGCATGGGTAAACAGTACTTCGGTGTCTGGGAACAATTCTTTGACGATGCGATTGCACTCTTCAAAGTCTGACTTATTACGCAAGTACACTCGTAAGGTTCGCACTTGGCTACGCTTGAACGAGGTTTCTTTTAATAAGTACAAAATATTGTCGTTAGTGGTGTAAAGCTGCAGACGTAGATCGTCTTGATGCACTGAGCTATGACCCAAAATACTGGCGGTTCCAGAGATAAAACAGAGGCGTTGTTCGCCTAACTCGAGGGTCGTGGCGCGCGCAAACGATGGGCTGCTGAGCCCATATTGGCGAGGGTATTTGAACGCGTCGACTTGGCGCGGGTTAGCATGATGCTCGGCACTAGTTGCGGTGGTTAAGGCATAAACGGTAATTCCATCGCGGTAGTGGCCAACCGCCGAGGCGGCCGGAAACTGCAAATCATCTAATTGATGTTTAGTGAAGGCCCGAAGCCGTCCAGCGCAGAACCGTTTATAATTTTCACTGTCGCCAGCGCCCACATTAATGTTGGGAATGTAATTCCAAAAGCGCACTAATTCAGGGTGTGGCGAGGCATTGATGAAGCTGAGCAATTGATCGTATACGGCGTAGGCTGTGGCTTCAAAGTCGTCGCCTTGTTGAAGTGGCATCGACACGCTGCAGAACTGCAAGTCGGCAGAACGTCGCCAAGCGCAGCCAAGATCGTTGCCGTGCTCAACTGAGCCTGATTCAATTTGCCAAACTTCGTAAGCAGAATTGGGTAGGCCGTCGATTTCAGAAAGTAACTCTACTCGAGTATCAATCACTGATTCAGGCTGAGGCGGATTTGCGGTGAATCGCAATACAGCTAAGGTATCACGCGCTGACAGCAGCCGTTCGGGGTCAGACGTGGTAATGTAATTTCGTAGCATGCGATGGCTCACTTATGACATAACAAGGTACAGCACGCGATGCTAAGCACAACCGACAGAGAGTGCTAAAGAACGAGTAATAAGGGTTTTCGACACCACAATTGGCATCGTAAAAGGCAGTGGTTTGAAGCACCGGCATCCCTCATAAATTGTGCTATAGCGTCAAAATTAGACAGTTGTCTTTTTTGTGTAACTATCGGTTATGCCGACGCTGTTTTGGTATCTTGTTATTATCTTTTCTAAACGAATAGTTTAAACTTTCGCCCTTTGAAAATAAAGACACAACCGAACGGAGATTCCGACCATGGCAACTCAAACTCCTGCTGAAGCAGCCCTCGCAGAACTGCTTGTAGAAGTCCTGAATCTGGAAGATGTTGAGCCGAATGAAATCGATCCCGAAGAATTATTGTTCGGTGATGGGCTTGGATTAGACTCGATTGATGCGCTGGAGATTGCCTTGGCAATTTCCCAAGAGCACGGTGTCGAGATGAAGGCTGAAGACGAAAGTACCAAAGAGGCCTTTGCTACCTTGCGTAGCTTAAACGCCTTTATTGAAGCACACTCATAAAATTGTTCAGTTTGGCATGATCCTCATGCGATGACCTGACATGAGTGATGTAACACTGTTAATCCAACGGGAGCTAACTGCGCCCGTTGCGTGCTTAAGCAAACCGCTGAATCAGCTAACGGGTTCTGTAAGTGGGTCGAGCGCGCTTAGCGGAGCGCCGCTTATTGTGTCGAATGCGGCGTTTCTTAATCATGTGCTACGTTTAGCCGCGGTTATGCCGCGCGCTGAACATGTTATTAACCTGTGTGACAATCGCTATTTGTTCTTGGTGGTTCTGAGTGCTGCTATTGTGAATCGGCAGACCTGCTTATTGCCCGCAAATAAAAATGGCGTGACGCAGCTTAATCTAGCTCAGCGCTATGCCGGCTGTGCGGTGGTTCACGATGGTGCTGTCGATATAGATGCGAGTCTCGATGCTATGAATGTGGCGGAGTGTGACTGGTCTCTCGACGAGAGTCATCAAGCTATTCCTAGCGTGCCGCTGGATCATCTCGCGGCGATTAGCTTCACTTCTGGTTCCACTGGTGAGTCCAAACCAAACCCCAAGTCGTGGCGCACTTTGCAAGAGAGTACTCGAATCAATGCGCGCTATATGTTGCCCAATAATCGAGACGTTTTTTATCACTTAGCGACTGTGCCAGGACAACATATGTGGGGCTTTGAAACCTCGGTATTACTACCGTTGTTTGCTAACGCTTGTTTGGTGGACGCGCGTCCGTTATTTCCTCATGATGTACGCCAAGCCTTAGCGAGTCTGCCCGCGCCACGTACGTTAATTACCACGCCAGTGCATCTGCGCGCATTAGTGGCATCACTGGAATCCAGTGCTGCTGATGTGCCGGCGGTAGAGCTGATATTGTGTGCTACTGCGCCCCTCGACCAATCGTTGGCATGTGCTGCCGAGCAGGTGTTCGACTGTAAACTGCGCGAAGTTTATGGTTGCAGCGAGGTCGGGTCTATGTCAATCCGTCGGCCGTCACAAACTAATAGTTGGACGCGTTTTTCTGATATTCAGTTTATCTCGCTTGAATCTGGCTGCACTCGTGTCGACACCGACTACTTGCCGGCGCCGGTGATGCTAGAAGATCAATTAACGTTATTGGATGCAGACACGTTTGAGTTGGTCGGTCGTGCCAGTGATCAAATCAAGATAGCTGGCAAACGAGGTTCGTTGCGAGATGTTAATTTGGTGCTGAATCGTTTTGACGGTTTGCGTGATGGCGTGGTGTTTTTTCCGCAGCAAGATCGTGCAGTGCCGCGTTTGGTTGCGTTGGTGTGTCTAAAAGCGGGCGTCGCTAAAACGCAGCTGCAGACCTTTTTGCGACAGCAATTAGATTCTGCGTTTGTGCCTAGGCCTATCTATATAGTCGATGAATTACCGCGTGAGCCAAACGGTAAACTACCGAACGCATCCGTATTGGCGATTTATGATCAGTTACGGCCATCATCTGAATCGGTGAAAACACTAGTGAATTAACGGTTTTTGACTGGAAATTCACAAATAGCGTGTCTATAATCGCAGCCGAGTGCTTGAGGAGCGTTGCAACGGGTCCTTCCCGTCAGGCTCAAGCATCGTTAGTACTGCTGTTTTTTAAATAGTTAAGTGTCTAGCGCCTAGCTGCAACGACGCTCATTTTTCGTTAACTTTAATTCTTATTTAAGAACAGGAGATGAAAGATGAGTGTAAATCCATCGAATCCCGAATTTGTAGACTATTACGTCAAAGATATTAACCTTGCTGCTTTCGGCCGCAAGGAAATTGCAATTGCCGAAACCGAAATGCCAGGCTTGGTATCGGTTCGTGAAGAGTTCCGTACTCAGCAGCCATTGAAAGGCGCTAAGATTACCGGTTCTTTGCACATGACTATTCAAACCGCCGTGCTGATCGAAACCTTGGTTGCCCTTGGTGCCGAAGTACGTTGGGCGTCATGCAATATCTATTCTACGCAAGACCACGCGGCGGCAGCGATTGCGGCGCAAAATATTCCAGTATTTGCCATTAAAGGCGAAACTTTGGAAGAGTACTGGGACTACACGCACCGCATCATGGATTGGCCTGGTGATACTGGCCCGAATATGATTCTAGATGACGGTGGCGATGCCACAATGTTGTTGATCTTAGGTGCTAAAGCCGAAAAAGATATTTCGGTATTAAACAACCCGGGCAGTGAAGAAGAAACCTTTTTGTTTGCGGCGATTAAGAAGACCTTAGCCAAAGATAATACTTGGTATTCTCGTCGACTCGCTGGTGTGCAAGGTGTGACAGAAGAAACAACTACCGGTGTAGCGCGTCTATATAAAATGGTTAAGGACGGCACATTGCCATTCCCAGCCATCAATGTAAACGACTCGGTTACTAAGTCTAAATTCGATAATTTATATGGCTGTCGTGAGTCTTTGGTTGATTCAATCAAGCGTGCGACGGACGTAATGATCGCTGGTAAAACCGCCGTAGTTTGTGGTTATGGTGACGTAGGCAAAGGTTCTGCAGCCTCATTACGTGGTCTTGGTGCCATCGTAAAGGTGACTGAAATTGATCCGATTTGTGCGTTGCAAGCCGCGATGGAAGGGTACCAAGTAGTGACCCTGGAAGAGGCGGTTGCCGATGCGGATATTTTTGTTACGACTACTGGTAACTACAACATTATTCGTCGTGAGCACATGGAAGCGATGAAGAACCAAGCGATTGTTTGTAATATTGGTCACTTCGATAATGAAATTGACGTTGCTGGTTTAGACGATTGCGAATGGGAAAACATTAAGGATCAAGTAGACCATGTAATTTTCCCTGACGGTAAGCGAATTATTTTATTGGCTCGCGGTCGATTGGTTAACCTTGGTTGCGCAACGGGACATCCGAGTTTTGTTATGTCGAATTCGTTTACTAACCAGACGTTGGCACAAATCGAACTTTGGACTAAGAGCGGCGAGTACGGTAATGATGTATATATCTTGCCTAAGCACCTAGATGAAAAAGTGGCTCGCCTACATCTGGACAAAATTGGCGCCAAGCTAACTACGTTGACCAAGGATCAGGCTGATTACATTAATGTCAGTGTTGAAGGTCCTTACAAGTCAGATCACTATCGCTATTAATTTAGCCTAGCTCGCCATTGCGGGCACGCACAGTGATCTCTTGGACTCGTATTTCTGAGCCAGAGATTGCTGTGTGCGATCGATCGCGTAATGGCGCCGCTCAAGGAGCAACAATTATGAGTAAATCCCCTGAACTCAGTTTTGAATTTTTCCCGCCACGGACCGATAAAGGCGTCGCTACCCTAAATCAGGTTCATGCGGAATTGGCTCGTTTTGAGCCAGAGTTTTTCTCGGTAACTTTTGGTGCCGGTGGCAGTACTCAAGACGGTACATTTGATGCTGTTAAGAGTATGTTAGCGGCAGGTTCTGATGCCGCCCCGCATATTTCTTGTGTTGGGTCATCTAAGCAAAACATCAAGCAGATGGTTGATGGATATATGGCGCTCGGTGTTAAGCGTTTAGTCGTGTTGCGCGGAGATCTGCCTTCCGGCATGGTTGAGCGAGGTGATTTCGCTTATGCCAACGAGTTAGTCGAGTATATCCGCAAAGAATATGGCGACAGCCTTCATTTAGAAGTTGCTGCCTATCCGGATTTTCATCCGGAATCCCGTAGCCCGCAGAAAGACATTGAAAACTTTAAACGCAAAGTAGATGCCGGTGCTAATTCAGCGCTGACTCAGTATTTCTATAATGCCGATAGCTATTTTTCCTATGTGGATGAAGCGCAGCGAATGGGCGTAGATGTGCCGATTATTCCGGGCATTATGCCAATCACGAATTACACCATGTTGGTGCGCTTTTCGGATAATTGTGGCGCAGAGTTGCCGCGTTGGATTCGCGCCCGTTTAGAGCAGTATCAGGACGACGAAGCCTCTCTTAAAGCTTTTGGCTTAGATGTGGTAACGCATCTTTGTTTTGATCTTCTGGATAACGGAGTTCAAGGCTTACACTTTTATGCGCTTAATAAAATTGAGCCAGTAAAAGAAATTTGCACACGAGTTGGCTTTCAGCTTGCGTCTAGCTAATCATTAACTCGCTACTCAACAAAGGGTCTCTTATGTCGAATCGCAGTGCTGAACTGAAACGCCTAATGGCGCAACGAATTCTGATTCTCGATGGTGCTATGGGCACCATGATTCAGCGTCGTAAACTTGAGGAAGATGATTACCGAGGTGAGCGTTTCGCCGATTGGGAATCACCACTCAAAGGCATGAACGATCTATTGGTGTTGACTAATCCAGACATCATTGCAGACATCCACCGAGAGTATCTGGCGGCTGGAGCGGATATTATTGAAACCAATAATTTCAATGCTACGACCAGCGATCTCAAGCGCTACAATTTGCAAGATTACGCTTACGAAATCAATGTTGCCGCGGCCAAGTTGGCGCGTAAAACCGCTGACGAATTTAGCACTGAGGACAAGCCGCGCTTTGTAGCCGGAGTGCTAGGGCCTAATCAAAAAACCGCATCAGTGTCGGTTGATGTTAACGACCCCGGTGCACGTGCTATTAGTTTTGATGAGCTAGTTGACGACTACTCTTTGGCGACGCGCGGCTTGATCGAAGGTGGCGCGGACATCATTTTGATCGAAACGGTATTCGACACATTAAATGCTAAGGCCGCGGTGTTTGCGGTTAAAACGGTGTTCGATGAAGATAACGTTGAGTTACCTATTATGATTTCCGGCACCATAACCGATGCCTCTGGTAGAACCTTAACCGGCCAAGTGACCGAGGCGTTTTATAATAGCTTACGCCATGCCAAGCCGCTTACCATTGGTTTGAATTGTGCCTTGGGCCCTGGTGAGCTACGACAGTACGTAGCAGAGATATCCCGAATTTCAGAGTCCGGCGTGTCTGCGCATCCAAATGCCGGTCTACCCAATGAGTTAGGTGAATACGATTTAGAGCCAGAAGAAATGGCCGAGCATATTCGTGAATGGGCCGACAGCGGATTCTTAAATATTGTCGGTGGTTGTTGTGGCTCGTCGCCTGACCATATTCAAGCGATTGCGAATGCCGTCGCGTCTATCGCGCCTAGAGAGAGCAAACATCATGTCTAATTCAGTCAATATGCGTCTATCTGGTTTAGAGCCGTTTAATATCTCAGAAGACACCTTATTCGTTAACGTTGGTGAACGTACCAATGTGACCGGTTCGGCACGTTTCAAAAAGCTTATTAAGGAAGAGGACTACGAGGCGGCCTTAGAAGTAGCACGCCAGCAAGTTGAAGCAGGCGCGCAGGTTATCGACGTCAATATGGATGAAGGATTGATCGACGCTAAAAAAGTCATGGTCACTTTCCTAAATCTAATGGCCTCGGAACCTGACATCTCACGGGTGCCCGTGATGATTGACTCGTCTAAATGGGAGGTTATCGAAGCAGGTCTGAAGTGCTTACAAGGCAAAGGCATCGTCAACTCAATCTCGATGAAAGAGGGCGAAGCTAAGTTCATAGAGCAAGCCAAATTGGTGATGCGTTACGGGGCGGCTGTGATTGTCATGGCTTTTGACGAACAAGGACAAGCCGACACCAAAGAACGCAAAGTTGAAATTTGTACTAGGGCGTATAAGATTTTGACCGAGCAGGTAGGGTTTCCGCCAGAAGACATCATCTTTGATCCGAATATTTTTGCGATTGCGACCGGTATCGATGAGCATAATAATTATGCAGTCGACTTTATCGAGGCTACGCGCGAGATTAAGCGTACTTTACCGCACGCCAAAGTATCGGGTGGTGTGTCTAATGTGTCGTTCTCATTTCGCGGTAATAATCCGGTGCGCGAAGCGATTCACTCGGTGTTTTTATATCATGCTATTCAAGCTGGAATGGACATGGGCATTGTTAACGCCGGACAATTGGCGATTTATGCAGATTTACCCGATGAGTTGCGTGAAAAAGTAGAAGACGTGGTTCTCAACCGCAACGACGGTGCGACTGAAGCATTGCTCGATATTGCTGAAAATTACCGTGGTGATGGCAAACAAATCGATACTCGGCAAGACCAAGAGTGGCGCACCTGGGACGTTAATAAACGTTTGGCACATGCTTTGGTTAAAGGGATTACCGAGTATATAGACGACGATACGGAAGAGGCTCGTCTTGCCGCCGATAAGCCGTTGCACGTAATCGAAGGCCCGCTTATGGATGGCATGAACGTGGTAGGCGACCTATTTGGGTCCGGTAAAATGTTCTTACCACAAGTGGTCAAGTCGGCTCGCGTGATGAAAAAAGCAGTAGCCTACTTAATGCCTTATATCGAAGAAGAGAAAGAAGAAGGCGATACCAATGGCCGGATCTTGATGGCGACGGTAAAAGGTGATGTGCACGATATTGGTAAGAATATTGTCGGTGTGGTGTTGCAGTGCAATAACTACGAAGTCGTCGACCTCGGGGTAATGGTGTCAGCCGAACAGATTCTGCGCGAAGCGGTGGCCAATAAGTGCGACATGATCGGACTATCTGGTTTGATTACACCGTCACTCGATGAAATGGTGCACGTGGCCAAAGAAATGCAACGTCAAGGTATTCAAATGCCGTTGTTGATTGGTGGTGCGACCACGTCTAAGGTGCACACTGCTCTGAAAATCGAACCGAATTTGTTAGATGAACAAGTAGTGCATGTGCCAGATGCCTCACGTGCAGTTGGTGTGGCGCAGAACTTATTGTCAAAAGAAAACAAGGCCGGTTTTGTGAGTGGGGTAAAAGACGAATATGAGCGCATTCGAGTCGAGCGCGCCAAGCATACTAAAGTTCACAAAACCTCGACTATTAAAGAAGCCAGAGCCAATAAAGTCGCCATCGACTGGGCTGGTTATGTACCTGAGAAACCTACTTTTCTAGGGCTTAAAAGCTTTGATGATTATGATCTCAACGACCTAGTTGAACGTATCGATTGGACACCGTTTTTCAGTGCGTGGGAGCTAGCTGGCAGATATCCACGCATTTTAGATGACGCCGTTATTGGCGAAGAAGCGCGCAAGCTATTGCTTGATGGTCAGGCTATGTTGCAAAAAATAATTGATGGCAATTGGCTTCAGGCATCTGGCGTAATTGGATTCTTTCCAGTTAATAGTCACGGCGACGACATTCAAGTGTACGCCGACGACGAGCGTAAAGAGATTGTTCATGTACTGCATAATTTGCGTCAGCAAGACCAAAAGAAAGGCGCTCAGCCCAATTACTGTTTAGCTGATTTTGTGGCGCCCAAAGACAGCGGAATTGCCGACTACATGGGTGCCTTTGCGGTCACCACCGGTCACAAAATCGAAGAGAAATTAGCTGAGTTTCACGCTGATCATGATGACTATCAAGCCATTATGCTCAAGGTGTTAGCGGATCGACTCGCTGAGGCTTTCGCAGAACACATGCACGAACGCGTGCGTAAAGAGTATTGGGGTTATGAGCCTGAAGAGTCGTTGGCCAATGACGACCTCATTCGTGAAAAGTATCGGGGTATTCGACCAGCTCCCGGTTACCCCGCTTGCCCAGACCATACTGAAAAGGCGACGTTATGGGAGATGCTCAAGCCTCAAGAAAATGCTGGTATTACGATCACCGAAAGCTTTGCTATGTTGCCCACTGCGGCAGTGAGTGGTTGGTATTTTGCGCATCCGCAATCACGTTATTTTTCTGTTACACGTATTCAGAAAGACCAAGTTATTCACTACGCTGAGCGTAAGCAGCTAGACTTAATCAGTACCGAACGCTGGTTGTCGCCGGTATTAGGCTACGACGTTTAGTTCAGCGCTCGAGCATTAATGTTGAACGAATCGCCTAAATAGGGGATAGAAGATACGTTATGTGGCGCTGTATGATGCGCATACCTAACTAACTTTGGTACTACCCCAACGGGAGCATTAATGAACAAACTATTAGTCGTATTTGGTTTTACCGCACTATTTGGCAGCATGGCACACGCCGATATGAGTGACTCGATCGGACAAATGTGCGAGAAGATGAAAACCTGTGCGGTGGGTAAAATGGTCGAAGAGGGCGATATACCACCAGAGATGATCGATTCAATGAGCGGCATGTTTGATGGTATGTGCAAGCAAATGCTAGCTGAACATACTCGCGCAATCGGCAATGCCGGTCTAGAAGGCAAAGCGCAATCCTGTGTTGATTCGATGCTTGATAGTTCATGTGATGAATTGATGGAGAGCCAAGGCAACTTTCAATCACCAGCCTGTACGGAATTTACCGAGGCCGCTGAGAAAGCGGGTCTTGATACTAAACAGTAAACAACCGGGCTAGCGTGGGTAATCTCTGCCTAGCACCACTAAAGGTTACCGTTGAGCGGTCGTTTAACGCGGCCGCTTCGCGTTTTAGAGTCTGGTTGCTAAGGCGGCAATTGCGGTATACTGCGCAGCCAGTATTTCTTATGCATGGCTTGTCGTTAGCCATTGAATTGTCAATGTCATCAGATCAATCTTCCGATACCAGTCTCCTTCATTTTTTGAATTGTGAAGCCTTAGACCTCAACCTGTTTCGTGGCCAGAGCCGTGATTTTAAAACGGGGCAAGTGTATGGTGGGCAGGTACTGGGCCAAGCCATTAAGGCTGCCTATCAAACTACCGATGGCACTCGTGGTATTCATTCTGCGCATGCTTATTTTTTGCTACGGGGCGATGTTGATGCACCAATCATCTACGAGGTTGATCGATCTTTAGATGGTGGCAGTTTTTCATCACGACGAGTCGTAGCGATTCAGCATGGACGGCAAATTTTTCACTTGTCTGCGTCATTTCAAAAGCATGAAGAAGGTCTAGAATACTCCGAGAAATGGCAACCACCTTTCGAGTTGTTGCAACAAGCGCTCGATAAAGGCATTACCGAAGAAACTAATTTTCAATCAGAATACCTGGATGTTTGGTATGTGCCGCACGAACAAGCGACACGTCGAGATAGCACGCAATACTGGTTTAAAACCAAGGAAGCATTACCCGACGACCTAGCCACGCATCATACGGTGTTGGCGTATATTTCTGATATGGGGCCGTTGGAAGCGACCGTCGAGCCGCATTCTTTGAATGCACCTAAGCTCGAGGATCGACATAAGAAAGTAATGCTCGCGACTATTGATCATGCTATTTGGTTTCATCGACCGTTTCGCGCTGATGATTGGTTGTTTTATGAGTGTCGAGCGCAATCCACTGGCAATGGTCGAGGCTTGGCGTATGGGCGTATTTATACTAAGGACGGCACCTTAGTTGCATCGACTTCGCAAGAAGGTTTATTGCGAATACGTCGCTAGCGCGCCTTAGAAATGGAGCGAGCTAGGCGCGCTACTAGGTAGTTGAATTGCTAAGTTAGCCGCCAAGTGGGCAAGTAGTTTAAATCGCTTCGGATTGTCCACACGGTAGTGATTGCCGTATTTATTTAAATGCCACAGTAAATCGCCCCATAACAATGCTAACTGCGCCGCTTGAAAAATAGGCTGATCAATTTTGGCGGCCCAATCCAAAGAATCTTGGCTGGAGCCACTATTTAAGTAAGCACTTGAATACGCGTTTAGAAAGCGCGTTGATTGCTTTGTATCTAATTCAAAATACAAGATTATTGCCGCTAAATCGAACCATGGATTATGCTGCATCGCATATTCCCAATCGATTAACCACGCGCGTTCATTGGTAAACAAACAATTGCTGCGCACCAAGTCGTTATGACATGGGCACCACGGCGTGGGGTCATCAATAAACTGCTGTAATACGGGTAATAGCGTTCGATGTTGTTGCTTGGTCAGTGCGTCAGCGGTGGCTAAATACTGATTACAAAATGACATGAAATCAAAGCGGCTTAGCTCAGTATTAGTGGACTGGTGCAAGGTGCCTAAAGTATGCGCCAGTCTCGCTAGATCAGCTGTTTCAAAAGGCCGAGCCGCTACGTAGGTCATCACCGCGAGGTCATTGTTTGCATAGACTATCGGTGGTGCAATTTGCTGTTCGGCGGCCCAGCTTTGAGCTGACACCGCAATATCAAATGAATGATCGAACAGCTTAACTACCCATTGCTGCTGATTTGCTTCGACTAGCGCTGCGGTGTGATTTTGCCCGGCAGTGAAGTACTCCAGCACACGAGGTTGGCCGGCTAAACCCCAATCTTTCCAGTGTTTAAGGCGTTGGCTTAGCATGCAAAAACTCAATGCGCCAATGGCGGTAGCCGTAAAGAGCAATCACCGTGTAGAACGCAAATAGCAAGGCGTAGAGATACAATTCCTTCTGCCAAAATAGCCACACCGACACCGCGTCGATCACTACCCAATACAACCAGTTTTGTAGAATTTTACGGGTCACCATCCAGGTAGTGATTACCGCGGCCCATGTGGTAAACGAATCGACATACGGCAACGCGGCTTCAGTGTGTCGTGCCAACCAGGTGCCGGAGATTAGCGTAAGTACCACAACCGAACCAATCGCCAGTGCGTGCTGCTTGATGTGCCAAGAACTTATCGCCAGTGGCGAGTGCGTGCTGCTGCCATATTGCCATTGCCACCAACCAAATATCGCCATGCCTAGGTAATACACATTGAGTGCTGACTCCATTAGTAAACTGACGTCCCAAAATAGCCAGATGGCGGTTGCGGTGCCGCCCAGTGCCGCAGGCCAGCACCAGCTATTTTCTTTGGCCGCCAATATCACATAGGCCAAGCCGAATAACACTGACACCAGCTCTAGTGTCGAGGTAGCCTGCCATGCAGCGAGTAATGATTCCGACATCAGTGGCGCTCTACGCTAAAAAGTGCTGGTTTATTCATAGCCCTTTAACTCGCGTGCATCGCCCTGTAAATATTTGCAGACAAACACGATTTTGCCGTATTTCTCCATCGACTGACGCATTGCCGTGTTTAACAGTTCGGTAACGACCTGATAGTCGCCGAAGATGCGAGTACTCATATTTGAGGAGCGAATTTCGACTTCTTCGCAAGTGTTGATGACATCTAGAAAGTCTTTAATTTTGGGTCGGTACTCATCTTGAAGTGGGTACATGCTGATTTCGACAGAAAGTTTCATAGTGATAATAGTCCAACGATTATTTAATTAGATTGATGAGTTTGGTTTAGTAGCAGACAAGCATTTCTGCACCGTATGGAACTCGCAATGACTTTCATATAATGAAGATGCCATTCTGATGAAGTCATTGCGAGTAAATTCAATACGTTTGTCCGGTGTTAACGCTTACTACTAAAAGTCAAACGAGGCACGTACGCCGACCAGCCTTGGCGTACCAAACTGGTTATATGGCTCAGTTTCATAGAACTTACGCGGGTCATTACCAAAGCTGCCAAAGCCGCGAGTTTTAACCAATTCATCGGTTAGGTTTTTACCGTACAAGGCAAGCTCCCAATTCTCAGCGCGGTAGGTCAGTTCTAGGTTCAACAATTCATAGGCATCGGATCTCGCTTCGTGTCGATCAGAAAAATAGAAATCGTCTTTAGCTTCAATCGAGCCGCCAATCGTCCACGCGTCGGACAGGCTTACTTGGCCACCGATTACAACTTGATAAGCAGGCGCATGGGCTTGCTCGCGACCATCGAGGTTATACGGTATGCCATTCTCAAGGTCGGCATTGACATGGTCGAAGGTTAGTAGTTCATCGAACTCGGTATCGAGCAGGCCAACGGTGGTGTACAGTGACACGGCGTCAGACGCTGCCCAGTTTAGTTCAAGTTCGATGCCCTTGTTAGAACCACTTGCGGCATTGTCGGTAAAGTCTGTGAAACCACACGGGCAGGCACCACCGACTTCGCCAGTGGCGATCGAGCTGACAATAGACTGCTTGGTTTGAATTGCATCACGGTCTTGGTAGAACAGCGCCGCTTGCACTTGCAGGCGATCATCATACAGCGCGTGTTTGAATCCCAATTCGTAATTAACCATGGTTTCAGTATCAAATTCACGACGGTCGCCAACTAAGTCTTGGTCTAGATTGAAGCCGCCCGGTTTGAAGCCGCGAGACACCAAGCCGTACACAAACGCACCGGAGTCAGCGCGGTACTCTAAGGCCACACGCCCGCCCCATAGTGATTCATCCGGTGCGGCATTGGCACCATTACTGTCGGTATACTCCACGTCCCGGCGCTCAGAGCGTAAGCCGGTAATCAATGACCACTGATCATTTAGTGCCAAATTCAGTTGACCATAGACAGCGCTATTGCGGGTATCAAAGGCACTGGTAAACGGGCCATCGTTATAGGTGTAATCACGTAGCAAGTCGATGGATTGATCACGATGATACAAACCGGCAACCCAGCTCAAGATAGTGCCTTGCGAGACTAGCTTTAGGTCAATGCTGGTGTTGTCGTTGTCGCGTGTGTATTGATCAAATGATGAGTAAAACCAATCAAAGCCAAATAACTCGCTATCGCAAGCGGTGTTATCACAAATACCGAGGTGGCTCCAGTCTTCGTCGTAGCTGTATTCCAAAACTGAATTAGCGACGCTGGCAAGTGCCTCAATGTGGAGAGTGTCATTTAACTGGTAGTCAGCGCGAATCGATGCGGCACGTGTTTCTTGCCGATCAAACCCTGGCTCGTCGGAATAGGTGTCACGATTGTTGTCTAAGCTGAACGCATCATAGCCGTTGTCGATGTCGGCTAAAAACACTGACATATCTATGTTCAGATCTTGGCTTACTTCACTAATGAATCGAAGTCGAGCGGTGGTTTCATCTATCGCACTAACGTCATCACGACCCAAGAATACGTTGTTGGTGAATCCGTCACTGCTGTATTGCTTCACCGCTAAACGGTAGCCGCTGGTAGCGGAGCTTGGGCCGCTAATAAAGCCAGAGAGCTGCTGCCCACCGAAGTCTTCTAGTCCAACACTGACGTTGGCTGCAAACTCGTCACTAGGTTTGTTAGACACCACATTAATTAAGCCCGCAAGCGCGTTGGCGCCAAACAGCGTTCCCTGTGGGCCGCGCAGTATCTCTATTTGGTCTACGTCTAAGGTGCTTGCCGCAGTGGCAATACCGGTTAGGTCAATACCATCAACGACTACTCCTACTGAGTTAATAATAGGGTCTTGGAATTCGCTGCGTTCGCCGATGCCGCGTATCTGAATAAAGCGACCGCGTGACGCGCCAGTGGCAAAGTTCACATTTGGTGCGAGGTTCAGAATGTCTTCAAGGTGCTGAGCATTACGTTGCTCAATTTGAGCACTGCTTACTACGGTAACGCTATTGGGTAATTCCAACACGCTTTTATCAATAAGTTCAGCCGTAACCATTACTTCTTCAAGTGGTTGCGCCGCGAAGGATGTGCCAGCATAGGTCAGCAATACACTGCTTACCAGACTGGTTATTAGAGGTTGTTTCATATTGGTCTCTTCAGCAAAAAAATGATGAGACCCGGTAGGCGAGAGCGAGGTGTGAAGCGTTCTGTAGAACGTTATTCCCATCCCTACGCCGGTGTTAACCGGATCAGGTTCATGGGGTTTATGCCACCGTTCCAAAGAACATTTAACTAGGCAAATCTCAGGCTGATTCGGTTCAGCCACCCCCTGGGTGCCTTAACTATAAGGCTGGCGCGAGTTTAGCAGATTATTGGTGAGTGTCTAGGAGTAGAGATAGAAATCAGCGGCGCACGGTAATTCCGCTCTACACCGGCACTGATGTTGAGTGCCCATATGCAAAACATAAGGACCAACGTCTATTTACGTTTTTCCGGTGTTGCTGTAGTTTTGCGCGCTTGGCTCGGTTTTGGATGGTTTGATAACTGCCTTCGAGCTGAATCACTGTGCTGACTTGCCGATCAAAATTAGTTTGCCGGTTTTTGGGTCTCGGTAGACTTGTCCTACTGACTCATAGCCTTGCCCAGATGCTTCGCCTTGGCTTGGCATTTGCGGTAGTTCTCGGCCTTGTTCGACGATTCGTTGTGGCGCTTGAGTTTGATCAAAGTGCTCGTTCACATTGTTGCTCATACTGATTAAGGCGGCGATTAAACCGCAGGCAAACACCAACATAAGGTCGAGTAAGTTAGCCAGCGGGCCTAAGGGCTCTTCGTCTTGAGGGTCAAAGCGGTTAGCTGACCATTTTCGTTGCTTATTAGTCGACATCATCAAGGCCTAACGATTCGCTTCCATCTGCGACAAGGTTTGCTCATACCAGCGCCGTCGCAAACGTCCTGCAACAAAGCCTACAATACCGACTAACAGCCCAAGCACGGTGGTGTCGAATGCCACGCTCATGGCCGTAGTCAACACGCTGAGTTCGCCTTCGCCGAGCGCGGCTAAGCCTGGGCCCAGCGGTATTAGCGTGCCCATCAATCCCAGCATTGGTGCTATTCGCGTCAGAAAGTCGGTGCGCTCAATTCGTTTTGCGGCCAATAACTCCAGCTCATCGATCGCACCACTTTTACGCCAACGCTGTAGGCCAATAAAGCGTTCGGTGAACAATGTGCCAACCTCAATCGCGGCCCAGGCGGTTAAGGCAAGTAATGCAATCACCACCGGTTGCAGTAGGTAGCTCACCAGCGCGTGCATAATGCCGAATAGAGATCCGTCGAACATCGTATTAGTCATAGCGTTTAATCCTTATTGTTAATCTTAGGCGTTCGCATGCCGCGAATAATGCCCACTGCAATCAGACAGACAAACAGCAAGATTAACCAACGATAGTCCTGAAACACGGTTTGTGATTGATCGGCTTGTTGAGCCTGTTGGTTGTTGCTATCGGCTTGTTGTGCCGGCGCTAGGTCTGCTTCTTTGAGTTCGGATATGGTTGATGGTGCGGAGGCCACGCTTGAGTCGACCCGTGCGGCATCCAATACCTGCTGAACTTGTGCGAATTGTTGTTCCGAAACATGGTCTTTAAGAAAATCGAAGACCGGATTGTTTGGTGAGGTATGCCCACTACCGGGTAAGCCATGTTGAATAATAAGTTCGGCAAATTGGGCCGAAAGTTGCCTAAGGGTGGCTTCGTCGGCTTGCCAGAATTGTTTTTGTGCGGCAACAAGCATGACTGCCAACATATTGCTTTTAACATGCACATTATGATTCTGTTGTAGAAAGTCACTCAAGCCAATCTGATGCTTGTCGTCGATATACACCGACTTAACGTCATCCCAAACCCAAGACTTGACCACATCTGGGTTGGTCACTTGCCAACCCCATAGATACTCAAAAAATTCACTGCCCATGGTGCGCGCACCGGCATAGCCTTCATCCATTAATGGCGTTAACCATTGCGGATTAAGGAAGCGTCCGCGAAGTTCAGACAATAAAGCCACACTCAGAGGCTCAACCGATATTTTAGTGCTATCGGCGTGCGCCAATATAAAGTTCTCCGGTACTCGGCCTTTAGTTGTCTCGACCGCCAAACTCAATCCACCGAGATAATCAAAGGTGTCGTTGTTATCAAGCAAGCCATATAGATTGCTCGAGCGCCCTAAATAAGTGTTGCCCACTTGGCTGATTCGCCGTTTGAACAACCCTTGCTGGGGTTCGCCGTGCAACGTAGCGCCATAGGCATGGCCCATACGGCGTAAATACACGGCGCCAATTTCAGAGCGATGTTGCCAGCTACCCGAGCGTTCGACCATGCGATTTACGCCAGCGCCGTACGCGCCTGGCGCATCTCCAAATATCCGGTAAGTAGCTTGTCGACCAGCTAATTCGGCGGAAATACCCGCCTGCAAGTTTGCTCGCGCATCGGCTACCCATTGTTTGGCAACGTGATTGATTGCGAGTGGTTCTTTACCCGGGTTCTGTAATTCGCCCAGCGGTGACAGCGCAGCATTTAATGCTAAGGACAGCGCCGGATAACGACTGCGAATTTCATCGGATGAAGCATCTAAGGCCATTAGCACGGCTTGTTCCAACCAGGCAATGTGGGCGCCATACAGATCACGAAACAGCCCCGAGGTGGTGTATAAGGTATCGCGCCGAGTTCGCGGCGCGCCATTTTCGGTCAAGTTGGCAATATCCAAACGCTCAAGGCGCTGCACGATGCCACGACTACTCCACACCGGTTTGATACCCAGCATATCAAAACCGAAGGCGATCATTGCGCCTTCATCTCGCACAACATCCGATGCCCACAGTACAATCGCGTCTGACTCGGTCGTCTCGTTAGTGTGTGTTAATGAACGCGCTTTAGTCGCCAACTCAACGCCGACCTCGTAGCCCAAACGAGACGGAATTAAGCCGCCATCTAGAGCATAAAAGTTACGACCTGTTGGTAGTACTTCGGGAGTTCTAATGGGGTCATTGCCTTTACCTGGCTGCACATAGTGACCATTTAACCCGTTCTCGAGTGCTTGCATTTCAGCTTGTGGCGAACGGCTAAGCTTGGTGTGCCAATCTGCGCCACGCTCGCCGCCTTGCTGCATTGAGGTCAGCATGGTTGAAATGGCTTGCGGCGACCAGTCTTGCCCAAAGGAGTGCAGACCGAGTGGCATAAAGTCTTCTTGTAACTTGGTTAAATAGTGGCCAACTTCGTGCACCAGTAATTCGTCGTCAACTTGGTCATAAGCGCTAACCCCGCGAATTTCTAGCTCGCCTTCCATACTTTTGGTGAGCTCGTCACTCAGTTTTAACTCGTCAACCAGTTGCTTAATCGCCACAATTGCCCGATGCCGCATGGCACCGGCCGCTTCTGGCGCGGTTTCATAGCTCTCGACCAATTGCCGCAGCTCAAGTAGGCGGTCATACAACTCCGTGCTTTCTAGCGGCGGCGTTAAATGATCAACCATGACCGCCAAGCCACGTCGTTTAGCTTGAATACCTTCGCCGACTCCGTCTACGATATATGGGTAGACACTTGGCAGATCATCAATTAGCGCCAAAGGATAATCAACCTCGCCCATGCCGACTCGATGCCGAGGTAGGAACTCATAGGTGGAATGACGCCCTAAATGGACTAATGCGTCGGCTTGAAAGTCGTGTCTCAGCCATTGATAAAACGCGAGATATTGATGCGTTGGCGGAAACGACAAGTTGGCATGCAGGATCTCTTCGTTAAGCTCCCAGCCACGCGGAGGTTGAGGCCCAACAAAGACATTGCCAAACTGAATGCCTGGAATCAACAGTTCGTTGTTATGCACCATCACCTTGCCCGGCGCTTGCCCCCAACCGCGAAGGCCTTCGATGCCACTTTCAGCAATCGCGTTGGTTAATCGTTCGGCCTGATTCCAATCAACCTTGGATGATTGATATACCGTCTGAAGCTGAGCTAATAGGTCAATAACTCGGTCACGCGCGGCATGGTCGGCGCCTTCGAGCGCGTGTTTTAGGTCTTCACTAACACGCCGCACGAGGCGTTGCGCCGTTTCAGGGTCGTCAAACGTCATCGCCGTTTTCAGCATTACGTGTAGATAGCCGAGTGGGCCGTTCTGCATTTCGTCTTGAATTAGTGGCGGTAGCTCGTCAAACCATTGCTGATACTGTGGTGCCGATATTGTCGTAACTTTGTTGGACATTGCCGCTAAAGCGCCGCGATCTTCAGGCAGATTGACGCCACGGTCTTGCAAAAGGTCGAGCAGTGCTTGGCGTGTTTTAGGAAGCTCGCCAGTGTCGTAACCTTGGCGTTTTAAGTGGGTTAAAATGCCCAGCAATGACTCGGGCACATTGAGGTTATCGGCACCAATATTGTGTCGCCCCGGGGGATGGTTGTAATAGATGATGGCGATTTTTTTGTCGCTATTGGCTTTAGTTTGCAGCGTGATCCACCGCTTAACCCGTCGCGACAATAGTGATACCTGCGATTCTATTGGTTTGGAGAGTGCCAGCTTGACGCCGGTTTGTGGGTCAATCGAAGCGCTCGTCATGGCCGCAACCACCAAGGGCTGTGATACACCTTGTAACTCAGGCATCGCTACTCGGTAATGCACGCTGTCCCAGCGCAACCCTTCTTCGGAGACGCGCCACTCATCGGCGGTTACATCGGTTAAACGTAAGCCCTTTATTACTGGAACACCGAGTTCGGCCAGCGACGCATTGACCGCCGCGCGACCATCACCACCACCAAGCACAAAGTTTTGCAGTGACACGATGGCCGACAGTCGACCTTTTTGCTGCGCCAATAATTCGACGGCGCGCACTGTGGGAGCGCCCCATTTTGCGAGTACGCGCAGGCATTTCACTTCGCCATCTAGGGTTTTAGCGCTGAGTTCACCACAGATCTGGTCGATTAAAGCACGTTCACCAGGGCGACCGCCGGTTTCGTAATCGACAATGGCAACCCATTTAAAATCAGTAGAGAGCGCTACGTTTTGTGCATCTATCGGCTTGTCGTCAATAAACATTCTGAGCGGTTGATGTACTGTTGGTGTTGGTACTGAGATGCTGACACCAGCCAAAGCCGCGAGATGACGAAACAGTCCGTTCATATTGTCGGTATCGCGATCAGACCAATATGTTTTCGCAAGCAACCATGAACGATATTCAGAAAATTGTTCGAGTCTAGTTGCCGACCATTGCATTGCGTCGTTGTTTGGCCCAGCTGGTGGGTCTTTCATTAGCTCGTCGATATTCGCGCCCGCAAGCATGGATTGCTGATTGCGGTGCGAAGCGGTCACTAGTTTTCGATCACTGTGTACCGCAACAAATGATTTTATTAGTTTTGCATCAGCGACATAGCGCTCGAACGTGTTAACTGGGTCGCCAAATACACCGCCAACAAATACGATGTCGGCTGCGCTAAGTAGCTCGCGACGCTTCGCTTCGGGCAAATCACTGAACTGATCGGTGGTGCGTAAAATTATTTTGTGCGTAGGGTTTTCACGTAAAAACTGATGCGCGCCACTTAATACATCGGCTGTGTTACGCGGTGACACAACCGCTAGAATATTGACTGCAGACACTGCATTAGAAAAACACAGCAAGCTGATGAGAATAAATTTTGTGACTAGAAACTTCCAAACTTGACGTTTCAAAATGTGACGAACAACAACCATAAGGCGAGACACCAACTATTCTGTTGATCCGTCTATCGGTGACAAACGCGATCAAGCTACATTAACAATCCTTGAAAAATAGCTAGGAGCAACAGCGTTGTGCTTTCAACAAAGCAATAACGAGTATGCTAGAACTGGCCGTTTCGCGAGGCAACTTACTTAAGTTTGCAGGTAGTCGGACTTTGTGTTCACGGCTTAATCTCTGTTAAACCGGTCACATTACCGTTGCGCGTCAGTGCTGGATTCTCACCAGCTTCCCCTGCTAAAGCTCAGAAACATTGAATGAATTCTGAGGCCAAGGAAATGTAACGCAAATTGAATTAAATAGCTAAGGCGAATTTTAATGCCGAGCATTGCCGGTATTGGTGTTAATGGTTGTTGGGCAACCAACATCAGACAGCGGTGATTTGCAGGTTAGCGGAGTTTAGTGAGCGAACTATTTTGCTAGGAATGGTTTTATGTTGTGCTGTCAATGTGGTGGCGGCAGAGCAGTTATTTCAAGCTTGGGTCCCGCTTAAGAAAAGCGTGCTCTGGCGCTCGTTAATTTTTACTTGAGCTGAGCTAATGTGCTCGCTAATTCATTTACGTCTAACACATTGTAATCAGGCTTTGCGGCCAGCGGGAATAACACTTTACCTTGTCGATGAATAAACGCTGTTTGTAAGCCGGCTTTGCTAGCGCCTGCGATATCCCAACCATGAGCCGCGACCATTAAGGCTTCATCAGCATTAACGCCTAGGTCTTTGATGGCCCATTGATAAGTGCTCAGATGCGGTTTAAATACGCCTACTGATTCAATGCTCAAATTAGCGTCGAAATACTGACTCAATCCAGCATTCTCGAGTTGTAGTTGCACACCCTTTAACGACGAATTGGTTAATGTCACCAGCTTATAACCTTGGGCTTTTAGTTTAGCCAAACCTTGTGCCACATCGGCATGCGGCGGCAGCGAGCGGAGCGGTGTCAAAATAGCGGTTTTGGCATTGTCTTGAGTGATTTCTATGCCATTAATTTCGGCCACCATTTGCAAAGCCGCTACACCAATATTGCCAAAGCTCTCGTATTCACCGGTCGCTGAAACAACCAATGAGTGATGGAGCATAGTCGAGAACCACAATGGTAATAAATCATCTCGCCCACCAATTGCCGCGCCAACAGATTTACGCATGCTTTCGAGGTCGAGCAAGGTTTCGTTAACGTCGAAAATAATTACCTTAGGTTTGCCTAAATGCGCTTCGGAGGCCACTGTGGGTTTATCTTCGTTTGCATAGAGATTGTTAAAGCCAAGCAGCAAAACTACTAAGAGAAGGGGATGTAAAGCACGGATTTTCATAAAAGCACTGTAGCTATGTGAGTAAAAATTAGAGCCAACAGTATACGTCGTTCACCAAGGAATAAGGTGAAAAGCAACTCTTACAGTGCGTCTATCGGGCTACGAATTCTCGCGCCATGTTTATAAAGTACATGCGTATAGATTTCGGTGGTCGACACACTTGCGTGACCAAGTAGTTCTTGGATTACTCGTATATTGGTTCCCGCCTTTACTCTTTGCGATGCAAAGCCGATTAGCCTCAAAATCTATCTCTTTGAGTCTCAGAGAAAGTGCCTCACCTAGCCTCAGCCCACTACCATAAAGTAGTTGAACCACTAATTTATTGGGCGATGCTAAAGAATCAATTACCGTTTTAGCCTCCAGCTCGGAAAGCACCACCGGAATTTTGGGACCAAGCTTGGCTGGTGTAAAGTTGAGCTTGCTTAGAGGCTTCTGCAGAAATTGATTGAACAAAAAGGCTTACGCATTAAGTGCTGATTTTTGGGAATTAATAGATACATTCTCTACCGTAACGATGTGATGAAGGAACTGCTCGACGTCTCGCTGACTCATATCAACTGGATGAAGCAAATGATGATATTTGATAAAGCGTTTTATCCAGCCGCAATAGGCTCGTTCGGTAGACGCACTTAAACCCTTCTGCCTGATCGATAATCTAAGGCGGTGCATGAATTTAGTGGGCACCGCCGGCAAATTTGGTCTTCCCCTGAGTTTGTTCGACATAATTCACTCCTTGAATTCTTTCGTCGTTAACGATAGGTTAGCATACAAGAAATATCCATGCAGACCAGATATTTTCTATTTAATGCTAAGTGTTTCAACCACTTAGGAAAAAAGGGTCAAAAAAAATATCACGTCACAACGACTGGATATTGTTTTTTAAAAGTCTAACGCATTGATTTTAAAGGATTAACCGTGACCACAGAAAAAATATCCAAGCAAAAAATATCCAGTCATTATGCCGGATAATAAAACTGTTAGGTGTGTTCTGTCTGTTTAGCTAAAACGGTCGTTGATAATAAGGTTTTTGTTGGTGCAAGTTTCCGTAGGTGAGGCAGTCTAGAAAACTGGTTCATCGTTGTAAGTTAAGTATTTATATCGTTTTGGTCGAACAGCATTTTTATCACTAAACGAATTCTGATAGTCTGGTTGAGTAAACGAAAGCAATGGGTTTTGTTCTATGGAGGCAAAAGGAAGTGCATCAAGTCATCGAAAAAGTCACACCACCTAACAAGGCGTCAAAGTTCACTCCGCCAACAAGTTGGCTCCGCGGGACGGCTGCTACGCGCCGCCCCTTGGCTTGGCGTTAGAACTATCATGAGCGAATACATCAGTCCACAAGAAAAACATTTAAAGGGTGGTCATCGCCCTAACATGGAGAATGCAAAGCTAGAGCTACACAGACTAGTTGCGATATTTCTCTCAAGTAGAAAATTCTCTGAACTGGTTGAAGATCCTACGGGTGAAAAATACGATCCAATATTAGATATTCAAGAATTCGAGTCAGATGAAATAACTCGAATACTTCTCTACTTATCAACACTGGCACGTGTGATAGACGATCGAGAGGAGAGGTTTTTTAACGTATTAGCTACGAATTGTGGCTACTTATACATGGGCGATGGTTTCTCAAAAAAACAAGATTTGTCTCTTAGGGAAGCTTGCAATAAGATTATTCACGCGACGAAAATAAGTGGAGATATAGATCAGAGCACTCAGCCGCCACATCTAAATCCTGTAATATATTTCTATGGTACTACTTTAGGAGGAAAAGACTGGAAAGCAGAGCTCGATATCATAGAGTTTGCAAAAAAATATGCATCTATTGCGTGCAAGTTCTAACAAGTGTAGTCACCTGACACAAATTGCTACGCGCCTCTTTGTGTTTTCGCTACGCTCAATTATACACAAACGGCACTCCACAATTTGTGCAGGTGCTACAGGCGTTAGGCGGCAATGCATAAAACTAGTGAGTTAATTACATTGAGTATTGTTGCAGGCACTAAAGGTTACGAGAAAGTAGTAGAGGCTTTTACTGAGGCGAGTTTCAACTTGGACTTTGAGGAAATCAGTTCTGATTTTCTTCAGTTTTTACCTCAAGCTCCCGCCAGAGTGCTTGATGCAGGCTCAGGAGTGGGACAAAATTCTGCCGCATTAGCTAAACTAGGCCACTCAGTAGTTTCGGTAGAGCCTCTAAATGAATTCCTTCAAATAGCAAAGTCTAAATATCAAGGTCTAGATATTACATGGATCAATGATAGCTTACCAAGACTCAATAAAGTTGATGTTTGTGCGGGGTTGTTTGATTTTGTATTGATTGATGGTGTCTGGCATCACCTTTCCATTGAGGAAAGAAGACATTGCATTCGGAGATTAGCGGAAATTGTTAATATTGAAGGTATTTGTGCAATTTCTCTTAGGAATGGCCCAGCAGGTGCCGGCACGCATGTATTCTCGACTTGTAATGATGAACTAGCCACATATGCAAATGAATATGGTTTTCAAATTGTACTTCTATTAGAAAATCAATCTAGTAAAATGCAAAATAAGCCAAACGTAATTTGGTCACGTGTGGCATTAAAAAAGGTTGGTTCGTGACAGAGAGAGCGCCTAACAAACAGCGCAACTCGGACTTCGGCGCTATCGCACCTCCGCCGGTTCGCTGGGCGTTATGTTTCAGACGGAGATAATGCAGAATAGATTTCCACTCAATGTAGAAGGCGATTTTTACACATCCGGTACCCGAGACCGGAATGGTGAGTGGTGCGGTGACTGTTTAGATTGTGCCTTAATGGCCATGGCTCAGTAGCTCTTAATAATAAGGTATACATTATGGGAGGGGCCGCAAAAGTGGGACCACAAGAAACACTAGCTACAACTTTAATCTTGGCTAAAGATTAAATTTTTTACATTCAGGGCAGTGTTTACAGTCGCACATAACAAGCTGTTTAAAAAGGACAAAATACAGTTGGCTTTTGCTCCTTCGTCGCTTAATTTTAGCTACCTAGGTACCATGGGGCTCGCCAATACCTGTATTCAAGTATTTTTTTAGGCTGTTAAGGAAAAAGTGATCCCAGCCAGCTTCGCATACGTCATAGCAATCCTTTTTTTGAGTTAGTCCCTCATGAGTGAAGTTAATTTTCACTTGATTTCCAACGCTCTCAACCTTGAAACGTAAAGATGAGCCAAGCCACTCGGTTTTGGATGCTTCTGGCTTTTCTAAAATTATATGATGCGCATCAACACATTCAAGTTCTACATATTGGTCAGGTATGAGTTCTTTTGCCTCAAATGTCCAGTAAGATACTTGTGGTGGAAATCTAAATGTTATTCGATCTCCCAGTTTACTAAATATACCATCACATGGCGTCCACCACTGTGAGTAGCCACTGGTTAGCGCTCGGTATGCTTCGTGTGTTTGAGCATCAACAATAATACTCTGTTCGTAATTTTCAGAATTCATTCTAATATCCTCATTATTCGTTCCAATGATAGGGTAGAGTTTTATTCATGTTTGGTAGCGCTTCGATTCTCTCTCTCCACGCAAATAGCATTGGATAATGTTCGTCAAAATGGTCAAACCCTATTGCGCCCATAAGGTCAGGCTTTCGCTCAATAGCTCGCTTTACGAGGCGAATTTCAGGAAATACGATTGCTTCTGCTGCACTAGGGTTTTCTCCTGCAAGGAAAAGATTTCTGGCTAATAATTTTTCTAGATAAGCGCACTCAGCATGCATCTTTTCACTTGCCGCTTGTAAAGTATTCATTGCTTCACTGTTACTATTCGGCAAGTTAACGTTTTCAACTAGAATAGGTCGTAGTAGTTTATTTGTAGCGTTACGTAGGTGATCACAGCCTTCCATAGTGATTTGCCAAATATTTTTAGCTTCATCATTTGTCTCTCCAAATAAAGGTTTTTTTGGGTATTCTCTATCTAGCCAAGCCAATATCGCAATAGAGTCATGGATTATCGTTCCATTATGCTCAATAACAGGAATCATTCCTCTTGGGTTTATTTTAAGGAATTCGGTTTGTTTATGTTCTTGCTTTGAGCCTTGCAAATAATGAATATTATATTCAAGGTCTTTCAACGTTAACCCGATAAGAACACGCCATCCCCTCGGTGCTCCGCTTATAGTGTAAAGTTTTATCGCCATCTGCCTGCCTTTGTTCATGAATAGATTTATCTGTAGTTTATAGCTATGGTATGATATTACAAGAAGGCAGTTTTATAGTGTATAGCATCAAAAACAATACTAAGGATAAAAAAGTGTCCAAAAAGAAAGCTGATAAAGAATCAAATGGAGAGTTGTGTCCAATGCCCGATATTGCAAAGTTAATTGGCGGTAAATGGAAACTTATAATTCTTCAAATTTTGATTTTTCATGGCATGAAACGGTTTAATGAGCTACGTAGAAAGATTGATGGAATTACTCAAACGATGTTAACGAGCCAACTACGCGCATTGGAAAAAGATGGCCTTGTTAGCCGTAAGATTTACCCCGAGGTTCCCCCTCGAGTTGAGTATACTGCAACAAAAAAAGCAATAGCTTTAAGTCGTATGTTTAAAGAAATGCATAACTGGTGGATAAAATATGAAAGTGAGTAATACTTAAATGATGTTTCAGTATTTTGCTCAAATGCATAACAAGCCCATCAAATACGTTCCAGCCGCAAAAAGCGCGGCTTCCACCGGACTGCCTACGCGTTGCTTCGGCATCCGTTTATGGTGGCGTTAGATGCATGATTGATTTTTCAGGAATTGTTTTTAATGCGTACAAGAAAAAAAGCGGAAATATCTCTTTGCACGCTAGAGGGTATCTGCTCATTCCCACAAACATCGGCTTTTCATTATCAGCTTATCTAAGGGACATCGGATGTTGGATATACGTTCCTGGAGAAAAAGAGCACGAGTGTCAATCAATCTCAATCGGGCACGAGATAGAGTGTGAATTTGATGGAATGACAATGATGCACGACTATCACATTGAAACAGTTTTACCATTTGAAAAAATTAACACCTGTGTTGCGGACGTAAAGATCGTATACCATTTAGCATTCGCGAACTCAGAACACGAGGAGCCAAAGGTCTTAAATATGAGAGTTGCCATTATCAAAAAGTACAAAAGCACTAATGCGAAAAGCATCTAACAAGGCGTCAAAGTTCACTCCGCCAGCAAGCTGGCTCCGCGGGACGGCTGCTTCGCTACATAGCCGCAGCTTGCTGCGGCGTTATGAGTTCAGGAGAGCCAAACATTGAATGTAGGAATATATATTTACGAAAATGCTGAAGTACTAGATTTTTCTGGTCCATTTGAAGTGTTTTCTACAGCAAGTAGGTTATCTGAACCAAAAGATATTTTTAATGTTTTTCTCTTGGCTGAGGGGAAAGATCCAGTAAATGCTAGGGGTGGCTATAAAATTCTTCCTCATTATAGTATTACTGACAACCCTGATATAGATATACTAATTGTAGTTGGTGGTATCCACACTGAAGAATTAAGAAAACCATCTGTTATAAATTGGGTATGTAAAACAGCAAAAAATGCAAAAACTGTTGCATCCGTTTGTACTGGCGCCTTTATTCTTGCAAAAGCTGGTTTGCTCTCAAATCTAAAGGTTACTACCCACTGGGAAGATATTGATGATTTACGAAAATCATTTCCAGATTTAACCGTTGTCGATTCTCAAAGATGGGTGGACGAAGGAAAATATATTACCTCTGGTGGTATTTCAGCAGGTATCGACATGAGTCTCCATTTAGTTTCAAAACTCACTAATTTAGAACTAGCGGTAAAAACAGCAAGGCAAATGGAATATGAGTGGACTAAGAACTCATAACAAGGCCATTAAAAATCGCACAACAAAAAGCACGTTGTGCTGGACTCGCAAGATCGCCTTTTAGGGCGGCGCTATACGCACTGGAGTTAAAAAATAGTGGATAATATCGTCGACATTGTCGAAAGTTTACTTCTAGAACCCCCTCGAAAATTGGTTCCAATACTCGAGAATGGTCACTCGGAACGCTCTAGCCCCTACGAAATACCTGATTTGTCTGATTACGATTTTAATCGAGATAGTATGCTTTGTGGGGCGACTTCTACATTATGCTTTGATCATATGTCCGAACTCGATCCTCGTCATACGGAGAATGGGGCTCCAGAAAAAATGATTACTTCTTTCAATCAAAGATATCAGTCATACGTACAAACATTGTCTAAGCGTTACCGAGAACCACAAATTACCGGTTCTTTACATGAAGGTCATTGGGGTATTGGCGTTGCGAGTGAAATTGATAATTTGCGTATTGGAAGCAAAACAGATTTTACGCTATGGATAAAAGGAACCCATGAAAAGAAAAATATATTTTTAGTCAATACGTGTGATATCGGTGATAGTGAATTCACTTCACAGATATGGGTATATTGTGCTTTAGAGCAAAACGATCTATCTTCGTCTACTACTTTACCTTGGTGGAAATCGGTTAAATTCTGGAGATAAGCTTGCCGCGATACAAGCTTACAAAACTGAAAATAGGTGCGGCATATCAGAAGCACAAAACAAGAGGAAGAATACATTTCTAAACATAAACATCTAGGGTGAGAGAAAGCTGTATAACAAGTTTTCTCCGCGGGATGGCCTGCTTCGCGCCGACCCTGGCTTGGTGTTATATGCATTCAAATTCTGACTATGGATTACATACGAGGTAGAAATGAACACTCCAACTAATATATTAATTTTGGTGGCATTCTCGTTTTTTTTAATGGGTACACTGGATGCGAAAGAAGGCAGAAGAACTAATTTAGAAGAATCCAACCTGAGACAGGCAGTCTATTGTATGGATATACTAGAAAATAGGCCCGACTTAGAAGCTTCGCACCGGATAAGCATTTTGCGTAACGAATGCTACAGTGAAAACTTTATTGAGCACGCCCCTAACATTCAGGATGGGCGAGAAGCACTATTGAGCTTATTTGAAAAACGATTTAAGAAGTATCCTGAACTTTCAATGTCTATTAAACGAACTGCTTCCGAAGGCGACCTTGTTTGGATTCACCTGCATGTAAAACATACGCCAGACTCTCATGGCGGTGCTGGCATTCATATATTCAGGATGAAAGAGGGAAAGATTGTCGAGCATTGGGGTGTAAATCAACCTGTCCCGGAAAAATCAAAAAATGATAATACAATGTTTTAGGCTGTTTACGCCTGTTGCATATAACAGGCTTAGAAACTGTATTTCACTACGTTCATTCGGATGCGCAAAAAGCGCGCGCCCGTTTTAACAGCGTTTTGTCGCTAGCACTTGGATATTCAATGAAATCTTGGACCTCTTTTGACAAGTTTGTAGCTTTCAGTGTCGTGCTGTTATTGTTGTACTCGATAGCATTATTGGTCAATGCACATCTCGCTGGTGAGAACATTGCCCATTGGGTATGGGGTCGACATCAGAACCAGTTCTCTTGGTACTCCCGCCCATTGTTTCTTATTCCTGCGTGCTACTACGCCTATCGCCGCAAGCTCTGGCTGATCGTTGGATTTATGGCGCTGCTTTTATGCAGCTTATTCTGGTTTGCTGCGCCAGAGAACGTACCAGAGCATGTAAGCGGATATCTTGAATGGGAAAAACAGTTGTTTTTTTCAAACAACTCTATTGTTCCCCTAATTTCGCTGTTGGTGGCTGTGGTTTTATTTCTGATTGGATTGTTTTCGGCTATCTGGTACCGAAGTTATTGGCTTGGATTGGTCCTAATCAATATTGGTACTCTAGCAAAGATTGTTATTAGTGTTGCGCTGGGGAATGAGTTTGGCACGTCGGCCGTTATACCATCACTATCAAGCTTGGCGATAATAAATTTCGTTGCGTTCATGGCATGGCGATTGTTTAATGCCAAACAAGAGAGTTAGCCGGCGACGTAACAAAAACCTACAACGGACAGGTTTACTAAGCCATGGAAGCTGGCAGTGTCACACCCAAGTCTTTGTCAATTGGCGCTGATGTTGGCGCTACATGTCATAGGAATTGTTGTGAAATTTTTTATGTTATGTGTAATGAATTTCAGGCTCGTCAATTTTGGCCTATGATTTGTTAGCTGCTAGTTCATAGGCTCAAGCGTGCTTTTAAAAATTCAATAAATACGGATATGCGTTTTGACAGCGCGGTGTTGCGATAAAACACCGCGTGCACATCATGACGTGAACTGCTCTGCTCAACGACACCAGGCAGTACTTCAATCAGCTCTCCGTTCTTTAAATACTCACCAACCATAAAATTTGAGATTAACGCTATACCGTGGCCACCCAGACACAGTTGAAGCAGCGTTTCCCCACTGCTGGCAGCGATCGATGGGTTTATCTCCAACGGTTCTGATAGTGGCCAGTTATTCAGGGAGCTGCCTCGAGAAAAGCCGATCAGCTGGTGATGCTGCAGATCATTTACGGACTGCGGCGTGCCGTAGGTCTTTAGGTAATTGGGACTAGCCAGCAGACGCATAGGGCTGCGGCCCAATTTGGTGGCGTGTAGGTTGGAGTCATCGAGTTTGCCAATCCGGATAGCAACATCGGTCCGCTTCTCGATCAAGTTGATAAAATTATCGTTCGATACTAGTTCTAATTTAACTAGCGGATATAGCTGCTGGAACTCTGCCATTAAGGGGACTATTTGGTGCAGCATAAATGGGCTAGCAGCATCTACTCGCAGCCAACCAGACGGCACACGTTTTTGTAATTGCAGCGTTTCCTCCGCCTGCTCTAAGTGTCTCAGGCCCTCGCGCACCTGCCGCACAAAATCCAAACATTCTTCAGTGGGTTCCACTTTTCGCGTGGTGCGATTGAATAAGTTGGTATCGAGTCGTTGCTCGAGCCGCTGAATGGCACGGGTGACTTTGGCAACCGGGTGATTGAGGGTTTTAGCTGCTGCTGAGAAGCCGCCGAGATCGAAGACAGCCAGCAGAATAACCAGGTCATCTGTTTTGGATATATTTGTCATAAGTGTAATAGTGTTTTATATATTACGTTGTTTTTCGCAATAATATATTCCCGCATACTCCACCGCAAATCAATATAGGAGTTATGTCATGCCATTAGCTTTATGGGCACTCACCCTGAGTGCATTTGCAATAGGTACCACCGAGTTTGTAATCGTCGGATTAGTGCCCACCATCGCCCAAGATCTGGGTGTATCCCTACCATCGGCTGGCCTGCTGGTGAGTCTCTATGCCGTGGGCGTGGCTATTGGCGCCCCTGTGCTCACAGCCTTAACCGGTCGTTGGCCGCGTAAAACGGTGCTGCTAAGTTTGATGGCGCTTTTTGTGGTCGGCAACCTCTTCGCTTGGCAGGCACCGAGTTACCAAAGCTTGATAATCGCCAGAATTCTTACCGGCTTAGCCCATGGCGTTTTCTTCGCCATCGGCTCTACGATTGCCACAGGCTTAGTGAGTAAGGACAAGGAAGCTAGCGCCATCGCCATCATGTTTACTGGGCTTACGGTAGCCCTAGTAACCGGTGTGCCCTTGGGCACCTTGATTGGTCAGAATTTTGGCTGGCGCGCGACTTTTTTAGTCGTTTCCTTGCTGGGCTTAATCGCGTTTATTGGCAGCGCCTTGTTGGTCCCGAAGAACCTAAAGCAATCCGCACCTGCAAAACTGCGTGAACAACTTCAGGTATTGATGGAGCCGCGCCTGTTGTTGGTCTACCTCATCACCGCGTTAGGCTACGGTGGTACCTTTACGGCCTTTACCTATCTTGCACCGATTCTGGAGCAGGTGAGCGGCTTTAGCTCAAATGCAATTGCGCTGGTACTGTTGGTATATGGTGTCTCTGTTGCAGTCGGCAATATCTGGGGTGGCAAGCTTGCTGATTCCCAAGGCCCGATAAAAGCGCTAAGCATAATTTTTAGCGCCTTAACGTTGGTGTTATTGGCCTTTACCTTTACGGCGAGCAATCCAATATTGGCCGTGCTAACGATACTTGTTTGGGGGGCTTTCGCCTTTGGCAATGTGCCCGGCCTGCAGGTGTACGTGGTACAGCTAGCTCAGAAGTACACACCCAATGCAGTGGATGTGGCCTCGGGTTTGAATATTGCCGCCTTTAACATCGGTATCGCGTTAGGCTCGTTGATAGGAGGTTTAGTGGTCGAGGATATGTCGCTAATGGACACTCCCTGGATTGGGGCGCTGATTGTTGCGTTGGCTATTATTCTGACGCGTATTTCCGGCGCGTTGGACTCACGTTCGTCTAAAAAGCTGGCAAGTATTTAAAATCTTTATTAGTACATTATTTCGAGAACTGGTCTCTAACTTGTCGTGTGTTACCCTATAACAAAGAGAGGCAGCCGACGCATAAATGCGCGGCTGCGTTAGGCGTTGGATTTACACACAAGAGGTGATTAATGAAATACCATTTGGCACAATTGAATATAGCTCTTTTTCGTCTACCTAAAGAACATCCAGATAATAAGGAGTTTATTGATAATTTGGATAGAGTTAATGCCATCGCTGAAACTCAAGAAGGTTTTGTTTGGCGCTTTACTGGCGAAGGTAATGATGCGATGGACGTGCAGGCTTTTGACGATCCCAATATAGCTTCCAATATGTCTTTATGGACTGACCTCAACTCTCTTGGAGCTTTCGTTTACAGGAACAAAGAGCATCGAGAAATCATGCGTCGAAGGGGTGAATGGTTTGATAAAATTGATTTCTACTTAGTTCTTTGGTGGGTTCCAGCGGGCCATACCCCTACATTAGAAGAAGCAAAAGAAAAACTTGAATTGCTTACAAAGGGTGGGCCGACCGAAAAGGCTTTTACTTTTAAGGAGCCTTTCCCCTCACCAGATGAGAGTAAAGTCAGCCCAATTCTCGATGAGTGTGCATAGAAATTTAACAAGGAGCCAAAATTTTTTCGCCTTCGGTTTTGGTGGACGCTCATGTTTTCGCACTCCTTGGCTGGGCGTGATGTTTTACGAACAATGAAACGATGAAAATCAGAGAAGCAACAAAGTCAGACTGGGACTCAATATGGCCAATGTTTCATGAGATCGTGTTGGCTGGTGAAACATATGCTTATGAAACGAGTACGACCAAAAAGCAGGCTGAGAAAATTTGGTTGGAAGCTCCACGTAAGACCTACGTTTTTGAAGAAGACGGTAAGATTTTGGGCACGTATTACTTAAAAACAAATCAAGCTGGCCCAGGCAGCCACGTTTGTAATTGTGGTTATATGGTTTCCTCCCAAGCAAGGGGCAAAGGTCTGGCAACATCAATGTGCGAGCATTCGCAAAAAATGGCATTAGAGCTTGGGTACAAAGCAATGCAATTTAATTTCGTGGCATCTAGCAATGAAGGGGCTGTTCGTCTTTGGTGCAAACTTGGCTTTGAGACTGTTGGCCGTTTACCTAATGCATTCAATCATCCTATTAGAGGGTTCGTAGATGCATTGGTAATGTATAAGTGGTTACAAACATAGTAATTACATCAAGTTCGCCGCCACGCTGCTGCGACCTCCACTCCGTTGTTAGTTTTGTTGTTTCACGCTACGCTACAACAAAATAAATAACGACACTTCGGCCTCTGATGTGAGGCGTTATGGATGGAACCGAAAAATGAGTGTGATTGGCAAATTCATCATCCTTTACCTGATCCCATTAGTGACCTTTGCGGTTTCTTTGGGTGTTTACGTACATGCATATGGTAAGAGTCCAGAAGACACGTACGTTAATATCGGGTTACTTTTTACGATTTGCTCCTTAGTGGCTTCATCTGCATTAGCCTTCAATTTAGCTCATAAATTTTTACCAGGGCATAGCAACTATCTGGGCGTAGTGTTTTCATTGATTCCATGTTTTCTTTCGATAATCGTTATAATTTTGTATCTAATAGTATTCTTCGGTGTTTTTAATCCTTAAAGTTCAATAAAACCACCGCTTATTGCGGAGTTAGTTTCATTTAAGTTTGTCGACGGTGATAGAGGACAATTCTCAGTCGAGAAGAAAAGCTCAAAAATTATTGTTTATAATCGAATACGTAACAAAATTTAAAGGGGGTCGCTGAACCAAGGAAGTCTATGCCAAAGTTCGAAATTGAAACATTTCTATCGGTAACTCCTGAGCAGCTTCAAGCAGAACTGCTTAGCATGTCTGGAGTTAATTACGAGTTAGCGCCGATAATACAAATGTCGGTGCCAGAAAAATGGGCTACAACCGCAATCACTCTATGGCCGACACATGAAAATGTTTTTACAAGCACGGTGTTGTTGTTTGGTGTTCTTCCGGTTGATCGTCATTGTTTTAAGCTTTTATCTGTTACTGGCACGGGTTTTACTGAGTCATCGAAAACGCTATTGAATAGTGTGTGGTCGCATCAGCGTACGATCACCAAACATGGCTCTGGTGCCAACGTAAAAGATGTTGTGTATTACACAACTAAAATACCTTGCATAGGCTCTCTACTAAGACCGGTTTATCGTTCAATATTTATGCATCGTCATAAACGACTAAAATTGAGATATGCAGAATTTGGCTAACACCTAGTTTAAATGGATGTGTTATGCCCACTGCGTATTTTTGCATAGCGATTGGCCTTGTACCTATTAGCCACCACGAATCACGAGGAGTGTATGCGACGACTAACGGAAAAACAGCATGGCGTGTTGAAGGGAATGGTGTTCGGAATGATCATTGCTATTAGCATTGTAGGCTTAGGGTCATATTTAAACCCTTTTGGCTATCAAGAGCCGATTAGCTTGGTCAGTAAACTTAATATTCTAGCCGTTAGCCTAATCATACCAACCTTTTTTCTGGCGATTGCTATTGGTCGCTTAGCGAAGCATCGCTTTTTTACGGCAGAAGATATTGATGGCGGGGGTATGTCACGAGGGTCAGAGCAGGCCAAAGTATTGCAGGCTCTATTGCAGAACACCGTCGAACAAACCTTGCTAGCTTCACTGATATATGGTGCGTGGTTAATTGTGATGCCGGCGAAATTTCTGTCGACAGTTCCGCTCGCTGCCTTGGCTTTTGGGCTAGGTCGTATATTATTCTTTGTAGGTTACAACAGCGGTGCTCCATCACGAGCGCTGGGCTTTACACTGTCTTTCTATCCATCAATGGTGATGTTCATTGGCATAGTTGGAAATCAAATAGGGCAGCTAGTTAGCTAAAAACATACGTGAGGGCTTGTTAATAAATCAAAGTTCACTTGCGGTTGGACGCGCTCTTTATGGAGGGGTTATGGATTTTGACGTGAACCCGTAGCGCTCCGTTTGCGTATGCCTATGGAATTTTATCCGCTACCTTGCATTGTAACGGACGCTATGAAAAACATCGAAACGCTTCGGGAGACAACCTAATGAAAGCACTGGTATTGTATAAATCGACTGCTGGGCATACCAAGCGATACGCCGAGATGATCGGTGAATTAATCAGCGCGGATTGCGTGCCGGTAGATCGCTTTGACTTTAGTTTGGCTGGGAACTATGACCTGATAATTTTTGGAGGGAACCTTCACGCCGTAGGAATAAATGGCTACAAAATTTTCAAACAGCATTTGAGCCAAATGGCGAATAAACACATCATTATTTATGCTGTTGGCGCGACTCCGAACAAAGAAGGCGTTGTCGAAGAAATAAAGGATAAAAATTTACTTTCCGAGTATGAGAAGAAGTTTCCGCTCTTTTATTTACGCGGAGGATTTGATTTTGCCAGACTACCACTCAAAGAGAAGGTGTTAATGTCCTTGTTAAAGATCATGCTTCTACTCAAGCGAAATAAGAGTGAAGATGAGCGTGAAATGTTGGCATCGTATAAGCATCCTTTGGATACTGTAAAAAGAGAAAATTTACACGAGCTGGTCTCATACATTGAACATTATGACCTTTCCTCAAACGTAGAAGTTATACAGGAATCTTCTTGAAGCATTCTCCAGCTGGGGTATTCTCACTGAGTTCGTGAGCCACGCGGTGAATCAATCGCGAAGGGCTGCAAGGTAAAGTGTTTCTATATGAGCTGTACACTATGACTGCAAGACCGATACTGTTGGCCGCCGCATTACTACTAGGAGCTTGTAGTGATGCCCCAAGTCCGCATGACCTGAGTGAAGAAGCTGAGTATTTTGAAGTTTCAGATAACTCGAATAATACCGTGCCGGTTGCAATCTCGTTGCGGCCGATCAAATTGGATTTGGAGATTCCTCGACACCACTTAGCAAGCATTGCACATCCGTATAAGCCGTGGGCTAAAACCATATGGGACCGAGTGAATTTGCAGGTATTGCTTCCAGACTTCCAATTTAGGAATACGCAAAACCTAGCTGAATTCAACTCCCAAGATAGTGCGGATGTATTGCGATATCGAATCGGCGGGTTATCGAGTGATCAGTCATTTGTGCTGCTTTCCGTAAACAAGGAGTACCAAGAAGTTGATGATTTTGCCGATGTGCATTTGCGCGCCTATGTTAATCGGCGGAAGTACGGAAATCAGAGTGAGGAATCTATTCAAGCTAGACAGCCCACTATGTTTGTGGTGAACGAATCATATTTGCGCACACCATCGGAAAAACCAATTGTACTAAGCTGTAATTTGCGTCGTTGTAATGCATCTATGGTGATACCGGCGTCAAACTGGCCCGAAGCAGACCGAGTCGATTTTGGTGGTACGCAAGGAGTGAGAATTGAATTTAATTATGACCAAAAATACTTAAGGCAGTGGCAGCAGATTCACAATTTTGTGCTGGCCACTATCGCTTCGTATATACACTATCCTGAATCAGTACTGTAGCGCTGACAACGTTTCGAATCATCAACATGCACCTTAGCTGGTAAATATTGAACTAGTAAACACAAAGCACGATAGGCTAAGACTCTATGAGCATTACACTAAGATCAATTGGATTATTGGGAGCGCTGCTTTTTGGCGTTCTTTTTTCAGCTACATTTGCTTCTCCTGAGCTGATTGAAGAGTCTGCTAGAGATTTCGTTAAATATCAAATAGCCAAGGAGGTGCAGGCCAAGCAACAACTGTTGAGTGACTCAACTGTGGCGAATAAAGCGTTAGAGATGGCCGAAAAATTGGGCATGGAATCTGAGCAAATTCAAGAAGATCTTGATAACAATTTGCCAGAACGAATCGCTACTGTTCTCGCCTCTCTATGTGGTTACGACTGTGAGAAGAAAAAGGCGATTACGCAGTCGATCACCACTGCTTATCTCGAGCGCATAAAGAATATTAACAGCGCGCAAGAGACGCTTGGGAAAATCGTAAAGGGTAAATATTTAGAGATTGTTGGTAATCTTAGATTTGATCTTCGTATCTTTCTTGGAACTAACTTTGTTATGTTTACTGTTTTGTTGGCGATTTCTTTTGCCAAACCGCAGGCTATCAGCCACTTGTTCTTGCCCGGGGTATTGCTGTTGTTCGCGACGTTGTTATCGTCGTTGATCTATGTGTTCGGCCAGGATTGGTTTTATACGATTTTATACAACGACTATATGGGGTTCGGCTATCTCGCTTATATTGGTGTCATATTCGCCGGCTTAGTCGACATTGTGTTTAACCGCGCGCGTATCACAACCGAAATCATTAATGGCATAGCGAGCGCGATTGGCTCGGCATTCTCGGTTGTATCGTGTTAATTAAACCGGCCTACTGGGAACCACATACTCGGATGCAGGGCTAACGATCAATGCACGCCGTAGCATGGATGTCTGGAACCTTGGTTTCGTTCTGCTTAATGGCAATTGGAGCCAGAGAGCTAAGTGGCGAATTGTCGGTTTTTCAAACACTGTTTTTTCGTAGCGCGATTGGCTTGTTTGCCTTATTGCTAGTTTTTCTGATGTCCCGACGAAAAACCGTTATTCGAACTGACAGGGTTGGGCTGACGCTACTGAGAAATGTTTTCCACTTTTTTGGGCAATATGGATGGTTTGTAGGAATCGGTTTACTGCCGTTGGCCGAAGTTTTCGCTCTCGAATTTACCGTGCCAATATGGACGTTAATTATCGCGGCCATTTTTCTGCGTGAGAAAATTACGGTTAGAAAAATCGTGGCGGTGTCTCTGGGTATCGTTGGTGTGCTGATTATTGTGCAGCCGGGCTATGCGATTATCGATTCGGCGTCATTTATTGTGCTTGCCGCCGCTATTTGCTATGCCATCTCGTATACCGTGACTAGGGCGTTAAGTGTCTCTGAATCAGCGTTTTCAATATTGTTCTACATGTGCCTAATTCAACTTCCTATAGGGCTAATATTGTCACTTGAAGATTGGCTATGGCCTGCTGGCGAGCAATGGCTATGGTTGCTGGTGATTGGTCTAACGGCGCTCTCGGCGCATTATTGTTTGGCTAAAGCGATGCTGTTCACCGAAGTAACCACGGTTGTTACACTCGATTTTCTTAGACTCCCTCTAATTGGTTTGGTTGGAATTCTACTTTACGCTGAACCAGTAAAAGCGTCGCTAATTTTGGGTGGTGGATTGATGCTTCTTGCCAATCTAATAAGTATTAAGCAACCTACTAAAGCGCGCGAGAATTAGCCTAGTTATTACTGGTTTACATGACATGCTCGTGACGGGGATCGCTGTACAATCTAGCTATTTGACGACGAAACTGGCACAAATTCTAAGTCGATTATTTGACTACATTTTGAAAGGATAGTGACTGCCGTGTTGGCGCTTGATTTAGCGAACGGAACCGTCATATACAAGTAACTTAGGCAACGCGTTAAGCAAACACTAAACCCATTGGTTGATGGGGAAATTATTGAGGATGAAAATGAATAAGCGACCAGAAATAACTATTTCATCGTTAGATGCAGATAGGCTGTATAAATTAATCGATTCGTTACCAAAAAATAGTTTATTGGGGGTCAGTGAGCTGGAAGAGGAGCTTACGCGCGCTAATATTGTTGATCCACCGCAAGTTCCGCCGACCATTGTAACGATGAATTCAACCGTCAAATTTTCGGTGGAGTCGTCTAAAGAAGAGTTTGTGTTGACCTTGGTTTACCCTAAAGATATCGATGAAAGTGGTAGTAAAATATCCATTTTGGCTCCGGTCGGTAGTGCGCTGTTGGGTCTATCGCAAGGTGATGAGATTGAGTGGCCCAAGCCTGGCGGTGGATTGATCAAGGTCAAAATTGAAGAAATAACGTATCAGCCAGAGCGAGCTGGAGAGCTGCATCGATAGCGCGCGAGACTCGAGTATCCAAACGTCACATGCGACGTTCATTAGGCTGCCGTGGTAGTTTGCGGTGCGCTGGTGAGCGTCGGCGAGGCAAAGTTCTTGATTGTATTTACAACGTCGTTATAATGGTGGCGTAAGATGTTGTTTTTGAAGGGGTTCTAAACATAGGGATGCGCTTCAATCAGCGACACCGAGTAACCCCCGACTGAAACAGTCGACTTTGTCTTCGCAGCGTTTTCGCTCGATCAAAAGCCCAGCTAAAATTCTCTAAGGAAGATGAGCGTTTTTAGCAGGCTAACGTATAGAATCTAATCCTCTTTTCGTATGCCAATATGTTAGAGGAGACCACACAGTTATCGACTTAACTGGTCGTTGAACCTCAACATAGAATCGATAAGAGCATTCGCAGTGCGCGACACAGACGACTTAGAACAAAAGCACCTGCCCTAAAATGCCAAAGAAGCAGGTCACTATCCGTCTTGACCAAGACACGCTCAGCTATGTTCAAGACTTAGCTGAAGAATAAAAGTGTTCCATATCAAAGTCTGATTAATTTGTATCTTGGTGATTGTGCGCAATCACATCGAGATCTTATCTGGCAGTAACAGCAGTTAACCAGCGCTGGAGATGTCGTGAACGTTTGCTATGTTCGCGCTCATGTCGTGTGCTCTACATAACGAGGTCCCAACAATGATAGATTATTTAGCAACCTTCATTATGTTCTTTGCGGTGATAGACCCCATTGGAACGGTGCCGGTGTTTATTGCGGTGACGTCCCACTTCAACAAGTCTGCTCGGAATAAGATTGCGCTTATTTCAACCCTAGTAGCCGCGATGATCCTCCTGTTCTTTATAGTGGCTGGCGAGTACATACTGATCGCAATGTCGATACCGCTTCCGGCGTTTCAGATTGCCGGGGGCATTGTGCTATTTTTGTTTGCGCTAACAATGATTTTTGGTGAAAGCAAACCAGACGAAGAGATGAAGCTGGTGCAAAGTCATCATGAAACCGCGATATTTCCATTGGCGGTTCCGTCTATTGCGAGTCCTGGTGCAATGTTGGCCGCCGTTTTACTAACCGAAAACAATCGTTATAGCATTTGTGAACAAGCACTCACGGCTGGCGTGATGCTAAGCGTGTTGTTAGTCGTATTTATTTTGATGTTATTGGCGAGTCACATTATCCGATTAATCGGTGCAAGTGGCGCCAGTGTAGTCAGCCGAGTCATGGGTCTTATATTGGCTTCGGTCGCGACATCCAATGCGTTAGAGGGAATAAAAGTGTATTTCGGGCTATAGGTGTAAGTACCAGCCTCCCAATAAATAGGGAGCCCTAGCAACTTGGGGAAAACTGCCATTCAGATCGAATTTCGTTTACTGATTCACCACATGAGAGGTTTGGTCAGGCGTTGCGATACTCTCGATGTGGGCTCTTAACTGGTTTGAGTTGTGTGTGTCTGAGTATCAGCCGATGGCGGTGTGCCGAAAAAACGGCGGTACTCTCGACTAAATTGTGATGGGCTGGAGTAGCCCACGTTGTACGCGGCATCGCTGGCCGAGAAGTTGTCGAACAGAATATTTCGTCTGGCCGCGTGTAATCGAATAGCCTTAATGTATTGAATGGGCGAGCAGCTAGTGACCGTCTTGAAGTAAGAATAGAAAGATGATTCGCTCATACTGGCAATTGCCGCTAAATCGGCTACTTCTAAATTTTTCGAATATTGTTGTTGTATAAATCCGATGACTTTGGCAATTTGAAAATTTTGTCGGTCTTGATGTGCAAAAGCTCTTAGCAAATCTCCCTGAGCACCATTCAACACATGAAATAGCAGTTCCTTAATGGCTAATTTACCCAAGAATTTGGCCTGTTCCGCATTGTGAAGATAAGACAATAAGCGAGATAGCGTTAATTGAATGTCGTGGTTCAGCGTTGATACAAAGATGCCGGGGCTTGGTGCTGACGGCGCGGGCTGTTGTTTCGCGGCTGTCTCAACCATCAGTTCGCTGAGTAAAGCTCTATCAATGTCGATTCTTACCGCGAGGTAAGGAGCGTCTTCACTGGCGGTTTCGATTTGGCATTCGAGCGGTAATGGAACTGATAGCACCAGATAATTTAGCGCGTCGTACACGAATACTTCACTGCCTAGTAGCGCAGATTTACTGCCTTGCACCACAATGTAAATGCATGGTTGGTAGATAATCGGAACGCGATCGGACATTGCCGCATAGTTCTTTACCAAGTTGAAGTTGTCTATTGAGGTTGAGTGAACCCCTGCAGTTGGTGTGAGTTCGTCAATTCGGGCGGCTAATTCAATATTCAGGTTCATGTGGTTTCGCTGTGCCGTGATGAGAAGTAATTATTATGCTACGAGCCGCCGGTAAGACAGAGTCTAAAAAGTCAGTTTTGGAGGAATAGGCAAGTATCGAGTAGGAACGATCTATTAACAGTAGCCAGCCGAACCCTATTATTTACGCTCTCCGGCGGCCTAAGCAATTCGTAGCGTAGGCTCGCTGGGCAAATTTAAATTCAGGAGCAATAATGAAAACACGTTTACTTGGTACACAGGGGCTTGAGGTTTCGAGCATTGGGCTAGGATGTATGGGGATGTCCGATTTTTACGGTCGTCATAACGAGCAGGATTCTTTAAATACACTGTCACAAGCGATTGAGTCGGGCGTTACATTTTGGGACACCTCTGATATCTACGGGCCACACACGAATGAGCAATTACTGGGTCGCTATTTCACACAGCATCCGTCTCACCGGAATACGGTTACGTTAGCAACTAAGTTCGGTGTCATGCGCAGTCCGCAAGGCGATTTCTTGGGCGTTAATGGTCGCCCCGAATATGTGCAGCAAGCTTGTGACGCGAGCTTAACCCGCTTGGGAGTGGAGCATATCGATTTGTACTATCAGCATCGTATGGATCCGTCCGTGCCGATTGAAGATACTGTCGGTGCCATGGCGGACTTAGTTAAGCAGGGTAAGGTAAAATATTTGGGCCTGTCGGAGGCGGGCGTGAACACCTTGGAGCGAGCCTCTGTTGTGCATCCGATTTCAGCATTACAAAGCGAATTTTCATTGTGGAGCCGTCATCTCGAAGCGGAAATCTTACCTGCATGCCAACGATTGGGCGTCGGTCTGGTGTCGTATAGCCCACTTGGTCGAGGGTTTCTAACCGGTGCGATCAAAACTCGAGCAGATCTTGAAGCAGGGGATTGGCGACTAGCTAACCCGCGTTTTTCGGAACAAAATTTTCATCACAACTTAGCATTGGTAGATAAGATCAAGCAGCAAGCGAGTGCTAAACAATGCACTGCCGCACAACTTGCGTTGGCGTGGATTCTGCACCAAAGCGATCATTATGTGCCGATTCCGGGAACCCGTAGTGTGCAACGATTGGTCGAGAATGCAGGTGCGGTGTCAATTGAATTGTCGACTGCGGAGTTGGATGAGGTTAATCAAATTATCTCGCCGGAATTAATCGCCGGAGAGCGCTATCCAGAAGCGGCTATGTCGGCCTTGGACTTGTAGCTTGATGTCAGCTTAATTGGGCTAATAAGCGCTTTAGTCCGGGCGGAGGGTACGACTTTATGGATGAGCGCGATACGCTGAATTCTAGTGAGTCGTACCTTTTGCTGAGACTCTATTGCCTAACCGTGCGTTAGATTTTGCAGGGCGACGGTCTGGCTTGGGCTGTGAAATACATCGGCAATATGACAAAATAGCGCTGCTGCTTAGTATTAATATCTTAAGCCCAATACCGACTAAATAAGTAAGGAAAAACATGAAAAAACTAATCTCACTGTGCGTTTTTGCGATGGTGTCTAACTCAGTCAGTGCGTTTGAATCTCAGGATTTGAATGGAATCTGGTGTTTTTACGAACAAGAAGGAGCGGGCAATACCGTTGAAGAAAAAGTCACCATCACGCTGAATGACGATGGGACTTATAAGTGGTCAGATGTGTTTTGGAAGCAAGATGGTACTTGGTCGGTGGCAGATGATAAGTTAATCATGTCCGACGTAGGTTCCCACAAACTTGTTTCGGTTACGGCTGACAAAGTCGAAATGACGCGTGGGAGTACTATGCGCATGCGCAAGGGCGCTTGTTCTTAAACTTAAATGTTTATTCGCTAGATACAAAAAGAGCGTGTATTGATGGTATTTTCAATACACGCTCAGTCGTTAATATCCATTGACTACCCTAGGACAGGGTAGCCATGACGTTAAGCTTTATTGTGGTTGCTGCTTGGCTTGGATATACGCATCAACCTGTGCTTCCAATATTGGCAGTGGCATAGCGCCCTTACCAATCACAACATCATGAAAGTCCCGAATATCAAAGTTGTCGCCAAGTTGTTGTTTAGCTCGAGCGCGCAGTTCTAGAATCTTCATCATGCCGATCTTATAGCCGAGTGCTTGACCAGGCCAAACAAAAAAGCGTTCTACCTCGGTGACCATATCACCTTCAGAAAGCGGTGTGTTTTGGCGGAAGTAGTCGATGGCTTGTTCCCGCGTCCACTGTTTTGCATGAATACCAGTATCAATGACTAACCGAGCCGACCGCCAAATTTCGTCATGTAGGCGGCCAAAATCACTCATTGGGTCTTGGTAAAACCCCATGTCTTTGGCTAAGCGTTCGGCATATAAGGCCCAACCTTCGGTATAGGCACCGTAAAAGCTGTGTTTGCGAAAGTCCGGTAATCCGGTGAGTTCTTGTGAAAGCGCAATTTGAAAGTGATGTCCGGGTACGCCTTCATGATAAGTGATGGCTGTTGATACGCTTATTTGATAGGTGCTCATATCTTTAAGGTTGGCGTAGTAATAACCTGGCCGACTGCCGTCTAAGGAAGGCGACTCATAAAACGCAATCGACGTCGAATTTTCGCGCCATGGCTCCACACGACGTACTTCCATGCTGGCTTTTGGTAGCTTATTAAAATACTGGTCTGCGACTGTAAATATTTCTTCAGTTTGGCGTTGTGCATCGGCTAAAAATGCAGCTCGACCGGCATCGTCATTGCTATAAAAGTTGCTAGGATCGGTGCGCACAAATTTAAAGAAGTCTGGAGGCTGCCTTCGAATCCGAGTGTCTGCATAATGCCACGCATCTCAGTATGAATTCGCTCGACGTCGGCTAAGCCTCGCTGGTGCACTTCATCTGCGGTTAAATCGAGTGTGGTGAAGCGTTTGATTTGCGCTTGATAAAATGCCTCGCCATTGGGCAGCGACCACACACCCTTATTGCCGTCTACAAGTGTTGACTGACGCTTTATTTCAGTCGTGAGAGCGTCGATTCCGGCCTTAAATGGGCCGCTAATTGCGGCACTCGCACGTGCCGTCAATTGGTCTTTCTGTTCTTCACTAGCCGTTAGTTCTGCGAGCTTAGTGGTGAAATCGGCTAATAGAGTGTGTGCTTGGTCGGACTCTTCGATTGGTGCACCTTTACCCAAGCCGCCAATGTCGTTCAACATATCTGAATAGGCAAATGCAGGCGTCATTACGCCAAATTCAGCGCGGTCAGCTAGCTGTTTAGTCATGGTTGCGTAGACGTCTTGCAAGCCCTCGATTCGCGCTATGTAATCTTCTGCATCCTTTACGGTATCGATGCTGTGAGCATTGAGCAGTAAGCTAACTTTATCGGTCACTTGGCCGCGAAACTGATCAACAATATAGGCGTGCTTTCGATACGGGGCTTGATTGATAGTTTCTTGGAATTGATACGCGAACAGGTCAGCACTGAGCTGGTTATCCGGCGTTAGCGCATCTCGATCAAATTCGGCGAGCTTGTTTAAATCGGCTTTCGCTTCGTCAACATTAGCTTGGGCTGCGGCATCTGAGATATCAGTCCATTTGTCTTGATCTTCAGTCTTCAAGCCGAGTGCGGATTGTCGCTCAGGGTTCTGTGACACCTCTCGGTCATACACAGCTTGGAAGAACTCGTTGATCTCAGAGTTGTCAGCGCGGTTAGAGCTTTCAGCGATGGCGCTTGAATCAACGACCGCATCAGTCGCTTGTGTGTTCGGTGTCGACGCTGGTTTGTCGCAAGCCAGCAATAGCAATGCGGTTGCGCCATAGGTGAGGCCGAGCCTGATCGATTTCAGCATTATTGAGGTACCTTGATAGCAGATTAGTTGGGCGCTCCATGTTAACCTTGAAACAGCATTCAGCGATAGCGAAGCTTAATAAACTCTGCGGTCAGGCATTTGCGCTTTGTAAATGAGATTTCCAGATGCTTGAATCAAATAATTTAAGTTTGACTAGTAGCTTGATGAGTAGTTTGATTACCTGAAACGAGAATGAATGATGGAGCGAAAATGAAGCTTGTATTACCTTTTCTACTGTTTGGTCTGTTGACGGCTTGTGCTTCGACGACCAACAACAGGGTTTCTAGTGATGAGTGTGGAGTTGATGAATTATTTAATGGAATTAGCTGTATCGAACCAGACTTAGAGGCTATTGCGAAAGCGCCATTAGGTTCGCAGTACAACCCTGTGCGCGCTGACGGCCCGAGTGGTCAGCGTGAGTATTTATCTAGACTTGTTTGCAGCAATGGCATGTCGGTTGCCGACTTCTATCGATTAGGTAGTGCGGGCCCCAGCCCGTATGGGTTTATTTTAGACATGTATATGGTGAAATGTGACACCGATGCTGGCTTGGTAGAGCATGAGGTGTATCTAGATATGTATCACAAAGGTTATTTAGAAACTAATGCCGCCGAAGGCTTCTCCATCGTAAACGAATAAGTTATCGGTGAAATGGTTTAGAAGGTGGTTTAGTGCGCTCAGCTAATCAAACTAAATTAGCGCTGCTCTCCTTATTCTCGAACTAGGTCGAGTGAAAAGCGCTATAGTGGTCTGACTAATTTGGTCTACAACTGTTCGCAGCAGGAAGTGCGAATAGATCCAAGCAATTAGCTGGGTTCAAGGTTTTTTATCACCAGCTCTCTACAAATCAACTCTGTGTAACGGCGGCTTAGTTTAATTCGCTGCTGTGCGTGGACATTCGGCCTATTGGCGAAATTGACCACTCGTTCATGCCGTCACCAATAAACAACAAGGAAGGTACGACATGAAACTATCAAGAGTGGGCGTCATTGGCACGTCTAAAAAGCAAGATGAGCGACGTTATCCAATTCATCCCGCACATTTATCACGGATTCCGCAGGCGCTTCGTCAACAACTTATATTCGAAGAGGGCTATGGTGCGCCTTTCGGTATATCCGATGCGGAAATTTTGCAGTTGAGTGGTGGACTCGCGACGCGTCATGAATTACTCGCCGACATTGGCACGGTGATAATTGCTAAGCCGGTGTTGGAGGACCTCCAAGAGCTTCGCGAGGGCGGCACACTTTGGGGCTATGTGCATTGTGTGCAGCAAGCGGATATTACCCAAGCAGCGCTAGATCGCAAGCAGACACTTATTGCTTTTGAAGACATGTTTATTTGGTCTCCAAGTGGTCAAATAGGTCGCCATACGTTTTATAAAAATAACGAAATGGCGGGCTATTGCGCCGTGATTCATGCCTTGCAACTCAAGGGTATTGATGGACATTACGGCAATCAACGTAAAACTATTATCTTTGGTTTCGGTGCTGTGAGTCGCGGTGCGATTTACGCTTTAAAAGCGCATGGTTTTCGAGATATTACTATCTGCATTCAACGCCCTGACCATGAAGTTCGCGAAGAAGTGCTCGACTGCAACTACGTGCGGATCTTAGCGGGCGTCGATGATGAGGCGCGCATGATGGTGGCGGCCCATGATGGGAGTATGCGACCGCTGACAGACTTGATCTCTGAGTCGGATATTATTGTAAATGGCACCTTTCAAGATACTGCGCATCCGATTGATTTTGTTACTCAAGCTGAGAGTTCGTGTTTAAAGCCAAATGGCTTAATCATTGATGTGAGTTGTGATGAGGGAATGGGCTTCTTTTTTGCTAAACCCACGACCTTTGAGAACCCAATGTTTAAATATGGCACCACGGATTATTACGCGGTGGATCACACGCCGAGCTACCTTTGGGAAAGTGCGACGCGTTCGATTTCGGCCGCGCTCATTGTGTATCTGCCAACGGTGTTAGCGGGGCGTGATGCTTGGCAGGCTAACGCGACGATTAGGCATGCAATAAATATTGACGACGGTGTGATCAAGAACAAGTCTATCTTGTCGTTTCAACAGCGCGAACTGGATTATCCACATGCCTATCTAAACCATGTAGGCGACGCTACGCCGAAACAGGTGGCGTGATTAGCCAATTTCAGTAACATGGGTTTGTTCGCCGGCATATTGTTAGTCTACTGGGGATTCGAGTCAGACTTAGTTAAGCTAGGCTAAATTAAGTTAAGAGATTCGTCTTAATGAATTAGTCTTACAAAGTAATTCAAGCTGGAGTGTTTGATGAGAATCGATTTTGTGCCGGCCGTAGAGTCTGATGAAACGTATCTATTGGCGCTACGCAAACAGACTATGACTGAGCACCTTGAGGCTGCTGGGTTGTTTTTGTCGGAAGCGGAGCATCTAGCGCGACTCAGGCACTTGTACTCGTGCTGTTACTTAGTGCTGATTAACGGTGAGCGAATTGGCGCGATCAAGTATCAGAGTACTGCCAGCGAGCTTAATCTATTGCAGTTGCAAATTGAGCGTGACCACCAAGGTGCTGGGTACGGGTCGGCTATAATTCAACAAATCTTGGCACACCATGCTGGCAAACAGATTGGATTAAGCGTGCTTAAAGCGAACCCTGCCTTTGGCTTGTATCAGCGCTTGGGGTTTGCGGTGGTTGGTGAGGACGAACACGAGTACTTGATGCGATATGAGGTGTAGGAGCTCTGCTCGGTTGTACATTAGGTGTGGCTTGCAATCAGTGGCAGCAAAGCACTTAGCATGCTGCTACTACCGAGTTCGTTGAATCGAAGTATTCGGTTTTTTCGATGCGATTGGAGGCATGTTGGCGTGGTGCTAAAACAAGTCATGCGAGCGCGCGCAAAAAAGCGTATATTCGCTCTGTTATTGCTGTCATCCCGCTGCAATCTAGCAAGGGTATGGTCAGCCAGTTTGGCAAACTAGACTTTTTTGGATGAACGCTTATAACCCCACAACCTCAGCATTGACAAAGCCGACGGCGGACACGGCCAGAATTTTGGTGATTCGCTTTAAGCACATCGGTGATGTGTTGTTGACTTCGGTATTGTGCAATACGCTCAAGCAAACCTTCCCGAAGGCGCGTGTGGATTTTCTAATCCAGCAGACCAGCGCCGACCTTTTTGTTAATCATCCTTACATTAATAAAGTCATTGCAATTAGCCCTGCGCAGCAAAAAAATCCCTTTAAATATTGGCAACTTATTCGTCGTATTACCAACGATAACTATGATCTAGTCGTCGACGCGCAATCGACCGCCAAGAGTGAGTTGGTGTCGATGCTGGCGCGCAAAAATGCAATATGTATCGGTCGTAAGAAGCGCCGTCGAGGATTCTTTTACACGCATAAAGTGGATACCAGCCAAAAACAAGCGGGTAACAAAATTGAAGAGCGTTTGAGTTTGCTGGAGCCGTTGCGCAAGATGGGCTTTGATGTAAAACGTTATGATCAAATGGAAATCGCGGTTCCTGATGCGACTAAAGCGCGTTATCGACAAGCCTTATTAGATCGCGGTGTGGATTTATCGCGCCCGATCTTTGCGGTGTCGGTAAGTGCTAAATTGCCGCATAAAAAGTGGCGGGTTGATTACTTGCATCATGTTATGGATCACTGTGTCGAAGTCTATGGCGCGCAGATCGTATTGAATGCGGGGAGTGATACCGAGCGAGCTGATGCGTTGGCGTTTATGCAAGCATCGCGGCATAAGGAATCTATTTTGCACGATGTCAGTACCTTTAACTTAATGGATTTATCGGCGCTATTGTCACTGTGTGATTTATATGTGGGCAATGAAGGTGGGCCGCGCCATATTGCGCAGGCAGTTGGCGTGCCCAGTGTGTCTATTTTCTCACCGAGCGCAAAGAAGGCCGAATGGTTACCAAGTTCATCACGCTTACATCAAGGTGTTGAATGGGATGATTTGGTAGATACCAGCTTGGAAGAGAAGGCGCGCGTGCATCGGCAGCTCGAAGTCGGTAGTGCCGAATACTTTGAGCTCTATTACAGCATAACGCCGCAACCGGTTATTGAGTTGATTGATGATGTTGCGTGCTTTGCGGGTATTCAACGCCTGGATAAAGTTCATGCAGAATCTCAAGCTCGAGGCGGTGTTTGATTCTTTCCTAGTGTTGCTAAAAGATTGCCGAAACCGAATTGCGTAATAGAGCGCATTGCTTTAAAAAGTAACTATGAGTGATTACACGTTTTTAGCCGCGATTGCCGGTATTTTACTGATTGGCGCTATGAGCCCTGGTCCAAGTTTTTTTGTGGTTGCGCAGAGCGCCTTGGCTAAGTCGCGTACACACGGTATTGCTACGGCTCTAGGCACGGGGCTGGGCGTTGCATTGTTCGCTATATTGGCCAGCTTTGGGGTAACTACCTTAATTGAGACGGTGCCAAGTGCGTACCTGATCTTTAAGCTCTTCGGCGGCGCCTATTTACTGTATCTGGCGTTTAAAATCTGGCGCGGTGCCCGCGAGCCGTTGGTTACCGAATCACTCGAAGGGAAATCGTCAGGCACCTTGTTCCAGTCATTCCTGTTGGGCTTGATTACGCAAACCAGCAACCCCAAAACCGCCTTGGTGATCGCCGGTATCTTTGCTGCATTTGTGCCGGCAAACCCTCCTCAGTACACCACCTTAGCGGTTTCGATCATCGCTTTTGTTATCGATTTTAGCTGGTACGCTGTGGTGGCCTTAAGCCTGTCTACTAGTCGCACACGTGGAGTATATCAACGCGCTAAAACGGGTTTTGATCGTACTGCTGCGGTGTTTCTCGGTGCGGTTGGTATCAAGTTGTTATTGAGCAAACTTAGTTCGTAAACCTGCATGCATAGACTAATCTGATTAAATCACAAGGCTGTACAGTTTAGTCTGCCAAGTCTGCAAGAGCTAGTTTTAACGGGTCTAGTTTATCACCGTACTTTTTCCAGCGACCAATCGAGCCTGAATAAAGAGGTTGTCTAACTTGTACTGAGCTGGCGGTTGCTACTGGCGCCGTATTTTCGTGAAATCTTAGGCAGGCTTCATGCCAATCCAAGCCACAAAAATCCAATAGTCGACGTGTTTGATTTTCTTGATCGAACACTATGTTTTCGTACTGTATTTCCATGAATCGATCGCTTGGTATATGGGCTCGCCAATGGCTCATTAATTGGTCAAACGCGCGGTAGAAATTCGCCGTTTTATTTAGGTCGTAAGTGTAATGATAGTAGGAGTGTTGGACGGTAAGAAGTTGACGGTAGTTACTCAAACAGCTGTCCATTGCTCCGCGCCGTAAAACCACAATATGCGCGTCTGGGAGTGCCTGATTTATTAGGCCTGCATAGAAAAAATTCAATGGCATTTTGTCAATGATGCGTTGGCCATTTCTGACTAAACCCTGTGTACTCTCAAGATAGGCTTGGCCTATAGCCTGTAGGTCCAATTTGTTAGCCTGCTGCATTGTCGGGGCATCGAGCACTAAGTTAGATGGTGTAGCCGTTGCTTCTTTGATGAGGCCTGGAAAGGTATTGAGTTCACCGGCTGAGGTTACATCTGGGTGCGACGACAGTATTCTATCTACAAGCGTAGTGCCGGTTCGGGGCAAACCAATAATAAATATTGGTGCTTGAGTCGCACTGCGCTCGGTTGGGCGTATTTGAGCTGCGTTGTGGATGCTAGGCCGTGTGGCTTGTGCCGCGGCAAACACGGTTTCTAGTGTGGTGTGTTCATGTGAATTAGCTAGCTTAAGCCGTTTAGCACGATGTAACCAATCAAGGCTTTCAGAATACAGTTCTAAGTCTTCGAGCGTTTTGGCGATAGCGTGTCCAATATGCAAGGCGGCGTCGGCATTCGCTTCATACTGCTTGAATAAGCTTTTCAAATGCTCTAAATAATTGTGTTCGCTTGACTGCCGCTTCAGCGATATCAGCGATGACCAAGCGCGGTATGCGTTTGGATCTCGTTTAAGTGTTGCTTGATAGGCATTTTCGGCTCCCTCAAAGTCGCCAATAAATTGTCGTGAAGCGGCTAGATTGTAGTGAAAATTAGCGGGCTCCGGGTTCAGCGATACGGCCTTTTCAAAGTAGGGTATCGCTAGTTCGTGGAACCCTGTACGACTATAGATAACGCCGATGGTGTCATTAATTAGCGGGTCGTTGGAGATTAAATTTGCGGCTCTATCGGCTGCTTGTTTGGCAAGGTTTTGATGACCTAATGTGGTTAAGGCTTGACCATGGTAGGCATGCATTTCCGCTGAGTCTGGTGCTAACCTCGCTGCACGTTCAAATAGCTCACAAGCTTTAATGTGATTTAGATGTTGCTGCGCCAAAAGACCTAAGAGACAGTACGGAACAGGGTTGTTTACGTCGGCTTTGATCATGCTAATTGAACGCGAATGAACGGCCGTGTAGTCACCGGCAGCTAGCAACGCTAGTCCAGACTTAAGTGATTGATGTAACGAGGTTTTCGGAGTCATTGACGAGCTTGGCATGGTTCTAGGTAATTATATTTGACAGGATTGAAGCGAGTAAGAGACACTTGGTGTCGAATCATTCCTACAAAGACGTAGTGCGATCGTTGAGAGACGAGTTTTGACGCATTACGTGCTGCGCTCGTCATCTCCATCTGTTGGGTCGTTACCCCCTATTTACCCAGCACAATATAACCTAAGGAGCGCAATCCGAATAGTTGCGCCTCGAGTATGAGGTAATAATGAGATGAAACATCATCCAAATAATCAGAAGAGATTTAAATTAACGCCATCGGCGCGTGCGATCGCTAGCACGATGGCGTTACCATTGGTGGGAGGTCTGATGTTAAGCCCAGTACAGGCTCAAGAGTCGGGATCCTCCACTACCGCAATTGAAGAAATAATTGTAACCGCAACTCGTCGTGAAGGGTCGATCCAAGATGTGCCGATTAACATTGCTGCGCTGGACGGAACTCGTCTGCAGGAGCAAGGTTTTAGTGATATTTCGGAGGTGTTGGCTTTTGTCCCTGGGATTAACGCGGTTAATCAGGGTGGACGTAACGGTAACCAAACCATCGTTCGAGGCTTGAACGCAGAGCCGCTAGGCCAGGGTAGTGGCAATGACACGGGGGGTACAGTTGCTACTTACCTCGGCGAAATCCCGTTGCCTATTGATTTGCGACTAAATGATTTGCAACGAGTCGAGGTGTTGCTGGGCCCGCAGGGAACGTTATATGGTGCCGGCACTTTGGGCGGTGCGATTCGTTACATCCCGAACAAACCAGACCTAACTGAGTCCATGTTCGAAGTGCGTGGAGATGTTTACTCGGTTGGTGAAAGTTCTGGTTTGAGCACTGATATAGGAGCCACGTTTAACCTACCGGTGTCTGATACGTTCGCAATTCGAGGTTCGTTCGACCGTCTCGACGATCAAGGTTTTATCGACTATCCGTTTGTCGTCAAGCAGCCAGGTGTATCGGAGCCGGATGTTGATTTAAATGATCCGACTGCGGTGGCGGCTAATTTTAGTCCCGCAGAAGACGTAAACTCGCAAGAGACTGTGTCAGGTCGAGTTGCGGCACGCTGGGTTCCCAATGATGTGATCGATGCGACGGTAACCTATTATTTTCAAAATGAAGAAAATGGCGGCCGATCAGTATCCAGTGCGCGTGGCGCCTATCCGACGGAGCGTTATGCATCGGCCAGCCGGGTTCTTGAGCCGAACGAGGAAGAGAATGAGTTGTTAGCCCTCGAAATCGTCGCAGATCTTGGTTTCGCGGAACTAACTTCGGCAACGGGATTGGGCAAGTATGAAGAAGTTGGTCAACGTGACCAAACTGATTTATTAGTGAGCTTGGAATACTCTTATGAAACTTTTCCAACTTTCACAGCGTTAACCCGTGAGGAAGAAGAGGAAGAATTTCTAAATCAAGAAATACGTTTGGTTTCCACCGGAGATGGTCCACTAAATTGGATTGTCGGCGGTTTTTATAACAAGCTCGAAACAGTCGCGACTTCGGCTGAATTTACCCCAGGTTTTGCCGCCTTTGCGGGGTTCGATCGAGCCGACGACCTTGAGTATTTCTCAGCTCAGTCGGCAAAAGTGGTTGAGCAGGCAATTTTTGGTGAAATAGGCTTCGATATAACCGATAAATGGCAGATCACCGTAGGCGGCCGATATTATGAGTATGATATTCAACTGCAAAGTACCGTTGATTTTCCGCTGTTCGACCCGGAATTCGTAGCGGTAGGTTTAGACACTGTTGGAGGGCGAGAGTTTGATCCAAGCTTACGGCAGGAAGATGATGGTAGCTTATTCAAATTTAACACGTCTTATGCTGTGTCAGAGGATGTGACCTTATACGCTACTGTGAGTGAGGGATTTCGAATCGGTGGTGGCAATGGCGGTGGAGAGTGTCCTGCGTATGACCCAGATGCGGCGCAAGGCAACTGTAACCTAGCACCAGGGCAGCAGTTTGGACCGGGACCTGATGACTTTGCTGAGTTTGATGAGCGCGCATTTGGACCAGACACAACACGAAACTTTGAATTGGGCGCTAAAACCGAGTGGCTCGATGGTGCACTGACTGTAAATGGTGCGATCTTCCATGTTGAGTGGAATGATCCGCAATTGTCTTCTGCTACGGTTAATGCTTCTATCCCGATCACCATTAATGCTAACGGTGCGGAGTCTAATGGGGTAGAGCTTGCTACCGATTGGCGTGCTTCGGAACGATTGCGATTAAGGAGTAGCTTTAGCTATACGCAAAGTGAGCTAACCGCCGATGTTCCTTCGTTGATTCGCACCATCACACCGCCAGGGTTTAGTTCAGCATTTGAAGATGGCCTGGATGGCGATCGTTTGCCTGGTTCCCCTGAAACGCAGTTTTCGATGTTTGCTAATTACACCATTCCAATGGCGGGCAGCAATGAGTTGAGACTTAATGCTGGTTACGCGTGGCAGAGCGACGTGTTGTCGCGAGCCGGTGGGCGGGGTAGTAGTTTGACCTTAGACAGCTATGGTATTGCAAATCTATCTGCGGTTTATCAATCTGATACTTGGTCGGTAAGCGGCTACGTCGATAATGTGTTTGATGAGTTCGCTGAAACCGGTGTGCAAAGTACACGTCTATCAAATCAGATCGTGCTGGATACCAGTGTAAGGTCTTACTTAACGCAGGTGTTACCGCCGCGGACGGTTGGCGTGCGGTTTACTTACAAGTTTTAAGTTTGTTAATGCGCGGCTTTGCAGCAGCGCTAACAATGGGGCTATTTATTAGCCCCATTGTTAATTATCACGAAACTGGCGGCAGGTTAGCCGGGTAATGAGGCGTGTTGACGTCAGTGCGTAGACCGGGGTCGTTTGCCTTTAGTGTGTACCAGCATGTGGCTTTCACTCTTTGATCTGTGCCCCGCCTTTCATTACAAATGCTACGTTTTCTAGTAGGCTGATGTCTTCCAGTGGATTGCCACGTACCGCAATAATGTCGGCGAAGCGGCCAGCACTCAGCGAGCCCAAGTCCTGTTCCCGTTTTAATAATTTTGCAGGATTAATGGAAGCGGCTTGCAGTGCCTGCATTGGCGTCATGCCAAATTTAACCATGCGCGATAATTGTTTGAGATTGTCGCCATGAGGATACACACCGGCGTCGGTACCCATGGTCATTTTAATTCCGGCCTTAACCGCTCGCGTGAAACTCTCTCGTTGCAGCGTGCCCGTTTTACGTTCTTTAGCGAGACTTTCTTCGAGGATTCCGGCTTTGGCTCCTTCGCCCAGAATGTACTCAGTATTGTAGATATCCATCGAAAGGTAAGTGCCTTTTTGTTTCGCAAGTTGGATGCCGGCATCGTCGATAAAACTCGCGTGTTCGACTGAGTCCACGCCAGCTTGAATCGCTGCGTAAATACCTTCAGTGCCATGGGCGTGAGCGGCTACCGTAATGCCGCGTCGATGTGCTTCTTGCACGATCATTTGCATCTCTTCGAGCGAGTATTGCTGAACCCCAACTTTAGTGCCCTTTGATAATACGCCGCCAGTAGCGCAAAACTTGATTAGGTCAGCACCGTATTTAATATTCGTGCGTACTTTCTTGGCAACCTCCCACGGACCATCTGCAACGCCGTCACTCTGTACTTGAAAATCGACGGGCAGTAGATTGTTATCACAATGACCGCCACTGATGCCAAGTGACGGACCTGACACAAACATGCGAGGGCCGAGTACGTCGCCGTCATTGATGGCGTCTCTAAGCGCTACGTCAATAAACCCCGGCGCGCCTAAATTTCGCACTGTTGTTACGCCAGCGCGCAAGGTGCGAGCGGCGTTCTTAGCGCCGCGTAATGCGGCTCGTGTTTGTGACGTCGCCAATCGTTTGTAGCCATGTTCGGTGGCGGAACCGGTCATGTGTACATGGGTATCAATCAGCCCCGGTAACAATGTCATGCCGCTTAGATTGATGACCGTTTCGGCATCGGCCGGAATCGTTAAATCACTACCAAATTCACGAATACGATCGCCATCAATTACAATTACTGGGTTCGCGATTAGTTTGCCATCGATAACGTCGACCATGGCATCGGCGGTAAGGTAAGTGGCTGCTTGTGCGTGAGTTACACAGAGTAAAGCCGACAGTGCGGCGGTGAGAACGGCTTTGGGGAGCATAGTTATTGGCGCTTTCGGTTAAACGAAATTCCAGTATAACTCAGCTGCTTGGTATGAGTGTACTGCTCGCCGACGTGTTGCCAGCGAGCTAGTATCGGAGAGCCTAGTGTCGGAAGTGGCGCATACCGGTAAATACCATCGCCATACCGGCTTCATCGGCTGCGGCAATAACTTCTTCGTCACGCATTGAGCCACCCGGTTGAATTACCGCGCTGATTCCTGCTTCAGCGGCATTGTCGATGCCATCTCGAAATGGGAAAAATGCGTCTGATGCCATGACCGAGCCTTTTACTTCTAGTTTGGCATGCTCGGCTTTGATGCCGGCGATTCTGGCAGAGTTGATGCGGCTCATTTGGCCCGCACCGACGCCAACCGTCATATTATTATTGGCGTATACGATGGCGTTAGACTTCACAAACTTGGCTACTTTCCAGGCAAATTGTAAGTCGGCCATTTGCGCATCGCTTGGCTTAACCTGACTGACAACCGTCAGATCATTGGTTAAGGATAGATCATTGTCTTGGATTAATAACCCGCCGGTGACGCGTTTATATTCAAGCGCGTTGTGCGATGACGAATCCCAAGCACCGCATACTAGCAAGCGGACGTTTTTCTTTTTAGCGACGGCAGCTTGAGCTTGATCTGACACACTTGGCGCAATGATCACCTCGACAAACTGCTTCTCTACAATTAATGCGGCGGTGGTGGCATCAAGCTCTTGGTTAAACGCGATGATGCCGCCAAACGCGGATTCTGGGTCAGTCGAAAAGGCTTTTTGATAGGCTTCCAGTAAGGTTGGAGCCACGGCTACGCCACAAGGGTTAGCATGTTTAACAATCACGCAGGCTGGTGCGCCATCGAACTGCTTAACGCACTCTAATGCAGCGTCGGTGTCGGCGATATTGTTATATGAAAGCTCTTTACCTTGCAGTTGCTTGGCTGTGGCGATGCCGACAGGTGCGTTTTCCTCAACGTAGAAAGCGGCGCGCTGATGTGGGTTCTCGCCGTAACGCATAGTTTGCTGATGCGCGAACTGCAAATTCAAGGTGCGTGCGAAATCAGTCTTTTCACCGTCTTGTTGAATTCGGCCTAAGTGGTTGGCAATTGCGCCGTCATATTGGGCTGTATGCTCGAACGCTTTGGTGGCGAGTGCAAAACGTGTCGCATAGCGCAAACCACCTTGTTGGATTTCTTCAATTAGTCCTGAGTAATCTTGAGCATCGACCACAATTGCTACGTCTTTGTGATTTTTGGCTGCTGAGCGAACCATTGTCGGGCCGCCTATATCGATATTTTCGATGGCGGTAGGTAGGTCACAATTAGGGTCGGCAATGGTTGCTTGAAAAGGGTAAAGGTTCACCACCACCATGTCGATCGGTGCAATACCGTGTTCTGACATAACAGCGTCATCGGTGCCGCGGCGACCTAATATGCCGCCATGGACCTTAGGATGAAGAGTTTTAACACGTCCATCCATCATCTCAGGAAAACCCGTGTAATCGGACACTTCGGTAACCGCGATGCCTTCGTTAGCAAGCAGCTTAGCAGTGCCGCCAGTGGATAAAATTTCGATGTTTAGCTCGGCAAGTTCGCGAGCGAAGTCAACGATACCGGTTTTGTCGGATACACTGATAAGTGCACGTGCGGGGCGTATCCGAGTTTCTGAGGCGAAGTCAGTCATGGTAAATTCCTAAAAATGTCGGTCTGGAAGAGGGGTAGGCGGCTTAGCCGAGATTGTAGTGTTTGAGCTTTTTGCGCAAGGTGTTGCGGTTGATACCTAATATATCTGCTGCGCGAGTTTGATTTCCTTTAACCTCTTGCATGACAACCTGTAAAAACGGTTTTTCAACTTCATTGATAAAAAAGTGATGAAGGTTAGATGGCATCTCCCCATTTAAATCTTTGAAGTACTGTTCCATCGAATGCGTAATGCATACGGATAGCGGGTCGTTTTTAGTCATGGCGGTTAGGTGTGTATAGAATGCAGTGGTTGATGTAACGAGCCGCTTAAGCGGCTTTATTTATTGCTGTGGTTGACTGCAGAAACGCCTGCAGTAATTCAATTTGTTCAGTTGGGTTCTCGGTTTGCGTAATCGCTTGCCGGTATGCTTCCGAGGGCGTGCTAGACCAGTGGCTTAGATACCATTTGATGTGTTTGCGTGCCAAGCGTACGCCCATGACATCACCGTAAAAATGATGTATCGCTTCTATGTGCTTGTGTATTGTGGCGGCTCGCTGATCAGCGCTCGGAATTGCTTGATAGTGGCCGTGTGCAAGATAATCCGCGATTTGTTGAAACAGCCATGGCTGGCCTTGCGCCGCGCGCCCAATCATTACCGCATCGGCATTGGTATAGTTTAAAACTTGTTGGGCCGACTCGGGAGAGTCTATATCGCCGTTTACAATCACCGGAATATCGACGGCCAGTTTTGCGGCGGCAATTGAGTCATACTCCACTTGGCCGACAAACTTACATTGACGTGTTCGGCCATGAATTGTGATGGCGCTGATACCGGCGGCTTCAGCGATACGTGCAATGTTTACCGCGTTGCGTTGGTCGGGACTGGTGCCGGTTCGAATCTTTACCGTCACCGGTACATCGACGGCATTCACTACCGTTGTGAGTATCTGTTGCACCAGCGGTTCATTTGCCAGCAGGGCTGAGCCGGCGGCTTTCTTACACACCTTTTTGGCTGGGCAACCCATATTGATATCAATGATCTGCGCGCCATTAGCGACATTGTACTGCGCAGCTTCGGCTAACACATTCGGTTCGGTGCCGACGATCTGAACTACCACTGGTTCTGGTTCGCCAATTAGGTCGGAGCGGAATTTGGTTTTAGTTGAGTCGCGTAGATCTTTTTGGCTGGTGATCATTTCAGATACAACCATCCCAGCACCGTATTGCCGACAGACTTGTCGATACGGTTTATCGGTTACGCCCGCCATTGGCGCTGCCACTACCGGTGTTGATATTTGATATGGTCCAATTTGCAACATTGATTCGGCTAACTCAGAGCGGTCTAAGACAACGACAGTCTGACTGGGCGACCCCAGAAAATGTGTGTGGTGAAAGGACGTCAGATCATACCCATGTGAACAAAACCGGTAAAGATGACGAGGCGAAAAATTGCCACTTTTTTAAGCAATTTTCACTTGCTATGGATTAGCGACTTATTATTTTTAGCTCGTAGCCGGTTACTTGTTTGGGAAATGCCAATAATTCAATCGTGACTTTCTTTAGTTGATTGGGGCCGATGTCGGCCGTTGTTTTGTTGTTGTAGAGATAGTCTCGTGGTGAGAGATTGCGCCGCGACACCAATTGACCTTCAGAATTTCGCAACGCTAACTCGAGCCAAGGCAACGGTTGCGTGATACTGGCACGATTTATCATACTGACTCGTAATAAAGTCGTTGAAGGGCGGGTTGGATGCGTTTCGGTGCGTGCCGATACAAGCTCTAGTTGACTTAAGTCACGCCGCACCGGTAGTTCGATGTTACGCGTTGCTAATTGTTCAACTAATGGGTCGATCACCGCCTGCATCGCAGTATCAAAGCGGCCTGAATCGTTTGGCTTGATCCATTGTTTGAGCCACAGTTGATACAACAAAGTCGCGCTAAATAGCAAAATCAGTAACAGACCTAGTAATATTGCTAACCAACGAAACCCTGATTTTTTACGCTTAATGGGGCGCGCTGCAGCCGGTCTACTGCGACGTCGGTTGATTGCAGCCTCGTTAATTGATTCTGATTTAGGCGACAGAATTTTGTCTTTGATCAAACCGTCGACTTCGTCGATCAGTTCAGTTTCGTTGCGGCTGGAAGCGGGTTTGGTGTGTCGCGCTTTGTTAACCGTTTTTGATTCTGGGCTCGATTCTGGGTTTGATGCTGATAATGATTTTGACAGAGGCTCTGTCGTCATCGGCTTATGTGGTGCCGGAGCGTTAGTTTTAGATGGCGTTGTCAACGGCGGCGTATTGCGCGATGGCCGCACATCGTCACGCAAGGGCAACTCTAACTCAGCTTGCTTAGCAGCTTTGCTGGGTTCGGGTTTAAGTTCGGGCGCCGGAGTCGGTTGCGGCGCTGGTGTGGTGGTAGGTGGAGCTAATTGGGCCACCTGTGGCGATGCGCTATGGTCATTTTTGTTGCGCTCTCGTTGTGCCCTAATGCTAGCCACTACCACCGCGACCGATGGCGTTTCAATACCGTCAGTTGCTAGGTCGTAATCAGGTTCACTGTTTTCTTGGCTCGACTCTGGCGTAGATTGTTGCGTCGATTCTTGTTTAGTCTGTTGCTCAGAGGTTGTGCTGTGAGTTACTTCCTGATCCGGCTCTTGGCTAAATCTCTGATCGCTTGTGCTATCGGCACTCGGCTCTGAGTGAACGCTTTCTTCGATCGAAAAATTAGTAAAGGCTGTACTAGCTGGGTCCGATTCGGTGTGCGGATCGGTGAACTTTATGTCGGTAATGAATGGCGTCGGTGTGGTTGGCGGTGGCGCGGGTTCTTCAGACAAGGGTTCAATGAACGCCTCGCGTGGATCGAAGCGAGGCTTGTTTGGTGAGGCACTAATTAGGCGTGCTTGAAAGCGTTCTCGGCACGTGCCACAGCGCACCATGCCTTCAGAGACACGGAACTGTTCATCACTGATTACATAGGTTGTAAAACAGTGGGGGCATTGTGTTTTATTTAAGCCCATTGCACGATTCGTTAGGTCTTAGGTGTGGCGACAATTAAGCACCATTGGTCTTGTTGGTGAGTAGTGTACGACATTTTTTCGCCAAATGCGGCGATCACGCGATCAGCTTGAGAGGCTAAGATGCCGGTCAATAGCAGCGTGCCATTTGGTTGCAAGTGAGCTAACAATGTTTCGCGCAAATCGAGAATCACCTCGGCTAGGATATTGGCAATTACTAAGGGATAACGATGTGCTGGCTCGGGCTCTAGTTGCTCTGGCAACAAGGAAGAAATCTGGTCGGTGACGCCATTGCGTTGTGCATTTTCATCACAGGCCGCAACTGCGAGTGGGTCTATGTCGACGGCGTCGGCATGGCTTGCACCGCTTAGCAACGCCGCGATTGCCAGAATGCCGGTGCCGCTACCATAATCAAGCACTCGTTGACCTTCTAGCGATTGATCGGCAAGCCAACGTAGACACATATGCGTGGTGGCGTGTGTGCCGGTTCCAAAGGCGAGCCCAGGGTCTAGCGTAATATTGCGCGCGTTAGGATCCGTTGGTTCACACCAGCTTGGGCAAATCCATAAATTGGAGCCGACTTCGATAGGCTTAAATGAGCTTAACCATACGCGTTCCCAGTCTTGATCAACCAGCTTCTCGATTTGCACGGGAATTTCGGTTTGCGCGGAATCTGCAAATTGTTTTTGGACGAATTCAACAATGGGGGCTACATCGATGGCGTCATCGAATAGAGCTGTTAATTGCACCTTTTTCCACGTCGGGTTACCCGGAAATGCGACTTCATAATATTCGTCGGCACCGGCGTTTTCTGTGGTAATAGCTTGCGCCATAAACGCTTCAAGAGCGTCCGAGAGTGGTTCGACCTTATTAACATCGACCACGAAAATTAGCTGAATCCAACTCATTAGATTATTCCTTTTCGTTAGATCCTGCACTCGCAGGCAGATAGGTGTTTAGCCATTCGCTTATCTGCGCTTCATCAACCTTACCAAGCACTTGATCCAGTACATCACCGTTAGCATCAAGCAGCAGGCTATACGGTAGCAGGCCTTGTGGATTGCCAACATTTTCCATGACTTGAGTGCCGGTTTTTTCAGCATAAAAAATTGGATAGTTGATGTCCATTGAGTCCAACATGGGTTGCGCTGTCTCGGGGTTATCAATGGCAATGCCAATCACTTGAAAACCATGTGGTTTCGCATTGCGATACATGGCTTCGAATAAGGGCATTTCTTCACGACACGGGGTACACCATGTTGCCCAAAAATTAACGAGGGTTATTTCTCCGAGCTGACTAGCAACCGCGGTGGATTTGCCTTGATACTGCAATTTTGCTTGCAAGAGTGGTTGGCTATCGAGCACTGGCGACACGCGCGCAGTGTTAACGGCGATGCCGATCGCGAATGCAACAATCGCGATAGCGAGTATAAGTATCTTATTTTGTGCGGACATGGGTTTCATTTTAATTATTGGCTCGTGCAACCAGTGCTAGGAGCTCAGATTTATTTAAGTAACCATATTGGCGAAGGTCCGATAGCTCCTGTCCATTCGCTTGAATAAACAAGGTGGCTGGAGGACCAAATACGTCGAAAAAACGTTTTAGGGCTTCGCTATTATCGTTGGTGACGGTGACATCGACTTCGATTAATGCCCACTCGCTCAATGCCTCATGAATTTCTGGTTCCAAAAAGGTTGAGCTTGCCATGCGCTTGCAATCTAGACACCAGTCCGCATAGAAATCCACGAGGACTGGTTTATTGTCAGTCTTGGCTTTATCTAATAGAGTTTTAGCCGCGTTTAAGGTTGTTACGCTGTTAAACGGAAGCTTGCTCTTTAGCGCGCTATTGCTGCCGCCAACATTAACCGTAGCCAATGGTTGGAAAATATTATTCCCGCCAGTGGCGACACCAACCAAGGCCATGGCGCCCCATAATAACGCGGCTAACCCAAGCCCACGTAATACTGCGGCACTTAGTGCTACGCTGCTATTTTCGCCGAGTTGCCACAGGTAGAAGCCGGTCCAAAGCAGTAGAGCACACCACAAGGCTAGCACTGGTACGGCGGCAATAAAACCAGCGATGTAGATCGCTACGCCGATGACCATAAAACCGAATAAGATCTGCACTTGTTTCATCCATGCGCCAGCACGAGGGAGTATCCAGCCCGCGCCAAATCCAACCAAGATCAACAACAGCCCCATGCCGAGTGCGAGGGCACTCATAATGGCTGATCCAAGCACCGGGTCGCCGGCCTTGATAGCGGCCCCGATGGTGATAAACAGTACTGGCGAGACACAGGCGCCGACCACCAAGCTGGAGATTACCCCGAGAAAAAAGGTAGTGATTGATACTGAGCGAGTGCTGATTGATTGCCCGCTTAGTTTGGTTTGTACTGAGCTAGGTAGCTCCAATCGAAAAGCGCCAAACAGTGAAGCTGCGAGCAGTAACAAGAGACCGCAAATGAACCCAATAACCCAAGGGTTCTGAAAATAGGCCTGCAGTTGAGTGCCCGATAAACCCGCTAGCCAACCGGCCACGGCATACACCGCGACCGTGCCCATGACATAGCAAAATGCCAACCAACCGGCGCGAAGGCGGCTGGGGTTCTGTTGACCGGCGATAACGCCGAGCAAGATGGGGATCATGGGGAGCACACATGGCGTGAAACTTAGCACTAAGCCGGCAACAAAGGCCGCTGCGACATAGCTCCAGAACGACTTCTGTGGTGCGTTAGACTCGAGTTTGTCGCTTGCTTGCTTGAGATTCTCAGGCGATGAGTCGGTTGCCGTTACGGTGTTTGGTGCATTCGCCGATGGCGTGTAGTCGACTGTCACCACGCGAGTCTGTGGCGGATAGCAAACGCCAACTGGTTTATTGCAGCCTTGACCAAGCAGTGTTAGTTCGATTGATGTGGCGGTATCCGGCAGGGCAGTAAGTGGTGCGATTAGCTCGACATTATAAAAGTACACCACCACTTGGCCGAATAGTGGGTCGTCTTCAGTTTCGCCGGCTGGGAATTGTAGATCACCAATTTCGACGCCTGGGGTTGCCGATGACACCTGAAACTGGTCGCGGTACATGTAATAGTCTGGCGCGATAGTCCAAAATAACTTCAGCTGTTGGTCAGTGATCTCAGCCGTGACCGAAAAGGCTTGTTCTTCAGGTAACAGCGGAGATTCTTTTTTACTCCAAAATTGCGCATTGGCTGAGGTCATCATGACCAGTAGGCTGAATGCGGCGAGGCGGAGAGCGATGTAACTAAATTGTTTCATTCGTAGATGGATAGGCCGATTTAAGTACATTGATAGACCGCTTTGTCAGGGCTTTTCTGGCCGAGCGCTGGTCTTGCGGGTATTGTGCCATTAATCGCGTGGTGAACCCATGTAAAGGCACATTTAATCAGACTGAATTAGTCGCCAGGCCTTTGAATGCGGCCACCGATTAATCATATAGCTAGCCATAACACTAACCAGAGAAGCGATACTCACTAATCTGCACACATCGTTCGCCAGTGGGCGTAACTGGGGAGTAGAAGGTGCTTTGATTTATCGCATCTGGGGCAAACTGGGTTTCAACACAAAACCCAGCTGAAGCAACGAATGGATCGTTCATGGATTTGCCCGTGTAGAATTGAAAGCCCGGCGACGTACCGAATACATCGAGTTGAATGCCGGTGGTCTTTGAGTGTGCTGTGAGTAATCGTCGCATTTCCGAGCTGGCCGCATCGCCAACGTTAAAATGATGGTCACTGCTGCCCTCAAGTTGTGGGTAAGCACTGGTTTGGTTAATCGCATAGTCAAACGGCTTGACGATGGGAATGAGCGCTCCGGTGGGAATGTTATTCTCATCAACCTCGACAAAATTGTCGGCAAACAGTCGAAACTCATGATCATCAATTGGGCGGTTTTGACCACTTAGATTCAAATACACATGGTTGGTCTGGTTCAAATACGTGGCATGGTCGCAGGTGGACTCGTAGGTTACTGAAAGCGTTCCGTTGGCGACCTCATAACGTGCCATGGTAGTGAGGCTACCGATTAGCCCGGCTAGCGCCATATCGTAGTGGAGCTTAAAGGTCACGCTGTTGCTGCTGTGCGATATTTGTTGCCAGGTCTGCTTGTCGAAACCATTACCACCTGAATGAAGCGTGTTTTCGCCCTCATTTTGTGGCATTTGTAAGTGCTCGCCCAACACCGTCATTTGGCCTTTGCCAATTCGATTGGTGATCGGACCAATGCTGGCTCCAAGATACATAGCATCTTGAGCATAATCGTTACTCGAGCGATACCGGCAAGCCACATCGACATCATTAAATTGTATGCCAATAATGCGGGCGCCATAGTCTAATAAATCAACGCTCAGACCTTGGCCATCCTTGATAGTGTAAACGTGCATATAGTGTTGAGGGAATCAGCCGCTTAAAAGATGAGCTTAGTATACCGTTTCATCTCGATGGTGTTCGAATTTGCTATGCTAAGGGTAATGTAATTTTTACTGCGTAATTATCTATGCCGTCTATTCGTGTGTTACTTCAAAGTATGACCAACCGTTTGGTATTGCTATGCGCGATTGTATATTTCGTACAGTCTGCCTTGTTTCATCAGCAGCTCACTGGGCTTGAGCTGTTTAGCTGGCAGAGCCCCAATTTTGCAGTTTGGCAGTTGCTAACGCATATGTTTTTGCATGGTAGCGTAACGCATCTTTTGTTTAACATGATTGCGTTGTGGTCATTTGGTCGAGTGCTGGAACGTGTTTGGGGGAATCGGCGCTTTCTGGTGTTTTTCTTGGTATGCGGTGTTGGTGCGGCGGTGATTTCAATGCTGGTCGACGCGCTTATATTGGGTCGACCTTTTTCCGGTTATATGGTTGGTGCATCTGGCGCTATTTACGGTGTACTGGTCGCCTTCGCATTGTTGTTCCCTAACTTTAAAATCATCTTATTGTTCTTGCCCGTGCCAATTGCGGCCAAATATTTTGTGCCGGTATTACTGTTGATCGACCTCACGGCAGGCTTTACCGGCTTTTCTATTTTTGGCTACAATATCGCGCATTTCGCACACGTTGGTGGCGCGATAGTGGGCTTTGTGATGGTGCAATTTTGGTTGCGATCGTCCGCTAGATCGTAGGTAGCAGCGCGGCTATGTTTGTTGCTCCTCGTTGCTTTAGCGTTTGCGCGCCAAGCATGGCACGTTGGCCGCTACGGCAGGCTAATACAATTCGCTGATTTATGCCGCTAATGTCGAGTTGTGATAGCTCGTCCAATGGTATGTAACAATCTACATGGAATGGTTGTGGGCTGGTTTGCACTTCAGCGGTGTTACGGACATCTATAACGTAGTCCGATTCACTAAGTTGATCGGGTTCAACTAGCGATATGTTGAGAGCGGCGTCTTCATTGGCATTGCTGACGTCTAATAAGTGAAAATTGTAATGCCAGCAGTCGACGTACAGTAGTTTCCCACCTAGGGTTGTTTGCCCGACCAATATTTTGAGCGCTTCTTGTGCCTGTAAACTAGCGATAACCCCAACACTAGGTCCGGTTACACCAACACTGTCACAACTTTGCTGATTGGCCGGCAGACGTGGAAAGACCGCACGAAAACTTGGCCATGGGCCACCGAACACGCCAACGTGGCCATAGACGCGATTAACCGAAGCGCTCAGCATTGGCGTGTTGCTGTGACGACTGAAGTCACAGGCTAAATAGGTCACGGCGAAGTTGTCGGCGGCATCAATAATAAGATCAACGCCTTGCCCAATGCGCGCAATATTGCTCGGCAGTATGCGTTCTGAAAATGCTGTTATGTTTACACTGGAGTTTAGTTCACGCAATGCCTGTTGCGCGACCTTGGCTTTTGATTGACCGCAATCGGACTCGCGAAACAGATGTTGACGGTGCAGATTAGTCTGATCAATGGTGTCGTGATCAACTAGAACCAACTCGCCGACACCAGCGCTTACTAATTGAGTGGCGACGGTGCAGCCCAAGCCGCCGACGCCAAGCAGTAATACTCGAGCGGCGGCCAGCTTGGCTTGTCCTTCAATGCCAATTTCAGATAGTTGAAGTTGGCGGGCGTAGCGGGAATCAGTTTGCATCGTTCTATTCTATCGGCTCTGTGGGCCGGCGGCGAGTCCGCATTGCTTATATGCGTTCTGCGTCTCGGCACGACAGTAGTCGATTAAGTACTTTCGGGTTATTTGAGCTAGTTTTGCAGAGTAATCTGCAAGCTTGTCGCTGGCGAATAAGGCCAATGTCAGTCAGTTGGTTTTAATGCAAATGGGTTTGTAGTGACTTAGGTCATTGAGTGGCTAGCACGGTGAGCGGCGTGCCCAGTTTCAGGAGGTGTTCGCGCAATACTATTTTTTCGTCGCGATTCAAAAAACGACCGATTTCGATTTGCTCGTTAACGTGTTTTAAGCGCAGTGTGGGCGGGCTCATGCGGTAGCTACTCGGTTGCTTTAGTAATCTTGTTTGACTGAGTTGCCATTGCCATTCCTGTTTTGGGAAGTACACGCCTTTTTGCAGCACTATTGAGTCGGCTCTTACGGTGATTATTTCCTTAAAGCTTAGTTTCCATGACGCGTAGTACATTCCTAGCCCGACTAACAGCACTTCGAGCCCAGCAAACGGCATAATCATCCATGCGCCCATCATTGCCCATGCGGCTGCGATGCTCATATTCACTACGAACAAGGCTAGCAAAATCTTCTTATTGGTTTGCCAACTCATCGAGCGATTGGGACTGAGAACGAGTTGGTGCCCTCCGTCATATGTACTAAACTCAACCATACAGGAATAGTAGCAAAATGCTGGTCTTAGCGATGTGCTCGGCTAATTTGCGCAATTGCAACAGGAGGACGAATGACAGACAAACCGATAGGCGCTATTGAGTGGCGTGATTTAACTGTCGATGATGCTGATAGCGTAAAGGACTTTTATGCTCAAGTGGTTGGCTGGAATACCGGCTCTGTGTCGATGGGCGATTACGATGATTACACGATGAGCTTGCCGGGTTCCGGTGAAACCATCGCAGGGGTTTGCCATGCTCGTGGCTCGAATGCCGGTCTGCCGCCGCAGTGGATGATGTATGTGCGAGTCGCGGATGCGGATGCCAGTGCTAACCGCGTGCTTGAACTCGGTGGCGAAATTATCCAAGGTCCACGCACGATGGCCGGTGACATTTACTACATGATCAAAGATCCTGCGGGCGCGGTGCTATCGATTTTCTCGTCGACAGGCTAGCTTTGTCGAGCGGTTGGTTTAACAGCCGCGCCGATTGCTAACCGTGAGCGTTTAACCAGGTCACAACTTCGGCGAATATTTGTTGGCCTTCTGGCTCGTTAAATATTTCGTGATACAGGCCATCATAGAGATTGATGTGTTTGTCCGGCGACGACACCGAGTTGAACAACAGTTGCGAACCTTCGGGTGCGGTCATGACGTCTTTAGTGCCGTGCATTATCAAGATTGGCAAGGTGATCTTGGCGGCATTGGCTTTGACGGTGTCCATGGTGTTGGTCATTTCGACCAAGAATCGTGCGGATAATTTGTCTTTGCTAACGAGCGGGTCAGCCATGTATTTATCGACTACTTCAGGGTCACGACTAATTGCGGAGGCATCTAACTGCAGCATGGCGGCCTTGGGAAATAGCTTGGCTATGCCCTTAATGATTGCGACTTGCCACTTGGGCGGTTCTTGCGGGCTTTGAATCGCGGCACCGGATAATAGTGCGCCACTAAATTTATCTTGGTGATCCAGCAGGAAGCGTGCCGCAATTAGGCCGCCCATACTATGGCCTAATAAGAATAGTGGGGTATCCGGGTATGATTCTCGAATACGAGCATGCAGTTTAAGTGCAGCGCTTTGAAATTCGTCAAAGCTGTCGATGTGGCCTCGTTTGCCTTCAGAATGACCATGGCATGGAAGGTCGATGGCGCTTAATGCATACCCGTATTGATTGAGAAATTCGCCGAGCGCGTCATAGCGTTGGCAATGCTCACCTAAACCATGGATCAACATGACAACACCTTTTACTTTACCTTCAGGTGTCCAGTGACGGTAATACAGTCCGTGATCGGTATGATCGCTGATTTGGCTCATGGTGGCTCTCTGGAAAATTATTAAGCAGCCATCTTACCAGACCTCAAAACCGCTTCGCTAGTGGATTACCGGTGCTGAGTGATAACTAATGTTGGGTAAAAAGGAATGCGGCTCGAGCATGAGCCTGTTTAGCCAGCAATGGATGCGATCGTTGTTCAAGGCCGAGTTGAAATTGGCGAGCCAAGTCGTTGATGTCGTCGCTGCGATTTGCGTGTCGAAGTACCGTAACTAGGTTTTGTATATCACCTAGTAATGTTTCTACGATGTGTTGATCGAATTGAATATTATCGAACGCTGGGTCAATTTCCTTCATCCGAGAAGCTTCGTCAAAGACCGCAAATAATTCATCAAGCTTAAGTTCTGGGCGTTCTAAGAAATCGTTACAAACTTGCCATTGTTCCGCATTCAGAAGATCATTCCAAACAAATTTGCTTAGTTTGGCAGCTGACTTAGGTTCACTATGATGCAGGCTTAAAAACTGTTCTAAGGCATCGCTTTCCACGCCTAATACTCGACAGATACACAAATAGTCGTGAAAGCGCTCCGGGTCACGTTCATCCAAATAGGTTTGTAATAGCTCGCGCTTTTTGCCTTCGAGTCGGTTTTTGGCGCCCGGAAAAATTTCAGCTAGTTCGCCCCAACCGTTGAGGCAATGGTTTAAGCGAACGCCATATAATGCATAGGGGTCATCTTCTAGCGCATGATCAAAAAAATGCTCATAAAATGTAAGCGCACTGACAAAGTCGCCAGATTTATGGGCGATTTGAGCACTTTCCAATACTTGGATAATGGCTGGTTTCTGCATGATGAAGGTACTCTGGGTCGAGGTATATCGCTTAGATCATTCCGAGTTCTAGTTTGGCTTCTTCCGACATATTGGCCATAGTCCATGGCGGATCAAAGGTAAGCTCAACGCGAGCATCGGACACACCGACGACACTTTTCACAGCGTTTTCGACAATGCCTGGAAACGTCTCAGCGACAGGGCAACCCGGAGCGGTTAAGGTCATGCTGACGTCCACAAAGAAATCTTCATCTACTTCAAAGTTGTAAATGAGGCCGAGGTCGTAAATGTTTACCGGAATTTCAGGGTCATAGACTGTGCGTAACGCTTCGATGATATCCGGCCCTAGTTCTTCGGGTGTGCGCGGTTCAGCCGAACGCTTGGCTGCGTCAGCTTCGGTTTTGCCTTCGGGCAGTACGATATAGGGAGTGAGTGTGTCGTTCATAATAATTTCTTCAACGATGGTTATTTCAACATAGAAACAGCTTTATTGATGGCTTTTACCAGAGCATCAATATCGTCACGCGTGTTGTAGAAGGCTAGAGACGCTCGCGCTGTGGCGTCGACCCCAAAGAATTCCATTACCGGCATAGCACAGTGATGACCGACGCGAATAGCAACGCCTTGTTGGTCTAGTAGTGTGCCAAGGTCCGAGGCATGGATGCCATCAATTTGGAAGGATAAAATACTGGCTTTATCTTGTGCGGTTCCAATCAAATGTAAGCCATCGATGGCTAACAATTGTTCGGTTGCGTAGCCTAATAGCTGATGTTCGTAGTCTTGTATTGCCGGTATGCCGATCGCGTTGACGTATTTGATTGCGGCAGCCAAGCCAATGACGCCAGCAATATTGGGTGTGCCAGCTTCATATTTGTGTGGCAGTTCATTATAGGTGGTGCCAGAGAAGCTTACGACCTTGATCATTTCGCCACCGCCTTGATAGGGCGGCATGGCATCAAGCAATTGGTGCTTGCCATACAGCACACCAACGCCGGTTGGCGCAAACAATTTATGGCCAGAAAACGCGTAAAAATCGCAATCGAGTGCTTGCACATCGACCACTGTGTGCGCGACCGCCTGAGCGCCGTCGACCAGCACTTTGGCGCCAGCTGCATGCGCGTCTGCAATCATTTGCTTGAGTGGCGTTAAGCTTCCGAGAGCATTCGAGAGCTGCGTGATCGCGAGTAATTTAGTCTTGGGGTTAAGCAGTTTTAAGAATTCATCGTAAATGATTTCGCCATGCTCATTGATCGGAATGACGCGTAACTTTAAACCCAGCTCTTGCTCGAGAATTTGCCAAGGCACAATATTCGAGTGATGTTCCATCATTGACACAATGACTTCATCGCCCGCTTGAAATGAGCTGCGCACGAGACTGTGAGCCACCAAGTTAATTGCGTCGGTAGTGCCGCGAGTAAATATTATTTCTTTGTCGGAGCCAGCGTTGATGAACTCACGAACGGTCTCACGGGCGGCCTCAAACTGATCCGTGGCACGTTGGCTCAGGGTGTGGATTCCGCGGTGCACATTCGAGTAATCATGCTGGTAAAACTCCGACACTGCGTCGATCACCGCCTGAGGCTTCTGCGTTGATGCGCCGTTATCTAGATATACCAATGGATGTCCGGACACTTGCTGGTGTAATGCTGGGAAATCGGCGCGATACGAGCTGATATCAGCTACGTTAGCGGGTATTTGATTCATTGCTTTGTTCATTGCCATGATCTCGGAGTCGTGTTTAGACTAGTTCTTCTAGCCCTGCTAGTAATTCGCCAGCCATGATTTGCGTAAGCTCTTCACGAATCGCGGAAACGCCGACACGCTCAATAACTTGGTTAGCAAACGCAAAGGTTAGCAATGCATTGGCCTGCTCGCTATTGATGCCGCGGGACTTAAGGTAGAAAACTGATTTAGGATCTAACTGACCTACGGTGGCGCCATGTGAGCACTTTACGTCGTCAGCATAGATTTCTAGCTGCGGTTTGGTGTCTGCTTCGGCATTACCGGATAGTAGCAAGTTGTTATTCTGCTGATCGGCGATGGTCAGTTGTGCGTCTTGAGCGACCACAATACGACCGCGAAACACACTGCGTGAATGGTCGCTTAGCACAGTCTTGTAATACTCGTCGCTACTGCAACTTGGCTCCAAGTGGTTTACTTGAGTGTGGTTATCAATATGTTGTCGACCTTGGCCGAGTACTAAACCGTTCATTTCGATATGAGCCCCAGAGCCTTGTAAATTGCTATGGATATCGTTGCGTGTAACCAAGCCGCTTAACGCAATGTTATGACTCTTTACCTGAGATGAGCGCGCTTGATTGATAAACACGCCGCCCATATGGAATGCACTGTCGCCGTGTTGTTGAATTTTATAGTGATCGATATGCGCGTTGTCGCCAGCAATAATCTCCGTGAGGGTATTGCTAAGATATGTCATGTCATCGTTTGCATCGCTGCTTACACAATGTCGTTCAACGACCGTGCATTGGCTATTTGCGGCGGCGATAATCAGGTTTCTGGCATGACTGACGGCCTGTGAATGCTGATTAATAAACACAATTTCGAGCATCTCAACCACTGCGCCTTGGCTAAGCTGCAGTACGTAGCCGTCTTGTGCGTAGGCCGTATTGAGGGCGGTAAAGCCATGCTGTTCGCTCGGTAGTGTGGTGCCGAAAGCCTCTTGAACGGATGCATCTTGCCATACGTCTGACAGACGATTAACTGTGACTCCCTGCATTGAGGGCAGAGTAGAGGCGGCAAGGTCTACGAAGCCATCGACAATAACGAGCCGTGCATGTGTCACTGATGGCAGTGTTTGACTCAGCTCGACCGCTTGGCCGACAGAAAATTGCTGGCTTTTTAATGCGCGTAGATTGGTGTAACGCCATTGTTCGTCACGCACACCGGGTAGTCCCACGGTCTCAAAGTGAGTAAGTGCTTGCTGACGTTGCTGCATAAGCCAGTTTGGCGCCGTTGCGAGCGCCGCATGTTGACTAATCCAGCTTTGGTTTTGGTCGGCTGAAATCATGATTAACTTGCCTTTTGTAGTCCGTCGATCCAGCTATAGCCTTTGGCTTCAAGCTCGAGTGCCAATGACTTATCGCCAGATTTAACAATGCGCCCGTTGGCGAGTACGTGTACGTAGTCAGGTACGATATAGTCGAGTAAACGCTGATAGTGGGTAACTAGTACCATCGCGCGATCGGGCGCGCGCAGAGCATTAACGCCTTTTGACACGATCTTTAAAGCGTCGATATCCAGTCCTGAGTCGGTTTCATCAAGCAAGGCTAGTTTTGGTTCTAACATCGCCATTTGCAGAATTTCGTTACGCTTCTTCTCGCCGCCAGAAAAACCTTCGTTGACAGCCCGTTTAAGGAATTCTTGCTTCATCTCTACTAAGTCGGCTTTCTCGCGAATCAGCTTGAGGAAATCGCCGGCGGTGATTTCCGCTTCACCTCGATACTTGCGCATAGAGTTCATAGCCGCTTTGAGCATAGCCATGTTGCTAACACCTGGAATTTCAACAGGGTACTGAAACGCTAAGAAGATTCCTTCACAAGCGCGTTCGTCGGCTTCAAGCTCGGTTAGGTCGTTACCCATATACTCGATCGACCCTTCAGTTACTTCATAGCCTTCGCGGCCCGCGATCACATTTGAAAGCGTACTCTTGCCTGAACCGTTCGGGCCCATAATGGCATGTACTTCGCCGGCTTTAACCTCTAGGTCGATGCCTTTGAGGATCGGGGTATCGAATACCGAAACGTGCAAATTTTTGATCTTTAACATAGCTATACTTTTACAATTGTCTTCTAAATGAATGATTCACTGGTGCGTAGTGGTGGCAGTTAACCTGAGGTTTAACCGACCGCGCCTTCAAGTGACACATCGAGTAATTTTTGCGCTTCTACCGCAAACTCCATCGGTAGTTCACGGAATACTTCTTTGCAGAACCCGTTTACAATCATCGACACTGCGGCCTCCTCGTTCAGGCCGCGTTGTTTTAGATAAAACAATTGGTCTTCTGAAATTTTAGAGGTGGTTGCTTCGTGTTCTAGATTGGCCGTTTGATTCTGTACTTCCATATACGGGAAGGTGTGCGCGCCGCAACGGTCGCCGAGCAATAAAGAGTCGCATTGTGAGAAATTACGTGCATTGTCTGCGCCCTTCAGAATTTTCACTAGGCCGCGATAAGTGTTCTGGCCATGACCTGCTGAGATGCCTTTAGAGATAATCGTGCTGGACGTATTTTTGCCCATGTGGATCATCTTGGTGCCAGTGTCAGCCTGTTGCTTATTGTGGGTAAGTGCGACTGAATAGAATTCACCAACAGAGTCATCACCTTGCAGTACTACGCTCGGATACTTCCACGTGATGGCCGAGCCAGTTTCGACTTGAGTCCATGAAATTTTAGCGCGGTCGCCTTTGCATACACCACGTTTGGTAACGAAGTTATAAATACCGCCTTTACCGTTTTCGTCACCGGGGTACCAGTTTTGTACGGTTGAGTATTTGATTTCTGCATCGGCATGCGCAACTAACTCTACTACTGCGGCATGCAGCTGGTTTTCATCGCGTTGTGGTGCGGTGCAGCCTTCAAGATAACTAACGTAGGCACCTTCTTCGGCAATAATCAGGGTGCGCTCAAACTGACCGGTATTGACTTCATTGATCCGGAAATAAGTCGACAACTCCATTGGGCAACGTACGCCTTTGGGAATAAATACAAACGAGCCGTCTGAGAACACCGCGGCATTGAGCGCGGCGTAATAGTTGTCTTGGGTCGGAACCACACTACCAAGGTATTGCTTAATTAAGTCTGGGTGCTCTTGCAAGGCCTCGGAGATCGGCATAAATATCACGCCGGCCTTTGATAGAGTTTCACGAAACGTGGTGCGTACCGACACACTGTCGAAGACCGCATCGACTGCGACATTGGCCAACATTTTTTGCTCTTCGAGCGGAATGCCAAGCTTGGCATAGGTCTCGAGTAGTTTCGGGTCAACGTCGTCTAAGCTGTCTAGCACGGGCTTTTTCTTTGGCGCAGAAAAATACGCAATGCTTTGAAAATCTATTTTAGGATAATCAATGTGTGCCCATTCGGGTTCTGGCATTTTCTGCCAGCGACGAAACGCTTTCAGTCGATACTCGAGCATAAACTCGGGTTCGTTTTTCTTTTCTGAAATTCGGCGAATCACGTCTTCATTCAAACCGGGCTCAAAGGTATCCGACTCAATGTCCGTGATAAAACCTTCCTTATACTCGCGTTTGACGAGCTCTTTCAGGTCCTTATTCTTTTCGTTCAATGCTTCTGACATGGTTAATACCTACTGATCTGTATCGGAATGTCCCCGATTTGTGTGACATCTTGTTGTGTCGCCAAAGTTTGTACGTGGCGAGAGCGAACAAGATCGCTGAGTTTCTTGCTATTGAGAAACTCAAAAAATTCTCGGCTAAGATTGGTCCATAGATTGTGGGTTAAACACGGTTGCGTATCGTCGCAGGTGTTGCCGCCGCCACAAGCTAGGTTAATTTTTTCGTCTGCTGCAATCAGGATGTCGGCGAGAGAAATTTCTTTTGCGTCGCGCGCTAGCATATAGCCGCCTTTGGCACCGCGAGATGACACCACGAGCTCAGCTTGTCGTAAGCTGCGAAATAATTGCTCAAGATAAGAAAATGAGATTTTTTGCCGTTCGGCAATGTCCACCAATGACACGCGATCGAGTTTGGCATGTAACGCCAAATCCATCATCGCGGTGACCGCGTAACGGCCCTTGGTGGTTAATTTCATCTCTGATTCCGTCGCTAGCTCTTAATTGCTGACACGAGTGTAATAGCTGTGCTGTGACACTTGAGTCAATATACCTGAGTAATTTACTCGGGAATCGGAGTATAGGCATGCTGATGACTGTATTCAAGCCGAATTAGCCGGATTCTCTGGCTATCTTTAGGTCATTGGGTGCTGCAATCACTCGGCGTTAATTGAACCTTCCTGCGGTTGACGTTCAAATATAACGCGCACATCACCGTAGTGTTCGCCTGACGCCTTGCTCAGGTTTGAAGCGCCTTGGTAGTAGGCTATTTGTTTGGTGTCCGCGTAATAGCCGACTTCGATTGGACTAATAAGCCATCGTATCAAGGGATTGGCCAAGCGCATTTGAAACATCACGATACCGGTAGTGTCGCCGTTGTCGGCTAATGAGCTTGTCTGTGGGTCAACTTGGTTTAGCTGGACTTTTATCAGATCCATTTGGGCGGTGCTGGCAAAACGTGTTGTTACCTTTTTGCCGGCCAATAAGTTCTGCCAGTTGCGTAGTAAAAAGTTGGAAAACCCAGCGTCTATGACAACTTCATCGTCTTGACTGATATCAATTTCCTGCTGAGTTTGCTTACCGGCAGCGCTAACAGACATATCAATAGACTGTTGTTTTCGCTCAACTGATTCGGTAATAGCGGCCGCTTGTTGAGTCAGTTGATACGCGTTAACCTGACCATTGGGTTTGAACTGAACCTCACGTTGGCCGATGACATTACCGGAAGCATCGGTGTAGCTTGTTTTCAGTGTGGTATCGGCAAAACTGTGGGTTTCTTGATACAGCAGTGCTTGGGTCTGGATATCATAAACCTTGCCGATCAGTTCTGGCTGCGCAGCGTGAACTTCAATGCTGACGAGGGTAGCTACCAATAGGCTGGCTAAGGTTAGTTTCATTCTTTTGCACCATTGACTGTTGTGGAGTGCCAACTTAGCAGTGTACGAGTGAAGTCATTGCTTAGAGATGTGTAAATAGTGTTCACAAATAAAAACAGCCCGCATTGCGAGCTGTTTTAACATCGAATACTGCTGGTCGACTATTTCGGAATACGAATCTTCTGACCTACGAAGATCTTATCTGGATCTTCAATGACTTCTTTATTGGCTTCAAAGATTTCTGGGTATTTCGAACCATTACCAAGAAATTTTGCTGCAATGCCCCACAAGGTGTCGCCGCTTTCAATGACATAGTATTCAACTTCTGGCTCAACTTCAGGTACCGGCGCGCTCAATGCTTCACCGTTAACTGAACCGACGCCTTTCATGTTACCGGCCATCAAAATGGTCTTTTCCTTGGCTTCAACTGAGTCACAGTTGCCTTCTAAGGTGCAGATCTCGTCGTTCAATGAGACGTTTAGCTCCTTAACGCCAGGGTTGTTAGCTTCAATGTTGGCTTTGATTTGGTCCGCTGCGTTCGCGTCACCAATGCCAAAAACTTTTTTGCCAATATTGGCTGCAAAATCAAATAATCCCATGGTATCTCCTACCTTGATCAAGGCTGTACTGTATTAGCTAGGCTAACAGGTTAACTTCAGATTAGCAGCGTAACTCGGAGTGATTGGTTTTGGCAAGCTGCCCAGCGCGGTTGCAGCGCGATTGAAAAGGTATTAATCCATGTAATACAGTATGTTGCAGCAGTTTTTGCTACTTGTTAAGAAGTGTCAATTCAACTCGGCGAGTCTAACGCCGCAACCAAACCAGAAGCAAACCGGCAATAATAAGCCATGGTGCGGTCTCCGTAACCTGTGGCGAATGCAGCCAGCCTAGTTGTTCTGCGAGCAAGGCGATGCCCGCTAAGCTGGCGGTAATGAGGCCCACCGGTAGTGGGCGCGCTGCTGGTTTGGGTGCTTGAATCGGGTTTAACTGTTGATGCAAATAATTCGGCAACTCGGGTAAGAGTGCTTTCCAGATCGGCCAGTCGCGCTTGAAATCATCCAGTAATGCTTTTGGAGAAAGCTGGTCTTTCATCCACTTTTCGAGAAACGGTTTAGCGGTATCCCACAGGTTTAACTCAGGATAGAGCTGGCGACCTAGGCCTTCGATATTTAGAATGGTTTTGTATAGTAAAACCAGTTGCGGTTGCACTGGCATTTCAAATCGACGTACAGTCTGGAACAGCTGCAGTAGTACATTGCCAAATGATATTTCACTTAATGGCTTGGCAAAAATTGGTTCGCACACCATGCGTACCGCTTGTTCAAAGTCCTCGATGCGTGTGTCGGCTGGAATCCAGCCGGCGCGTAAGTGGGCTTGTGCGATTGAGCGATAGTCGCGGTTAAAGAAGCCTAGCAGCATTTGTGCTAAGTATTGCTTGTCGTGCTCATCTAGCGTGCCCATGATGCCAAAATCGATGGCGATCCATTTGCCTTGGTCCGACACGAAAATATTGCCCGCGTGCATGTCGGCATGGAAAAAATTCTTTTCAAATGCCTGTGTGAAAAATACTTCGACGCCGTCGGCCGCAAGTTGTTGCAGGTCGAAGCCTTTAGCTTCTAATTGCGCAAACTCCCGAATTGAAGTGCCATGAATCCGTTCCATCACCATTACATTTTGATGTGTATAGTCCCAATAAATACGGGGTACATAAATAATGTCAGTGGTTTCGAAATCAGCGCCCATGCGTGCGCCATTGGCGGCTTCGACACGCAGATCTAGCTCGTCGTGGATAGTTTGATCGTATTCTTTGATTACGTCGTGTGGTCGGAATTGTTTACCACGCTTCCAGTGTGTTTGTAGCAAGCCGGCAACAGTGTGCATAACGCGCAGATCACTTTCGACCACTTGTTGGATCCCTGGACGCAGTACTTTAATCACCACATCGGATTGTTTTTCGCCATTTTGACCTGCAATAGCCAGCCCGGGTCGAAGTCGTGCCGCGTGCACTTGCGCAACCGATGCTGATGCCATGGGGGTTGGTTCCACGGATTCGAAAATTTTCGTGTAGTCGTCACCGTAGGCCTGCTCAATTAGACGCATTGATTGGTCGGCAGAAAAGGGCGGTACTTGATCCTGTAGTAGGGTTAATTCGTCGGCGATGTCTTGTGGCAACAGGTCTGGACGAGTTGACAGTGCCTGGCCCAACTTGACAAATACTGGGCCCAATTCCTCTAAGGCTAAGCGAATGCGTCTTCCGCGTGGTTCGGCAGACTCACTTGAGTCAGGCGATGTGCCACCTAATAATGCTCGACCAACCCAGCGACTGCGGCCCGTCAGCTGCATATCATCAACTAATGAGGCTAGGTTGTGGCGTTTAATCACGCGCCGGATTTGTATAATTCGGCTGAGCCGAGAGGGGGTTTTGGCCATTACTTAATTTAGCGCTTGGCGTTAAGTTTGTTTAGTCGACTGGCTAAGCGGTCGACGCTGGCGCGTAACGAGTCCACGTCATCCATAAAGCTGTGTACGCTTGGAGCGTCGGCAACCACACCGTCTTTACCGGTCAGCGTCTCGTTGAGAAACTGTTTGAAGCGACTTCGGCCATCTTCAACTGCATTTTTTGCTTCACCAGCGAGGTAGGTCATCATGCGTGCTGACGACTCACCAAATTGTTCTGCTAGCAAGGATTCCCAGTCGATATCGAGTTCGGCTAATACTTGAGCGAAGCGCTGGCCGACTATCGGGTCGCCTGAAATTTCAAGTTCGCCAGGTGCTAAGTCTGCGTCAGCTAGACCGTCGCGGCTAATTTTAAGCATCGCGCCGATGGTCGCGGTAAGGGTTACATCGACCGGCTCGACCGAGCTTCGCGAGAATTCGAGCCCTTCACGTTGCGGTGTTACCGAAATAGTTTGGTCGATAGGTTTTATCCGCAGCATCATGGTTTTACCCTGAAGTTTGGTTAAGCGAATTTTTGTCGCTTGGTCAAACTCCAAGGTCTTATTGCCGGCGAGTTCCAGTAGCTCGAACAACATGCTAATACTTATAGCCCATATGCAGGGCCACAATACCGCCGGTCAAATTATGGTAACGCACGCGGTCAAACCCAGCGTCTAACATCATCTGTTTTAGCTCTTCTTGTGGTGGATGCTGGCGGATCGACTCAACCAAATATTGATAACTATCGCGGTCATCTGAAATAAGTTCGCCTAGTTTAGGAATGACATTAAACGAATACGCATCGTAAAATTTGCGAAAAGTGGAGTTGGTCGGTTGTGAAAACTCTAAGATGATGGCGCGCCCGCCAGGTTTCAAGCAGCGGCGCATTTCAGCCAAGGCTTGGTCCTTGTGGGTTACATTGCGTAGACCAAAACTGATTGAGATACAGTCAAATTGGTTGTCCTCAAAGGGTAGTTTTTCAGCATTTACCAAGCAATAGTCAACATTGCCGGCAATGCCTGCGTCGGTTAGTCGCTTGCGGCCTTGTGCTAGCATCGCGGCGTTAATGTCGGTGACGATTACCATTCCATCAGGACCGACCTTGTTGGCGAATTTCAGTGACAAATCACCGCTGCCTGCTGCTAAGTCTAGTACGCTGTCGCCAGCGGACACTCCGCTTTGTGCGACGGCAAACCACTTCCAAGCACGGTGCACGCCCATCGACATAGCGTCGTTCATCACGTCATAATTATCGGCAACGGCGCGGAATACATTGCCAACTAAGCCCTGTTTGGCCTGCTCATCGACTTCTTGAAAACCAAAGTGGGTTTTGTTTTGTGACTCTGTCATAACTTAACTCAAATATTGATCGTTGGGCTGGTCTGCTCGTTCTATGCCTGCTTCTTTCAGTTTGGCCAAATAAGCTTGCCAATTTTTGTAGCGTTCACTACCTAGTTCGTATAAATAGTCCCACGAATACAGGCCTGAATTATGCGCATCGTTGAAAATAAGACGCACAGCATAGTTGCCGACTGGCTCGATGGCAACGATATTGACGTCCTCTTTATTGGTCTGCAAGACTTCTTGTCCAGGGCCGTGACCTTTGACTTCGGCGGAAGGGGACATCACCCTTAGGTATTCGCACGGCAGTCGAAACGTCTCGTCTTGATAGACGACTTCTAATAGTCGAGACTTGCTGTGTAAACGGATGTCGGTAGGCGTAATTTTCATGGTAGCGACCAGAGTTGTTGACCTGCAGTATATCGTTTAGCTGATGCCGGTAAAACGTGCTATTTTCAATTGCTGGAAAACAGTACTAAATGCGCTTAAGGAACCGTTCAATGGAACATTATAAAATCGTTCTTCCCGCCGATCTAAATGACTACGGCAGTCTATTCGGTGGCACTCTCTTAAAATGGGTAGACGAAATCGCATACATTCGGGTCAGTTTAGACTTCCCCGGTCAACATTTTGTGACTATTGGTTTGGATAATGTTGAGTTCAAGCATCCAATACGAGAAGGCCAAATACTGCGCTTTCGCTGCTGTCAGACGCGGGTTGGTAAAACCTCGGTTACTTACAATGTTCAGGTGTTCGGCGCGCGCTATGAAGCCAACTCGGAAGTGGTTTTGTTTGAAAATAACATCACTTTCGTGTGCGTTGATCGTAATGGCAAGAAAGACACAATCAAAGCTCTAAGCTAACCATACTAGGCCCTTCGTGTATGTCGATGCAGAGCTTAAATGAACCACTAGGCGTTAAGCCACGGCATAACCGTCTGTCGGTCATTGCGCTATTAATGGCCAATGCCGTGCCCTTGTTGGGGGTATTGTTATACGGTTGGAATGTGGTGTTTGTGCTTGCCTTATTCTGGATCGAAAACCTTATTGTTGGTGTCTTTAATCTGGTCAAAATGTTGGCGGTTGTGGTGCGCGATCGGCGTTATTCCGAATTGTTGATGTGTGCTTTCTTTATAGTGCACTACGGTTTTTTCTGTATGGCGCACGGAACTCTGCTTTGGTCCTTGCTCGATCTGGGTCCGCTTAATGTCGATGGATATTTTCCTAATCATGGATCCGGTCTATTTGGCTTGTTTGCTGAGGGCGCGACAGTTTTTATGAGTTTTGTAGAGCAATTTGGTACGCCGTTGCGATGGGCGATTTTAGCGCTGATATTGAGTCATGGCGTTGCGTTAATTGAAAACTTTGTGTTGCAAGGTGGCGTGTTAGACGAACGCATAAATCGGCTTATGGGAGCGCCGTATCCACGCATTATAATAATGCATGTTGGCCTATTGGTTGGCGCCATCGTGCTGGAGAAGCTGGGCTCGCCGACTTGGTTGCTGGTGATTCTCGTGGGCGCCAAGATAGTCGTTGACGTCTCCCGATATCGAACTAATAAAGCACAGCTTTAAAGCTATGGATTGCGATATTGTCACTTTAATCACCTTTAAGCTACCGTTCAGCTGCGTCGTGCGATACTTAAGGTCAAATATCAACTGAGAAATATCATGACTAAGCCGTTTACTAAACAGTCAGCTCTGATGCCGATAGTGGCATTGGTGCTAGTTGCTAGCAGTATGTTTGGCAACTTTGCGATAGGGCACGAAGGCCCAGTGGAAGATCAAATACAGGTGCTTGGTACGGGTGAAATCAACGCCGAACCGGATCAGGTAGTGTTGACGGTTAGCGTGTATGCCGTAGAACCTGATCAAGCTACAGCTAAGCGAAAAGCCGATAGTGCGTACCAAGCTGTACTCGGGCAAATAGCAAAGTACGGCATCGCGGACGCGGACGTCAAAGTAACGCGCTTGGCGATGAACCCTGAATACGAGTGGACGGACAATCAACGCCAGCATCGAGGTGAGCGCGTGAGCCGAACACTTGCCATTACCGTTAATGACGTCTCTGTGCTGTCAGATTTGTTACAAGCATTAGTGGAGCAAGGGGTGTCGGAAGTTAATTCGATGCAGGCTGGCTTTCAAGACAGCGCGGCGATTAAACAACGCGCGCTTGCGTTAGCGGTCAATGATGCTAAACAAAAGGCGAGTTTTTTGGCCAAACAATTAGATCGAAGCCGTGGGGCAGCGTTGCAAATTATTGAGCAAAATTCTGATGTGCCGATGTTTCGGGGGCCAGAAATGGCGATGAGCCGTTCGAGGGACGCTGATGCACCGCCGCCCGAAATGCTCGGCACACAAGCGATTCGTGCCACTATCCAAATCACCTTTAGGTTACAGTAAGCCCATGCTACGAATTGTTTTAGTTATAGTCGCTGTATTGCTGGCGGTTGGGGCTTATGTTTGGTATTCCATGCAGACGCTACCAGCGTGGTTTGATGGTGAGCAGCAACAGGCACAGACGGCCTTAGCCGACGCGCAAGAGTCGGTAGGCGCGAATTCGCTGTTAGGGGAAAAAGTCGCCGATGTTATGAATGGCGAAGTGGTGCTAACCGAAGATGAATTCAATACCATTTTGTTAGCCAGCCTAGCGCACGATGAGGACGGTCGACAATTGTTGCAAGTTAGTGATGCCGTCAAAGCTTTTTTGCATCCAGAGCATATTGAGATTTCGGCGGTGATTAACCTAGACAAGGTTGAGAAGGTTAATCCAAATGCACGTAAAGCGGTTGAGCGCTTCGACAAAATATTTCCTTTTTTGAATGGTTCACGCGTGTCGCTCAGCGTATTTGCGTCACCAGTAGTGCGGCAAGGCAGCGTCGGGGTTAAAGATGATTTTCATATCAAGGTTGGCGCCCTGCCATTCTCGAACGAGACATTGCGTGGCCTCGGCGTTGACGTAGAACGTGCGAACCACACTAATTTGCGTTTAGAGTACTTGGTGGTGCAACAGTTAAAGCTGGATAAAAAACAGGTCAGTATGACGGTTTTGCCGCGTTTTTAGTGATATTAACGACTGATCATCGGGGGAGTTAATGAGCAAGTTAAAGGACGAAAAAGAGTGGCTAAAAACGGCCATTCGCGTTGGCATGCGTTATGGTGAAAATCGCGGCGTGGTTAAATTCGATGCCGGCGATTCACAAAACGATAAAATCGAATTTCTTTATCGCCTGTTAGTGCATGACAAATTAATCACACCTTTGCCGAGTGAGCAATTGTCACTTCCTGCCATGAAGCACAAGCTGGCTTTATGGGCATCGAAGTTGAAAGTGTGAATTGATCATGGCTGCTTGGTTCTGGCTTTGCGTTTTTTGTAATATCGATAGAGTCCGACCAATGAGGCCGCGATCCAAAATAGTTCGATCACGAAGCTCGCTAAATTAAAGTGAATGCACAGGCTAATTAGTAGTAACACCGCGCCGAGTAGATTCCAGAGATTAAAGGCAAGCCCCTTGGCATCCAGTTCGTCGATTTGCAATAGAAAATAGGTGCCGACCACCATAATGGTTCCGAGCATACCAACGATATTGCCAAATAATTCAATGCTCATTAGTTTGATTCAACCTGTGTTTGTACGCGCACTTCAACGTTGACATCTTGTCCGACCCAAGAGGTGTCGCGCCAGTCTCCGGTACCTATATTCCATGCCAGTCGGTCGATCTTTGCCGATCCGGTCAGTACCTGAGTGCCTTGCTCTTGTGTGACATTGAATACGAAATCCAGCGGCTTATTGATGCCTTTCATCGTTAGCGTTCCAAGTGTGCGGTAGCCGGACGCAGCGGTGTTAAATTCGGTGGCTTGAAAGGTTGCTTTTGGGTGATTCGTAGCGTCGAAAAAATCAGCTGTGGCGATTGTTTGATCTCGCTCTTGATCACCTGAGTCGGCAGATGCAGGATCAATTTCCACTTCGAAGCGCGACTGGGCGAGTGTGTCTTTATCAAATCGAATAGTAGCCTGCCATTGCTGCCATTCGCCAGTGAACGCGGCACCAGCTTGGTCGCCAGTAAACCGGATATAGCTCTTAGGGTAATCGATTAGCCACGCGGCTAAGGTACTCTGAGTGTTCTCAGTTTCGGTAGCCTGCGGCGCTGGTTGGTTGATGCTGTTTGTGCTGCTGCTCGGTGCGGAGGTGTCTGGACCATTCGGCGCAGTGTTGGTGCTTAAAACTCGTCCAAACACAACAACACATAACAGGATTGAACCGGCGAGTATCCACCAGCCTAATTTGCTAGACATACGTTTTAGCACGGTGTCGCGATCAAAAAAGTGATGCTTCAGTGCCGCCGCAACGTGTATTACGGCTAAAATTAACAGAGCCTCACCAAGCCAGTGGTGGGCATCGTGCATAAGGCTATACCAGGTTTCACTTGGCGCGATTAAGTCGGGCAAAGGAAACAGGTTGAACCAGCTTACTGAGTAGGCCTTGGCTGACGACATTAACCAGCCGGTAATCGGCAATGCGAATAAGAAGCCGTACAACAGCGCATGTGACGCGTTTGAGGCGAGCTGTTGCCAGCGAGGCATGGTTTGCGGCAGCGGCGGCGGTGTGTGTCTAAGTCGGTGAACTAATCGTACAATCGCTAACAGCAATATCGTGATGCCGATTGATTTATGGTTCGCCAGTATCGCCAGCTGATTGAGTATTTCGTCGTTGTCTTTGGCTATTTCGGATAGCTTGGCAAGAATATATTGGCTGACAATAAGTCCGGCGACCAACCAGTGTAAGGTTTTGGCCGTATTCGAATAAGGTTGCATAGGATCTCTATTTCTTTTTAGCTCTCGGATGAGCGTCGTCATACACTTGCGCAAGATGCTGGAAATCTAGATGCGTGTAGATCTGGGTAGTGCTTATGTTGGCGTGCCCCAAGAGTTCTTGCACGGCACGTAATTCTCCGCTTGATTCTAACAGATGGCTGGCAAATGAATGTCGTAACATGTGTGGGCTGACTGATATTTCGATGCCCTGTTTAGTTGCCCAATATTTTACTCTTGCTTGAATCGAACGGGGGCTGATGCGTCGGCCATGCTGACTAACGAACAAGGCATCGTAATCTTTTAATGGCAGCGTATTACGTTGTAGTAGCCAAGCTCGGATTGCTTGGTCCGCTTGCCGACCTATCGGTAGATCGCGCATTTTATTGCCCTTACCGCTAACTCGCATCATGCGTTCCGAAAGGTTTAGATCGTGCAAGTCTAGCCCGCATAACTCGGCCAAGCGCAGCCCGCTAGAGTAAAACAGCTCCAGCACCGCTTTGTCTCGATAGCTAAGTGGGTCATTCACATTAATCTCCACGAGCGAGGTGACTTGGTCGACCGATAGTGTTTTGGGCAACCGTTTCTCGCCTTTTGGCGCGCGCACGTCGTCAAATGGATTTGCCGTTAGCTGGCGTTGTTGGATTAAATACTGGCAGAATCCGCGATTAGCCGACAGGATGCGCTGGATACTTTTTGCACTCATGCCATTGGCGTTTAAGCTGGCGGCGAATAGTCGTGCAATATGATTATTGAGACCTTGCCATAGCAGTGCGCCGCGTTGATCACAGAACTGGATAAGTTTTGTGATGTCACGCCGGTAAGCACGAGTGGTGTGTAGTGATAGTCGCCGTTCGACTGAGAGGCTGGTCAGATAATTGTCGACATTGTCAGCCGGGCTATTTGCCATGGCGTACTTATACGCTGCTTGGTTGCAGTCGGGCCAAACAAATGCCGGACATCAAGCCTAGACGGTCTAGGTGCGCGGTTCCAAGGTCGTTAGTATAGCGTTCGGGGTCGCGTGAACCGAGTGCTAATACACCAAGGGTTTCGGAGCTTGAGTTGGTACGCATTGGCACCAGTGCTGCCGAATTGATGTCTGTGCTAAAAAACAGGTTCATGATCGTGCTTGGCCAGCGATTGTCGCAAACTGCGCGATTATTGATTAAGCGTCGTAACGTCTCAGTGTAGCCATTGCTATCGCTGGGTTTGCGAGAGACGGCTTGAGCGGTCTTAAATGACACTTCGTCGATTTCAAATTTGTTGCGTAATTCTTTAGGAAACTCAGTGGCGAACTCGGACAAATTAGTAAATCCGATCATCTGACATATCACGTGAGTGAAATTGTCACTGATTTGCTCGTTCTCACGGGCTACCTGTACGAATTGTGAGTGTTGTGATTTATGCTGTCGCAAGCGTTCATTTAGCATGGCGACTTGTCGTTCGATTAGGCTTGCCGTGCCGCGACTGTCACTCAAGCTAATTAGCTCGAGTAACTCTGGATGTTGCTGAAATATGCTCGGATTGTCGCTGAGAAAAGCAGCCACATCTTGTTTGCTGATCTGGTCTTTGCGTTCGGCTGGTTTCATCTGAGGTTTCTTGAATTGTGATTAATGTGAGGTTTAAAGAGTTAAGCGTCCTTCAAACGTGGTCTCGGCTGGTCCGGTCATCATAACGGGTTGGCCTTCGCCTGCCCATGTGATTTGGAGGTCGCCGCCAGTCAATTGAGCGAGTACATGCTGATCAAGCAAGCCCATTTGGATACCTGCCACCACCGCTGCGCAGGCACCGGAGCCGCATGCGATGGTTTCACCGGCACCGCGTTCAAACACGCGCAGACTAATATTTTGCCGGTCATTTATTTGCATAAAACCAATATTGGCGCGCTCTGGAAATATCGGGTGTGATTCTAATATCGACCCAAGTTGCTGCACCGGAGCGGTCTGTACATCGTCGATTACTAATACTGCATGCGGGTTTCCCATCGACAGCGCGCTAAATTCGACAGTTTGCCCGTCGATATCTAGCGAGTAACGATCGGCTTTGTTGCCCACAGCCAGTGGTATGGTTTTAGGGGCAAATCGTGGGGCCCCCATATTCACCGTTACCAGTCGTGTAACTGGGTCGATAGTGAGCGTCATTTGGCCGCTTAGGGTTTCTACACTGATCGGGTTTTTAGCGCTTAACCCTTTGTCATGTACATAGCGTACGAAACAGCGTGCACCATTGCCACACTGACCTACTTCCGAGCCATCAGCGTTGAGGATGCGATATTTGAAGTCGACACCGTCGGTATCAGATGTCTCAACGATCAAAATTTGATCACAACCCACGCCGAAGTGGCGATCAGCGATTAATGCCGCTTGTGCCGACGATAGCGCTAACGGTTGCTTGGTAAAATCCAAAACAACAAAGTCATTGCCTAAGCCGTGCATTTTTGTAAAGTGCAGTTCCATGCGGGTATTTAAGCATAAATTGATGGCTAACTCTTAAAATACCGAATACTCGTTTGGTATTCGCAATACTCACGCCGAATTCAGTATAATCAGCGCATGCAAATAGATTGGCAAAATATTGATACAGTGCTCCTGGATATGGACGGAACGCTGTTGGATCTGCATTACGATAACCATTTCTGGCAAGAGCATTTGCCCGTTGTGTGGGGCGCGCGGCACGGCTTGCCTGCCGAGGCGGCTAAGGAGCGGCTAATGCCACTGTTTCGCAAACATATGGGCACATTGAATTGGTATTGCGTGGATTTTTGGAGTGATACGCTGGATATCGACATCATGCAGCATAAAACCGAGACAGCGCATAAAATAGCCTATCGACCTAACGCGCAAGCATTTTTACAACGCTGCCAAACCGAGAGCGAAGATGTGCGTTTAATCACTAATGCGCATCGTAAGGTGTTGGATCTGAAAATTCAGCATACTCAGATCGATCAATATTTTGATCAAATGCACTGTTCGCATGAGCTGGACTATCCGAAAGAAGACCGTGGATTTTGGGACTCTTTGCAGAAACTAAAAGCATTCGACCCAAGCCGAACGCTGTTCTTGGATGACAGTGAATCGGTGCTTGAGGCTGCCGATGATTACGGCATTGCGCATGTGTTCAGTATCGCCAAACCTGATTCTCAAGCGCAACGAGCCAGCGGCAGCCGCTTTCATATGCTTGATGAACTTGTTTGAACCCTAAGGACACCTAGGTTCAGGGCTACGATACGAGTTCCTGACAACTAATTGGTTTTCCGTCCCAATGTCCTATCAGTGCCACTATCAGTGACCTACTCGTTATGCGCCAAATTATGTACCAAAGTTGCCGAGTCGATCTTTGGTGTCGCTAATGTTCGGGAACTGTAGCTCGTTTTCAGCGGCTAATGCGGATTCGAGTGGATGACATTCTTCGTGCAATTGATAGAGCTTTTTATAAGCCTCAATCGCGGCAGTGCTGCCACTGGATATTTCTTGTGCGAGTTGCGCTACCCGCTCGGTTAACGCGTCGGCGTCAGCGGCAACCTCATTAACCAAGCCCCAAGCATGCGCCTGAGTGCCCGAAAAGACCGCTGCTGAAAATGATAACTGGCGGGCGCGACGTACGCCGACTGCTCGCGCCAAGTTCTGTGCCATCCCCCACGTTGGTCGTAAGCCCCATTTAGCATGCGTATCACCAAACTTGGTTTTAGCCTCGGCAATAATAAAGTCACAGCTTAACGCAATCTCCAAAGCGCCGGTGAAACACGCGCCATGCACTTTGGCTATTACTGGCAAGCGATGATTTCTAATCGCCGCAGTGACTGAGTTAGCGATAGTATCGAAGACATCACCGATACGCCCTGCGGCAGGTTCGATGCCCTGTAATATCTTTAGGTCAACGCCAGCCGAGAAGCCGCGCCCGTTGCCCTCTAATACGATAACGTTGGCAGTCTTACTGTGGTCTGCCTCGTTGAGAGCAGCGCTCAGCGCGTGTAGCATGTCTGGGGTAAATGAGTTGAATGCGTCGGGCCGGTTTAAACTAATCGTGAAAACGCCGCTGTTTTCAGTCGTCAGAATGGTACTCATGCTGTGCTTCCGTATTGTTTTTGTAATTGGCATAAGTGTACTCCATCGCTGCTAATCATCGTGTCGATGTGCTTGAATCCAAGTTTTTTAACGAGAGCTAACGAAGCAAGATTGTCAGACTCAACTCTGGCAATCAGCGTGTTCAAGGCTAACCGTTGTTGCAAAGTTGGCACAAAGCTCGACATGGCTTCAAGCATGTAGCCTTGTTTCCATGCGGCTCGCCCTAGAACATAGCCAAACTCAAGACTGCGCGCATTCGGGCAGAAACTGAATGCAATGCAGGTGCCAATGATATTCGCCGAGTCCTTCAACTCGATTACGAATTGCTCAGCCTCGAGAATACGTCGCCGCTCGAGAACTCTGGCATACCAATGCTTGGCGTCATCCCAAGATGTCCAAGTGTCGTATGGTAAGTAGCGATTGACGACCGGTTCACTGTGGATCGGGTAAATCGCTTTTACATCGGCGTCCTCAATACGACGAATGCGTAAACGCTCGGTTTCTATTTTTAATTGGGTGAGTTGCTCAATCATTGTGGAGAAAGCAGCCTTTTTCGAGAAAATATTTGACCTGGCGAATAACGCGTTTGTCGCGCATCATGAAGGTGTGATCCACTGGCAGTACAATATGGTCTTGCATGCCGTCCACCATAGAGCTTTTGACTGTGACTTTACCGTCGCTTTCGGTTGGTAGCAGGTTAGATAAGATCGGATCCAGACGCCGGTTGCCAGCGATTACTCCGAGCGAGAAATCTACCGCCCCAAGGGTATTGGGTTTGCTGTTTGGATGAGAGCCTAGTTGTTTTCCGGCTGGGCCATTTAGGCTGTTGAACAACATTGCAAGCATGGGGTTCTGCTGAAACGCTTCGACAATTTCACTGCCTTGATTCGGTGGTCCGATCATCACCACATGGCCAAGATCTTCGATCTGGTGCTGGCTCAGATACTGACGTACCAAAATACCGCCTAGCGAGTGAGTAACGAAATGCACTTTCTGCCCGGCTTGGCGGTTGGCTAAGCCGTTTTCGATAGCTAAAGTTGCCAATGTCTCAATATTATGACGTCGCGACGGATAGGTTTGATTGACTACTTCATAATCTGCTTGTAACTCCGTAGCGAGGCGGCTCATGGCGCTCCGCGTGCGCAGTAAGCCATGCAGCAATACCACGCGTTCAGGCACTGGTGGAGTAGACAACGTACTTACCGTTACAGCTGGGTTAAGTTGGCGTAGGCGAGCACCAACCATTTGCTGCCGACCTCGGCAAAGTTGATTTGGATTCGAGCATATTCACCGTGCCCCTCCAAATTGACTACCATACCCTCACCAAATTTAGGATGTCCAACGCGCATGCCTACCGTAACCCCGCTTTCGTGGGTACTTTGGTCATCGACCCAAGCCGAGTGTTTGCGTTCTGGTGCCGAGTAATTGGTTTTTGGTTTGGGCCGTACTGCAAGCACCAATTCATCGGGAATTTCACCGAGGAATCTAGACGGACTAGTGTATTTTTCCGAGCCATATAGACGGCGACTCTCGGCGTGTGTCAACCACAGTTGTTGCATTGCGCGAGTCATGCCCACGTAGCACAATCGTCGTTCTTCTTCGAGCCGACCGGAGCCTTCTTCCAATGAACGTTGGTGTGGAAATAAGCCTTCCTCGAGGCCGGTGAGGAATACTAAGGGGAACTCGAGCCCTTTGGCGGTGTGTAAGCTCATAAGCTGAACACAGTCTTCCCACTCTTCTGCTTGGCCTTCGCCGGCTTCTAGTGCCGCGTGAGCCAAGAATGAAGAAAGCGGCGGCAGGTCGTCGTCAGTTTCGTCAATTTCGTATCCGCGTGCTGCGGTCACCAGTTCTTGCAAGTTTTCTACGCGCGCTTGGCCTTTCTCACCTTTTTCCTTCTTAAAATGCTCTAGTAGCTTGCTGAGATCCAGCATAATCTCAATTTGCTGAAACAGGTCTTGGTCCTGAATTTGTGAGCGTATTTCTTGGATTAGGTTCACAAATACGGCTAATGCTGATTGCGCTCTAGACGTTAGCTGGGAGCCGATGACTAGCTGATTTGCCGCATCCCACATGGAAAGCTGGTTTTGTCGAGCGTATTCGCGAATGGTGTCGACGGTTTTGTTGCCAATGCCGCGAGTTGGAGTGTTGACGATGCGCTCAAATGAGGGGTCATCATCGCCGCGGGTACAGAGTCGCAAATACGCAAGCGCATCTTTAATCTCGGCACGCTCGAAAAAGCGTAGTCCACCGTAGACTCGATATGGCATGCCGACATTTAATAGGCGTTCCTCGAAGGTTCGAGACTGAGCATTTGAACGATAAAGAATAGCGACTTCGCTGCGCAAGCCTCCTTGATCTACCCATGCTTGGATTTGGTCAATAATAAAGCGCGCTTCGTCTTGTTCGTTATAAGCGGTATAGAGTTTGACCTGTTCACCGTCTTCACCGGCGGTCCATAAGTTCTTGCCAAGGCGTGTATTGTTGTTTTCAATAACAGCATTTGCGGCGCTTAAGATATGACTGGTGGAGCGATAGTTTTGCTCGAGGCGCACGACTTTGGTGTCGGGAAAATCTTTCTCAAATTGCAGGATGTTCTCGACTTTGGCGCCGCGCCATCCGTAAATGCTTTGGTCATCATCGCCGACCGCGAATAGATTGCGAGACTTTTGTACCAGCAGGCGTAACCATGCATATTGGATTGAGTTGGTGTCTTGGAACTCGTCGACCAGTACATGTTGAAAACGGTCTTGGTAACGTGCGCGCAACACTTCATTGTTTTTAAGCAACTCGTAGGCACGCAGTAGCAGCTCCGAGAAATCGATCAATCCAAAGCGTTGACATAAGGATTCGTAATGACTGTAAACCGCTAGCAGGGTTTGTTGTTGCGGGTCATTGCTGGGCGGCACGCCGGTCGGACGTCGCCCTTCTTCTTTGTGTCCACTGATAAACCACTGTACTTGTTTTGGTGGCCAATAAGCTTCATCCAGCGCGAGCTCTTTGAGGCTACGTTTGATCATTCGTAGCTGGTCGTCACTGTCGAGTATCTGGAATGCCTGCGGCAAATTAGCTTCTTGATAGTGCTGACGAAGTAAGCGATGCGCAAGGCTGTGAAAAGTACCGATCCACATTCCAGACATGGGGAGGCCGAGCATTTCTTCAATGCGTATGCGCATCTCCTTGCTGGCTTTATTGGTAAAGGTCACCGCCATAATTGACAGCGGAGACACGTTGTGTGCTTCGACTAAGTACGCTATTCGTGACGTCAGCACGCGAGTCTTACCGCTGCCAGCCCCTGCCAGAATCAATACCGGTGAAGGAGCCGCAGCGACGGCCTCACGTTGAGCGTCGTTTAGCTCATTAAAAATATGTGAAATATCCACTTATTCGACCGTCACTGATTTGGCTAAGTTTCGAGGTTTATCGATGTCCGTGCCTTTTAATAACGCAACGTGGTACGCCAGCAGTTGTAGCGGCACCACATAAAGTATGGGAGCTATAAAATTATTGACCGGAGCAACGTTCAAGACCATTACTTGATCGTCTGACCTTAGGCCGGATTCGGCATCGGCAAATACAAACAGCTTACCGCCGCGTGCTCTTACCTCTTCCAAATTGGATTTGAGTTTTTCCAATAATTCGTCATTCGGGGCAACCGCAACCACCGGCATATCTTCGTCTATTAATGCCAGCGGGCCGTGTTTTAATTCGCCTGCAGCGTAGGCTTCAGCATGAATATAAGAAATTTCTTTAAGCTTTAGTGCGCCTTCCATAGCAATTGGGAAATGTGCTCCGCGACCCAAAAATAAAGCGTGTTCTTTATCTCCAAAGTGCTTCGACATGACAATTATTTGGTCTTCTAAACTCAGCACGTTTTCAATTTGTTGGGGCAGCGTGCGCAGCTCGTTGACGATCTCAGTTTCCATGGCATCAATTGTTCTGCCGTCGCCCAAGCGTCTACGTCTTAAGCAGATTGCAACCATTAGCAAGGTGACTAATTGGGTAGTAAAGGCTTTAGTCGAGGCGACCCCAATCTCACGCCCAGCATGGGTGAAAATGGTTAAGTCGCTAGCACGGACAAGTGAGCTTTCAGGTACGTTGCAAATGCATAGTGTATTCGAGTAACCCATCGTCTTAGCCATTTCCAGCGCGGCCATGGTGTCAAGTGTTTCGCCTGACTGTGAGATGGTCATAAACAACGTGCCGGGATTGACTACGTGTTTGCGGTAGCGATATTCGCTAGCGATTTCTACGTCACACTTAATGCCGAATTCTTCAAACCAGTAGCGAGCTACCGATGCGGCGTAATAACTAGTACCACAGGCAATGATTTTTACCTCTTTGGTACGGTCGAATATTTCCCGCGCATTGTCACCGAACGGCAGCTCTAAGACGCTGTCGGCACCGAGTCGACCTTCTAATGTCTCAGTTATGGCGCGCGTTTGTTCATGAATTTCCTTCTTCATGTAATGCGCATACCCTTCCAGCTCGGTCTCTTCGTCACTGAGGTGGCTGATAATCACTTTGCGTTCAACTGGTTGGCCGTTAAGGTCAAAAATCTCAACTGAAGTGCTGGTGATCTTTGCAATATCGCCGTCTTCCATAACCATGTAGCGGTTCGATACAGGGATTAGTGCCGACATGTCGGAGGCAATAAAATTTTCATGCTCACCTAAGCCGATCAATAAAGGGGATCCGCTGCGAGCCGCGATTAGAGTGTCAGGTTCCAGTTTGGACACCACGCCTAAACCATAGGCGCCGCGTAGCTCAGATACTGTTGCTTGCACCGCAGCCAGCAAGCCTAAGCCTTGTTGCATATGCCAATCGATTTGATGAACAATAACTTCAGTATCGGTTTCAGAACTGAATGGAAATCCTTGCTCAATTTGCCGAGCTCGTAATTCTTGGTGGTTCTCGATAATGCCGTTATGCACCACTGCAACCTGCGATGAGCTGGTGTGTGGATGCGCATTATTCTCGGCGGGTCGGCCGTGGGTTGCCCAGCGTGTATGAGCGATACCCACATGACCGTCTACCTGATCAGCTATTGCTGTCAAACTGGCAACGCGGCCAACACTGCGACGCAGTGAGAGTTGTCCCTTGCCGTCGACGACGGCTAAACCCGCGGAGTCGTAGCCTCGGTATTCAAGGCGGCGCAAGCCATCCAATAACGTAGGCGTAATATTTCGCGCCGCTGCTGCCCCTACAATTCCACACATATCAATAATCCTATCGTTTTCTCTAACGGAGTTTTTTCTTCACCGGTCGCTGCCAGCCAGAAATCTGGCGCTGACGGCCTCGGCTAATCGCGAGTTGATTTTTACCAACATGTTGCGTAATGGTCGATCCGGCACCAATAGTGGCGCCATCTTCAATCTCTACTGGCGCGACTAGTTGGCAATCAGACCCGACAAATACGTCATTGCCAATGGTCGTTTGATGTTTATTGGCGCCATCGTAATTGCAAGTAATAACACCGGCACCGATGTTCGTGTTACGGCCCACAGTTGCATCGCCCACATAACTGAGGTGGTTCACTTTGGCCCCTTCGGCTAACTTCGAGTTCTTGGTCTCGACAAAATTGCCAATACGCGCGTTTTCACCAATGGTCGTGCCTGGCCGGAGGCGCGCAAATGGTCCGACGTTGGCACCTGAAGAAATCTCGGTTTGTTCGATCACCGTATTGGCATGAATCTTGACAGAATCCGCAATGCGGCTTGCTGTGATGATGCAGTTTGGTGCAATCGTTACGTGCCGGCCGATATGAGTAGGGCCTTCAATGACAACGTTAACGTCGATAATAGTGTCTGCACCAATAGTAACATCGCCACGAATATCAATTCGCGACGGATCACGCAGTGTAACCCCTTGTTCCATTAGCAGGTCAGCTAATTCGCGTTGATATAGCCGCTCTACCTCGGCTAATTGTTTGCGGCTGTTGATGCCCATTACTTCATGGTTTTGCGCTGGCTGCCGACTCGCTATTGGCGCACCGTCTTGGTGAGCTAATCCTAGAATGTCGGTCAGATAGTATTCGTTTTGAGCATTATCGCTGTCAATTCGGGTAAGCCAGTCGGCCAACTCGGATCGGCGCGCACAAATAATGCCTGAGTTAATTTCGCGAATTGCTCGTTGTGTGGAGTTCGCGTCTTTATGTTCAACAATGCCTGTGATGTCACCATCGTCGTTACGTGTGATTCGGCCCAGTCCAGTTGGGTCTGCCACTGTGGCGGTAAGAATCGCCAAGCAATGGGTGTCTAGGCAGGCCGTTAAATCGCTTAATGTTTGCTGTTTGATCAGGGGTACATCAGCGGTTAGGGTTAATACATCTGCCTCTTCGGGAATCGCTGGAAGTGCTGTGGAGACTGCATGACCCGTGCCGAGCTGCTCGGTTTGTTCAACCCAGCTAAATAAAGAGCGGCTAGTATGATGCTCGAATGCCGCCATTACTTCGTCTTTACCGTGACCCACCACGATATGTATCATTTGTGGATTGAGGCCCAATGCGCTATCGAGTACATGGTCAAGCAAACTCTTGCCGGCAACTTGATGCAAGATCTTTGGTTGGTCGGAAAGCATACGGCTGCCTTTGCCGGCGGCCAAAATCACGATATGAAGAGGTCGGTTGCTCATTAGGAGAGGGGCGTTAAGTAAAAGAATGATTCTAGCAAACCGCGTCGATGGTAACGAGCTTAACCACATAAAATAACCGTTAGGTAAGGGCAGGCGGTATAATCAGAAAATGCCAACCACAACGCCTATGCCTCGAATTGCTTATACCGTCGGTGAACCCGCCGGAATTGGCCCAGACATCATCCTACAGCTAGCTCAAGAATCAGAATTGTTGGATATTGCGGTGATCACCGACCGACGAGTGTTGATAGCGCGAGCTGAGCGCTTAGGCATTGCCTTGCCGTCGAGCCTCAGGGTGATCGATGTACCTGTGGCTGACCCAAGTGTTTGTGGGGCGCCAAGTGTAGTAAACGTGCCGGGTGTGATTAACATGTTAAATGTCGCCATTGATGGTTGCCTACAAGGTGATTTTTCGGCGATGGTGACTGGCCCGTTACACAAGGGGATTATCAATGATGCCGGCATGGCTTTTAGTGGGCATACCGAATACTTGGCCGAGCGAACCGGCGCCCCGTTGCCGGTTATGCTACTGGCGACGTCGCGCCTTCGGGTTGCGCTGATAACAACGCATCTGCCGTTAAAAGACGTCAGTGCCGCGATTACTGAGCAGCGCATTATGCAAGTATGTCGAATTATTGATCATGACCTTAGGTCGAAGTTTGGTATTGCTGCACCGCGCCAGTTGATTTGCGGGTTGAATCCACATGCTGGTGAAGGTGGACATTTGGGCATGGAAGAAATCGAAATCATTGAGCCGGCGTTGGCGCGTTTACGCGCTGAAGGTTTGGATGTGGTCGGTCCATTGCCGGCGGATACACTATTTACTGCTAAATATTTGGCAAAGGCTGACATTGCGGTGGCGATGTATCATGACCAAGGTTTGCCAGTCTTAAAGTCGCAAGGGTTTGGCGAAGCCGCCAATATTACTTTGGGCCTACCGATTATTCGCACCTCGGTTGACCATGGCACAGCATTTGATTTGGCCGGCTCGGGGCAGGCTGATACCGGCAGCCTAATGACCGCGATTGCTGAAGCGCGTCGTATGCAACACAGTCGCAAGTTAACAGAGAATATCCAATGACCGAATTTGCAGCGCCAAGAAAAACTCTTGGCCAAAATTTTTTGCAGGACCCGAATATCATTGCCAAGATAGTGGGTAGCTTAAGTGTGCAACCAAGCGATATCGTGTTGGAGATTGGTCCTGGGCGAGGTGCTTTAACTGAATTGATTTTACCACTGGCTGCGCATTTGCATTTAGTCGAGTTTGATCGAGACTTGGTGGAATATTGGCGAGCACGCAACAATCCGCGCCTCACAGTGCACGGTGTTGACGTGTTGAAGTTTGATTTTGCTACGGTGCTTAATCAGGTTGATCGCAAAATTAAGGTGATCGGCAACTTGCCGTATAATATTTCTAGTCCGGTATTGTTTCACTTGATGCCGTACGCGGATCGAATTGACTCGCAGATTGTGATGCTGCAAAAAGAGGTAGTTGAACGCATGGCGTCCAAGCCGGGTAGCAAGCAATATGGTCGTTTATCGGTAATGTTGCAGCAACGCTACCATATTGAGCTTTTGTTTGGTGTGCCTCCAACAGCCTTCTTTCCCGCGCCCAAAGTGGATTCCGCCATCGCTCGGCTCACGCCATTGACGGAGATTGCACATCCGGTCAGTGATCATGAGGATTTCACGGCGTTGGTTAAACAGGCTTTTAGTATGCGACGTAAAACCTTGCGTAATAACCTCAAGCCGATGCTATCTACAAGTCAAATCGAAGCAATTGATATCGATCCATCCGCTCGTTCGGAGACTTTATCGGTTGGGCAGTTTGCTGCTTTGGCGAATGTTTACTCAAGTGTTAAGCCAAACAATAGCTAAATTGGAGAAATTTTAGTCGCAGTGCGTGTTAAGCGCTTGAATTAGCGCGGCGATTGCCCTATATTCGCTCGCCCTGAGTATGAATTCGCGCCAAATCACGAGTTCGATCTCTTTTAACTGGAGAAAATCATGAAAGCAGACATCCATCCAGCATACGGTGAAATTAACGTCACCTGTGCATGCGGCGCCGCGTTTAAAACTGGCTCAACCTTAGGCAAAGACCTCCATGTGGAAATTTGTTCTGAGTGCCACCCGTTTTATACTGGCAAGCAGAAAGTAATGGACACTGAAGGCCGCGTTGGTCGATTCAAGTCGCGTTACGGCAAGAAATAGAGTTCCATTTTTATGGAATGAGAAAAAGACGCATATTTGCGTCTTTTTTTTCGCCTTGCTTTTGATTGCGAGCAAGGCGGCATCATGGCAATCTCCCATATCCACCAAACACGAGACCATTCGCATGTCTACTTCTCGATTTGAACAAGCACAACAATACATTCCTGGCGGGGTTAACTCGCCCGTTCGCGCCTTCAAAAGTGTGGGTGGTGAGCCGGTTTTCATCCAACGAGCTAAAGGCGCGTATCTTTGGGATGCTGATGGTAAACAATATATTGACTATGTCGGCTCGTGGGGGCCAATGATTCTAGGGCATGCTCATCCTGAAGTGATTGATGCAGTTAAAACTGCGGCGGACAATGGTTTGAGTTTTGGTGCGCCGACCGAGTCGGAAACGTCGCTGGCGCAGAAAATCTGTGAGCTAATCCCAAGCATCGACAAAGTGCGTATGGTGAGCTCCGGAACGGAAGCGACTATGAGTGCATTACGCTTAGCGCGAGGCTACACTGGTCGCGATAAAATCTTGAAGTTTGAAGGTTGTTATCATGGCCATTCAGACAGCTTGTTGGTTAAAGCCGGCTCAGGCGCGCTTACTTTTGGCGTGCCAACTTCGCCGGGAGTGCCGGCTGCTGTAGCTGAGCAAACGCTGACATTGCCGTTTAATGATCTAGATCAGGTGGAGTCTCTTTTCGCTGAATTGGGTGATCAAATTGCCGCTATCATTATTGAACCGGTAGCCGGCAATATGAATTTGATTACACCAAAGCCTGGATATTTGGAAGGGTTGCGCAAGGTCTGTGATCAATACGGCACCGTATTAATTTTTGATGAGGTCATGACTGGTTTCCGTGTGGGCTTACAGGGCGCGCAAGGGCTTTACGGTATTACGCCTGATCTAACTTGCTTTGGTAAGGTGATTGGCGGGGGCATGCCGGTTGGAGCTTTTGGCGGTAGAGCCGATATCATGAATCATATTTCACCGGATGGCCCAGTTTATCAAGCGGGAACACTGTCTGGTAACCCCGTGGCAATGGCGGCAGGTATCAAAACTCTTGAATTAATCTCTGTGCCTAACTTTTTCGATAACTTAACAGCAAAAACCAAGAGTCTGTTGATTGGGCTCAAAAATGCCGCTAGCCGCGCGGATATACCATTGGCCACCAATGGTGTGGGCGGGATGTTTGGCTTCTTCTTTACTGATGCTGATCGCGTGGAAAGTTTTGCTGACTCTATGGCCTGTGATGGCGCTCGATTTAATGCATTTTTTCATGGAATGCTGGACCGCGGCGTCTATTTGGCACCGTCGTCATTCGAAGCTGGTTTTATCTCGATTACTCACAGCGAAAATGATATCGCCGATACCTTGGAGTCTGCGGCTGAGGTTATGCAGACTCTGTAGCCGGTACTGTTTGCATGCCCCGATCAATAATCGAAATATTGGCTGGGTATCGAAACTGTTTGCCGCGCAGCGTCGAAGCGACTGCGGTTAAGCTTGCCAACAGGCTAAAAATTAACAGCAGCGGTATCGCAAGTGCACCGATGATCACGTAGGCCATGAACAGGCACATTAGTAGATATAAATAGATGGTGATTTGAAAGCAAATCGCTTCGCGCCCTTGGTAATCTAAGTATCGCGAGCGACTGCGACTTGTGACCCAAAGGTAATAACAGGCTAAGAAATTAGCGAGTGGTAGCCCGGTGAATAAGAGCAGGCCGCAGGCGTGCATTTTGGCCGCTTGAACGTGGTCAGCTTGATCGTCGAAATAAGTTCGTAACTCGGGTTGGCGCTTGGCTAAAAGCAACATGGCCGTTAGTCCACACATTAAGCCTCCGATGAGTATCGACACCATCGTTAAAAAAGACATTTGAATGGTGTCGTCAATGCCCAGTGCAACGCGCACTAGTGGCGTCAAGGCAAATCCCATCAACAATATGGCCAGGCAAAGAAATATCCAGCTAGGTAAGCGATTTACCATGGTTAGAAAGCTCGTTCAAAAACGAAGACAACTTGATTTGAGTGAAGTGTATTAAAACATAGTTAGTGCTAAACTCCGCCGACTAAATTTACTCAAATACCCTTAAAATACGAAAAGGTATGGCAATGCGTGATTACTTATTCACCTCCGAATCGGTTTCGGAAGGTCACCCAGATAAAGTGGCTGACCAAATTTCAGATACGGTTCTTGATTATCTGTTAGAGGTAGACCCCCATTCGCGTGTAGCATGCGAAACGCTGGTGAATACTGGCTTAGTGGTACTTTCTGGTGAAATTACCAGTAAACGAAGTTTGGACGGTGTCGTTGAGCGTATTCGCAAGACAATCAAAGATATTGGCTATGAAGGCTCTGAGATGGGTTTTGATCATGCTAGCTGCGCGGTCATGCTTACGCTTGATCCGCAGTCTGTTGACATCGCTCAAGGTGTTAACGAAGGTGAAGGTCTTGACCTAGACCAAGGAGCCGGCGACCAAGGGCTTATGTTTGGTTATGCTTGCACGGAAACCGATGTATTGATGCCAATGCCGATCGAGTATTCACATCGTTTAGTCAAGAAACAGTCTGAAGTGCGTAAGAGTGGTCAACTGGCTTGGTTGCGACCTGATGCTAAATCGCAAGTGACTGTGCGTTACGAAAACGGTAAGCCGAGCTATATCGATACGGTTGTGTTATCGACGCAGCATGATGAATCAATCAAGCATGAAGATTTAGTCGAGGCGGTGATTGAGGAGATTGTTAAGCCAGTTTTACCGAAAGAAATGATCACCGCAGATACTAAGTACCTGATCAATCCTACTGGTCGATTTGTGATTGGCGGACCGGTTGGTGACTGTGGTATTACTGGTCGTAAAATCATTGTCGATACTTACGGTGGTGCCGCGCATCATGGTGGCGGTGCTTTTTCGGGTAAAGACCCCTCAAAAGTTGATCGATCGGCGGCCTATGCTGGTCGTTATGTGGCTAAGAACGTGGTTGCTGCGGGTCTTGCTGAGCGCTGCGAAGTGCAAGTGGCCTACGCGATTGGTGTTGCCAAGCCGGTAAGCTTAATGGTTAATACGTTTGGAACCGCTAAAATTGATGAAGCGAGAATAGAAGCCTTGGTGGCGGAGCATTTTGATCTACGTCCGAAAGCGATTATCCAAACGCTTGATTTGCTACGTCCGATCTATAAAAAGTCGGCTGCCTATGGCCATTTTGGTCGTACTGAACCTGAGTTTACTTGGGAGCATACGGATAAAGCGGACGCCTTGCGCGACGCAGCCGGTTTGTAGTACACGGGTATAGTTCAGTTAAAATCTAAGAAAAGGCCGCTAATGCGGCCTTTTTTTTCGTTTGTATGGTAGCGACTAATCAATAGCATTTATTAATCACGGCTTAATTCATTAGAAGTGCTGCTGTCGGTCTCGGCAAACTTTAAGCTACCGTCGCCCGATAGTAAAATGGCGATGTAGCGGGTCTTCTTAAAATGTGCGAACACGATCAACATCATTACCGTGATCGGCACGCTCAGAAACATGCCTGCAATGCCCCAAATGCTGCCCCATAGGGTCAATGACATCATCACCACAAACGGGCTAACATTTAGTGAGTTGCCCATTAGGCGTGGCTCCAAGAAGTTACCAACCACCACCTGGATAGCCCCGACCGCCGCCAATACAATGAAGAATTGGGCGAAGGTGTCAAACTGTATCATGGCCAGGATAGCGGGAAATAGTGTCGCAATAATGGAGCCGATGGTGGGAATGAAGTTCAACATAAAAATCGTGAACGCCCAAAATCCAGCAAAATCGACGCCGACCCAGAGTAAAACCCCGTAGCTAATGATTCCCGTTAAAGAACTAGTGACGGTTTTAATCCACAAGTAGGTTTGAATGTCTTCCTGAGCGTGCGACAAAATACTCATAATTGAGCCACGTCGATTCTGATCAGGGAAAATCGCGCGAATCTTATTCTGAAAAGTGCCTTGTTCCAGCAGCATAAACATAACGTAGAACAACACTAACGACACATTACCGATCATACTGGTGAAGGTGCTAGCCAAGGCTGAGATAAGCGGTGCGATCTCGATGTTGGTAACCATTTGTTTGACGTTACTGAGTAAATCAAAGCGTGAGTTAGCGGCGAGGTCGGCCATCATGCGGTCAAAGTTTACTTTGTACTGAGGAGCTGCTTCGCGTACCGCTGATATATTGTCGGACACCATGTCGATCGCAAAACCAAAGAACATTCCAATACTTATTAGCGCCAACAACATGGTTAGCCAATTGGGCTTATCAAAAATGGGAATTGCGCGGGCAAATGTGCGACTCAAAGCATTAATGACATACCAAACCATAAGCGCTACGGCTAATGGAACCAAAAACGCCTGACCTACGACTAAAACGTAGAATACCGAAATGGTTGCTAATATCACCAACGAAATCGAAATAGCGCGTGTGTCGATGGTCATAATAATCCCTGTAAAAGTAACTGAATGGCCAATATAAAGCCTGCTTTGGCTCGCCACAAGGAAAAGCCCGTACGAGAGTCATAAGGAATCGTTATAATTGCGAAAAGACTATTTATATGGCGAGCGTTAAACGTTTATGGACTTAGCATCACTGATCAGAACGATTCCCGACTTCCCTAAACCGGGAATTCAATTTAAAGATATTGAATCAATCACCGAGCACCCTGAAGCATTCGCTTGGGTGATCCAGCAATTTGCCGATGAATGTGAGAACCATTCGATTGATCGCATTGTGGCGCTCGATGCCCGTGGATTTTTGTTTGGGGCGGCGCTGGGCTTGCAGTTAGGTTTGCCGGTCGTTATGGCGCGTAAGAAGGGTAAGCTTGGTGGTGACTGCGTGTCGGAAACCTACTCCCTAGAATATGGTGAAGCGGAAGTCGAATTACAGAAAACTGCGATTAAGCAGGGCGACCAGGTGCTGATTATTGATGACCTGCTCGCCACCGGCGGCACCGCATCGGCGGCCGCAGCCTTGGTTAATCAGGTCGGGGGTAATGTTAGATTGTTCGCATTTGTCATTGAACTAGCCGAGTTGAACGGTCGCGCGCGTTTAGGCGACGTTGATACGATGGCCTTGGTGCAGTTTTAATATGGCTTCGCGAACCAAAATAGTAGTTAAGTGGTGCGCATGGACTCGCTAACCACCGCTTCGTCGTCGACAGTGAGCCGCTGGATTCTTGCATCAATTGCGCTTTGTGCGTGTGCCGCTATCGGCTCAGTACTGAATGAGCAATGGGGTTGGTTTATGCTACTCAAGCCCCTGACGACCATTTTGGTCATTGGTTTATTCGTATGGCGCTCGATTGGCTTGTCTCGTCGCGAGTCGCCGATTGCCTTAATTGCGCTATTTGCGTGTCTGTTGGGCGATGCCTTATTGTTGAAAAATGACTATTTCGTATTTGGCTTAGCGGCGTTTTTTGTAGCACATCTGTGTTTCATCGTGAGTTTCATTAGCCTGCGAGGCAATCAGCTTAAGCCCAAGGTACTCGGCATCAGTTTACTGATCTGTGGTGCGTACTATTCAATTTTGTATCCCAAACTTGGTGCGCTGCTGGTGCCGGTGGCGGCGTATTTGCTAATAATTGTCATTATGATGGCGCAAGCGATTGGCATGGCGTTAAACGCCAAGGGTCATCAAGGGGCTGCCGAGTGGCAGATTGCGATTGGTGCCTTGCTGTTTGGTGTTTCTGATTCGGTTATCGCGTTAAATAAATTTCTGGTTCCATTTGATTGGTCCGCGCTAGTTGTTTTAAGCCTTTATTGGTTAGCGATTAGCTTGCTGGCGTTTGCGTTACCGACTCTAATCGCGCAATCCAAGCGTTAACTAGAGAGACTCAAGCAGACGTTTAGGTCATGAGCTAGAAGGACTATTCGACTGATAAATAAAATAGTAGCCAGATGTTGAGTATTTGAGGTGTATTCACTACCATGAGCCGCACCAAGAGTATTAAATAAGTTAAGCGGGTTCGGCCGCATTTCAGGGAGTTAAGATGGGTCAGCGATATCATGTGATTTTCTCAGGCAAGACCAAGCCCGGAGCCGATCCGCAAGCGGTGGCGAGTAAGCTTGCTCGAGCCTTGAAAAAAGATGAGTCTTATACTGAGGTGCTACTCAGTGGTGAGCCGGTCATCGTCTCGCGGACCACTAATCCGAACCGAGCTAATCACGTTAAAGGTCAATTAGAGAAAATCGGTGCGGAAGCTGACATCGAAATACTCGAGCATGTTGAAGAGCTAATACCCGATCAAACCGAGAGCTATCAAACCGAACCTGAAGCCGTTGAGCAAGTGGTGGATCGGTCGATGGACTTTGCTCGGGACGCCGATACTGTTGGCGCTGTGTCACTCAAGAATAAGTTGCAGTATCGCTTCGACACCTTTATGGCAAAAGGCAGTACGTCGTCGTTCAAGGCTCTATTGTTTGTGTTTGTCGCACTGTTTTTGGTGGTTGCCGGTTTGCGTGGTTTGTTGCATATGCTCAGTCCGGGTATTGCCCAACAATATGAATCTTTGGATTTCTTTGGCAACCTCTATGTGACTTTCCTGCAACTGACCGATCCCGGTAATATGGCGCAGGACATTCTGTCATCCGCTTGGTACAAATTTTTCGCCATTATTGCGGGCTTGGCTGGGGTCATTATGTTGTCAGCTTTGGTGGCAGTGATCACCACTGGCTTAGATCAGAAATTAGCCGAGCTAAAGCGTGGCCGCTCTAAGGTGATCGAAGACGATCATACATTGATTATTGGCTGGGACGAGCAGCGCGTTATCGAGATATTGCGTGAATTGGTATGGGCTAACGAAAGCGAAAACGATGCTGCGGTAGTTATTCTAGCTGACCGAGACAAACAAGAGATTGATGATGTGCTTCGGTTGCGAATGCCGAATACAAAAAGTACCCGAGTGGTGACACGCTCCGGCAAAGGCACCATTCTGGTGAACTTAGACATGGTGTCGATAGAATCAGCTAAGTCGGTGATTGTTTTGGCCGGCTGCGCGGATACCGATACCGATGCCGCCAAGACCGCCAGTGATGCAATGGTCATTCAAACTGTGTTGGCTGCCACCACGCGAAGTGTCGATAAAGACGACTATGCAATCGTTGCGGAAGTGTATAACGATACTTATCGAGACATCATCGAAAACACCTTCCCAGACTATGTAGTCACGTTAGATACAGCCAATATTTTAGCTAAGTTGTTAGTGCAAACATCTCGATCAGTCGGTTTGTCGGTGGTCTACAACGAAATCTTATCGTTTGATGGCTGCGAAATGTATTTCTATGGCACCGACTGGCGCGGTGAGCGTTTCGGTAAGCTGGCGTTCAATTTTCCTGACGGTGTGCCGATTGGGGTAAGACATGCCAGCGGTGAGTTGCTGATTAACCCACCGGTTGATTATCAAATGCAGAGCGACGATGAAGTCCTCATTGTTGCGGATGACGATTCAACGATTGATTTCCAGGCCACACCGGTTGCGCTACCGAATCAGTTTCCAGCACTTAATACGCGCGCAGAACAAGGTACAGAGCGAGAGCTGATTGTTGGTTGGAACCACAAATCCGAAACTATCCTCAGAGAATTTTCCGACTATGTGCAAGAGGGTAGCGAGATTGACGTGGTGATTTATCAAGCCAGTCAGAGCGAGCAAGACGAACTGGCGCGCATCGATCAAGATATTGAAAACATTAAAATAAATTTGATTGATATTAATCCGCTTGATCGCGCATCGTTGCTCGACTTACAGCCCAGCCGGTACGGCAATATCATTATTTTGGCCAGTGCTCGCGAAGACAAAGATACGCAACAAGTGGATTCAGAAAATATTGTCACCTTGCTGTTACTGCGAAGTATTTTTCAGAGCTTGGAACCATCGCATGGTGAAACCAAATTAATCACCGAAGTGCTGGAATCACAAAACTATGAGTTGATCGCTAAAGCCGGCGTCAAAGATATGATCATATCGAATCGACTGGTTAGTATGATCATGGCGCAAATATCTGAAAGTCGGCACATCAAGGATGTTTACGATGATATTTTTCAAGAAGACGGTTCAGAGATCTACCTTAAGCCGCTGTCGTTGTATTTTGATTCATTTCCAGTTGAGCTTAGTTTTGCCGATTTAATTGCGGCCGCACAGAACCGTGAAGAGGTTTGTTTTGGCGTCAAAATTAAGGCGCTTGAGAGTGATCAAGCTGCCAATAGTGGTGTCGAGTTGATCCCGCTTAAAGACAAAGTGTTTACGCTGGTCGCGGAAGATTGTTTGGTGGTGGTCGCGGAAGACGAGCTATAGATTTAGGCTTGTTTGATTGAACAAAAATGAGTAGTTTCTTGGGATAAAATAATTCTCTGCTTGGTCTCTCTCTTATATGCTGTTTAAAAACTCGCCTATTAAACGAGCGGTGCTGGTTGCTGTTCTACTCATCGGTGGCTTGCTTGCCTTTCATAAGCAGATTATTGCGTGGTACATCAATCCGCCAGTCGATTTTTCGATAGAGCAAGTACCAGCGGCACCTGACTATAGTCAGCTAGCGTTCTGGAGCGCGCATCCGGGTGTCAACGACAGTGCCGACCTCGCACCAGACGGGGTTACTACCATCGTGCCAGAGCAGGCACCGGTTGACGTGTTTTTTGTACAGCCGACCACGTATTTTAGTGGTGGCTCTTGGAATTCAGCGATGTCGACTAACGAGTTTGCCGAGCAAGGGACTGAGCATGTGTTGGCAACAGTGGCGAGTACGTTCAGTTCGTGTTGTCGCGTGTATGCGCCACGCTACCGTCAGGCACACCTAGCTGCCTTTATTAAAACCGGCTCACCAGCCGCTATTCAAGCGCTGGATTTGGCGTATCAAGATGTGGAGCAAGCATTTCTCTATTTTTTGAAACATCGGGATCCAGCACGACCGTTTATCCTGGCCAGTCATAGTCAAGGCACGCTGCACTCTTTAAGGTTGCTGGCGAATCATGTTGATGGCAAAGCGCTGCGAAAGAGCATGGTCGCCGCATATCTAATCGGTTATTGGATTCCCAGCGATGCGCTAACCGTCACGATCCCTAATATTCCTTTATGCACTGAGGCTGGTATGACCGGGTGTTTAGTGACCTATGACACCTATGATGTAGAAGGCACCGGCCGCGACCCAGACGGCGTCTTACCTTATTGGTATCCGAGTGGATGGGAATGGGCTAACCGACCTAGAACGTTATGTGTGAACCCTCTAAGTTGGAAAGTTGATCAACAAAAAGTTCCGAAGCAAGCTAACCTCGGTGCCGTGCCGATGCAATGGAAAGACGCTATTCCTGAACTTTTAAAAAACCAAAACCCAGGGTTTAAGTACACCACTATCGGTGCCCCGATGGTTGGCTATACGTCCGCTCGTTGTCATCAAGATGGCTCCCTAATGGTGGATCCGCAGCTCGGTTCGCCGTTCGATAATCGCGGTGCTGGTGAGGACCGTAGCCTACATCCGAACGATTGGACTCTGTTTCATATGAATATTCGGCAAAATGCCGCGGATCGCGTGCAGGCTTATATGCAGAGCGCGAGTGTTGCGGTATCGGCTATCAGCGAATAGTCGAGGGCGGTCTATTAACCGCGCTAGAGGTAAGGCGACATCATTGACACCAGTGAGTCGCGCAAGCGCACTAGCACCGAGCGCGATGCCAATTGTTGATAAGTGACTTCGGTACTGCGTTGAATCACCTCGTGCACGTGATCAACCAGCTGCGCATTTAGGCTCTCAGAGAAAACCTCTAAACCGAGTTCGAAGTTCAAGCGCAAGCTGCGTTGGTCTAAATTCGCTGATCCAATCAAGCTATAGCTGCGGTCAACACAGAGTAATTTGGTATGGCAAAATGGCGACGGTTGATAGTAAATTTTCACGTCCCAATTGAGCAATTCGGCGAGCAAGTTTCGATTTGCCCAATGCATGTAAAATAAATTGTTTTCTAGAGGTAGCACTATTTGCACTGTTACGCCGCGAATTGCTGCTGATTGTATTGCCGACAACATTTCTCGCGAAGGCAGAAAATACGGGGTCATAATGGCGACCCGTTCGGTGGCGGAACTGATCACGGTTTGTATGGTAACGGCCAAGGCATCTAACGATTCATCAGGGCCATCTGGAATAAGCCGACACGCCATGTCACCGGTGTTAGGCGATATAGCGCAATCGACAGTAGCCGTATCGTGACCGTGGGCATAATGCCAATCATAGTTAAATAGGCTGGTGAGTTGATCAACTACTGGGCCAGATACCTCAAAATGCATATCGGTCACCGAGCGTAGTCGTTTGGGGTAATCCAAATTGTCGTCACTGATATTCATGCCACCAATAAAGGCATGCGTGTTATCTACTGTCAGAATCTTGCGGTGATTGCGTAGATTGATATGCGCGCTCGGTGGAATCAAAGTCGGCGGTAAAAACTGAACCACTTTTAGTCCTTTGTTTCGCAACAGCGTGGTGCTGCGTCGAAACGAATACAGGTTGCCTACACCGTCAACGATTACTTTGACGTCGACTCCACGTTCGCTGGCAGCGCTCAATGCTTCAATAAAGCGTTTGCCGATTCGATCACTCTTAAAAATATAGCTGGTCAGGTACACACACTTAGTTGCTTTTTCAATCGCCAGTAGCATCGCTGGATACACCGCATCTCCATTGTGCAGTGCACTAACTTGGTTGCCGTTGACCAAGCTGCGGCCGGACACTGTGTAACCAATGCGAGCTAAGTTAGTGTTATAGGGTGTGGCTCCGGCAGTGATGCTTGAGTGAGAACCTGCGAGTGCCTTAGGTGTGTGTTTTGCTGGCTTGTGATCGGCTATTTCATAGGCTACGGCTAACAAGCCGCGCTTAAGACCCTGCGCTCTGCGTTGAATACGATTGATGCCAAATAGGTAGTAAGTGAGTGGCCCCAGATACGGCACCAACAGGCAAATCATAATCCAGCTGAGTGCCGCCCGCGTATCACGTTTAAATAATAGATTGTGATAAATTGCCCAAATCGCCGCACCGAAGTGTACAAGGAAACCTGCCAAGACATAGATATCCATTGGCGTTACTGACTCCGAGTTAGCTGGTCGAAAGTGGTGGGCATGTGTGGCCGTTAAAGCTCTTAAACGGTCATCATATCAGACTGATAATAGCCGCGCTCCAGTCGCATCAATGGCTGCTCGTTCTGTGTGAATCGTTAGGGCATTGGCGTGTTGTTTGAAAGTGCGCAGCAAAACTCGGTCTTTGCTTAGCGGCGCTCACCAATGATTCTAGTCATGTGACTAACAATGGTGGTCAAAGCGACTTAAAGTGTGTAAACAACTGTCATATTGGTATATCTACGTATATACCGCGTACAGGCGCTTATATAGACTCGCGCTATTAGAACTAGACCTATTGTCAACTTTAAGCTAGAAATCTCACTATCCGCATACCTCTCCAATGCATGGTGACGAAGCGGGCGCATTACAGCCCTGAGTATAGACTTTTTTCTAGCGATGAATGACCTTCGACTAATGTAAACATAATAGGGATACAAATGCTTAAATGTATTGAAAACAAACTTTTGCGCGCTGTTTGGCTGTTGCTATTGGTAGCGTGCTACTCAACGATTGCACAGTCGAGTGAACCGATACTGCCGCTTCCTACCGCGGTTGATGTCGATGAGGCTAAGGCGGCAATCGGTAAAAAACTCTTTTTCGATACGCGCTTATCGGCAGACGGAACAATTTCATGTGCCAGTTGCCACGACCTCGATAAATGGGGCGCTGAAACGCGTAATGTTTCAGAAGGCATCAAACGCCAGCTTGGCGAGCGAAATTCGCCGACGGTATTCAATACCGTGTTCAATTTCAAACAGTTTTGGGATGGTCGCGCTGATAACCTTAGTCATCAAGCTTTGTCGCCGGTAACTAACCCGGTGGAGATGGGCATGATCTCATGGGATGACGCACTCGCTAAGCTTCAGAATGGACCGTCGTATTCATCGGAGTTCCATGAGGTTTACGGTCAAGCGATTTCGAAGGAACTCATTGTTGATGCGATCGCGGAATTTGAAAAAACACTGATCACGCCGAACGCACCATTTGATCGCTATCTGCGAGGTGACTCAGCCGCGATTAACGCCACACAATTGAAGGGCTACGAATTATTCAAATCATACGGTTGTGTAGCATGTCATCAAGGCGCAAACGTTGGCGGCAATATGTTTCAAAAGTTTGGTGTGCTTGAAGATATTAGCATGCAGAACGGTAGCTTAAGCGACGACCTTGGGCGCTACACCGTGACAAATAATGAATGGGATAAGCGCGTATTTAAAGTTCCTAGCTTGCGTTTAGTAACTAAAACGGCGCCCTACTTTCACAATGGTTCCGTCGCAACAATACAAGAAGCCGTCGACATTATGATCAAGTATCAGCTTGGGCGTGGAGTGCCGACAGAAGACCGAGACGCAATTATTGCGTTCTTAGAATCGCTGGTGGGCGAGAAACCCCAGGGAGTTAGCCAATAATGAAAAATTCAATACTGTTTGCTGTGATCATTCTCATAGCCATCGCCGGTGGTGCAGGCCTCTTCTATGTTGAATCGAGATTGCCCAACGATGTATTAACTAACCAAGACGTTAATAGTCAGCTACTTAAATTAGATGGGCTTGATTCTAATATCAATGAACTAGCGCTCAGAAGTCGGACTAACATTGATACCAATTACGACATGTTGGTGCGCAGTACGGTTGCCTTAGAGCGAGCTGTGTCAGAACTGTCTGAGAGCCATTTTAACGAATCAAAGATTTCCGGAAGTTTACTGGAGAAGCGGTTTAATACTTTCAAAACATCGGTAGAAGTGAAAGTCGACCAAGTCGAAGATTTTAAATCGTCTAACTCGGTGTTGAGAAACTCAGAGACGTATATTCCGTTGGTTGGAGCGCAGCTCACGGAGTCGGCTCAGCAAGCTGAACTGACAGACGTTAGTGACCTGTATAAGCAGGTGGTGATCGATATGCTTGAGTTCACTAGGCAGGGCAGTCGAAAGCCAATTGCGGATGTTATTGATTATCGGAATGAGATTTTAGCGACTGAAGCGGTCATGCCCGAAGCAGTCGGAATCAAGGTGTTGGAGTTTGCCAATCATGTCGCGACAGCGATAGATTCAAAAACCAAAACTGATCAATATCTTGGTAAATTATTGAATTCAAAAAATGGCAGTCAGCAGGTTGAAGAGATTTCAAATGCTTGGAATCTATGGCAGCTGGACAATAATAATACTCGCGAAGTACTGCGTTATTACATCATCGCTTATGTGCTAGTAATGATGGGTTTGCTAGGCTTTTTGTTCTTCCGCTTACGTAATCTTTATAAACACCTTGATCGAGAGGTAGAAGCTAAGACGGCTGAGGTTAAGGTTGCCTACGATGAGCTACGGGTATCAGAGCGGCAACTCGAACAAACTGAGAAAATGGCTTCGTTAGGGCAGCTAGTAGCGGGCGTTGCACATGAGGTGAATACGCCGTTGGGCTATACCTTGTCAAACCTAGAAACCATTAAAGCAAAATTTAGCGGACTGATGCCAGTGTTATCTAAGGTCGATGCCTTAGCCAGTTATGCAGCTGATCCACAGCGCGACAAATCAGCACTAAGTGGCATGTTGAAAGACCAAATTTCAGCGTATCGACAACTGGGTGATAAACATAATCCCGAGAGCATGAATCTACTGCTCGACGATGCCTCAGAAGGCTTGCGAGAAATTAAAGGCATTGTTGCTTCGTTAACCAGCTTTAGTCATGAGTCAGATGCGCCGACCGAGAATGTTGATATTAATGAACGTATTGAATATTCATTAAAAATCAGCACGCCGACCATCGCCAATCGTACCATTACCACTAACCTAGGTTCGCCACTCCCTAACATCAGTGGTGTGCCGGACCAGCTCGTGCGTGTGTTTACTAATATCATTAGTAACGCGGCGCATGCTACCGATGCCGATGCCGGTGAAATTAAAGTTACGACTAAATTTGGCAATGGTTTGGTTCAAGCTATATTCCAAGACAACGGTCGTGGTATCGACCCCGAGTCATTAAAACGTATTGTGGAACCGTTCTTTACCACCAAGCAAGCAGGTGAAGGTACTGGCTTGGGCTTAGCGATTGCGGATCGCATTATTCAGTCTCACCAAGGTAGCATTCGCTTTGATAGTGAGGTTGGAACTGGAACCACGGTGACGGTATCGTTTCCCGTCGCCGACTAAACCTTATTAAGCTTGTTTAAGCTAATCAGTTTGTTTAAAAAATTTAAGCGAAACATAAAAAGAGAGAGATATGGCTAAGGTCTTATTGGTTGATGATGAACCGAGAGTTTTACGAGCATTGAGTGCGGCGCTTGATTCGGATTATGATATTCATACGTCTGAATCAGCTGCGCAAGCACAAGCTCTTATTGCCAGTAATGGTGGGTTCGACGTGATCATATCTGACGAAGTCATGCCCGGCAGCAATGGTCATGAGTTACTCAATTGGTGCCGAAAGAATTCGCCTAAAAGCAAACGTATTATGTTGACGGGCATACCGATTACGACCGAGTTGCGGCAGAAAGTGTCGGGCGCTGATGACGTGGTGATTTTTCCAAAGCCTTGGAATATTACTGACATAAAGGAAGCGCTAAACGCTTCTAAGCGAACACCTAAAGCAGCGGTTCCTGACGCTTCAACAACAAGTGAAAAGAATCTAGCGCTGATCGTTGACGCCACAGCACGCGGTCGCGAAGTGTATTCTCAGCTCAAGCGCGACCGAGTCATCAAGCCAGTTCTATTCGACAGTATCTCTGAGCTGCTTGGCGCTGCGGGTCGCTACAATGATATACGTCAGATAATACTGAACGGCGAAACTCTGTTCGAGCAACATGAAAATCTCATTCTTAGAATTGCCCGAACGTATCCGAAAGCAAAGATTCTGATTACCGTGTCTCCGAGCCTTGGAAGAGTGCGTTTCATTCCGCCGTCTTTATCAAAGCGAGCTAATCTTTTAGCCATACCTTTTTCGGCCAATAGGCTGCTCACACACTTGGTCATCGGGCACTGAGCAAGGCGTGCATAGTGCTGTGCTCAACGCCGGGTTAAACCAATATGCCGGCTAGCATTAGGCGCGCCGCGTTCGCTTGTCTCGATGGTAGATAAAAATCAGCAACGCCGCCAATAATAACCACCAAACGGGTTCTGGTGTTTGTTGTTCTTCTTCAAAATCTAGGCCGCTATGATTATTGATTGATTGTTTTTCTTTGCGCGCCAAAATCTCCCATTGCGAAGCGCTCTCGACTACGATCAACGACGTTGTCGGTATTAACAAATTCAAAGCTCGACTCTGATCTAACAGGGCGCGTCGTTCGCTTTCGAGTGTGGCTGGGTTTTCGCGAACGGTTCGCCAATGAGTCCATAACTGCGCTAACTCTGCCCACTTTGCCCACTTAGGCGTAGCGATCGCGGTTTCTGATGTCGTTAAGATCGGCGTGAATTCAGACTTGGCTGGGTTGTAGAGTTCGATCGGTGCTTTTGTGCGGATGCTATAAAGGCTAGGCACAGTGCTGGGCAAAATAGAAATCGTTGAATGATCTTTCAAAGCAATTACTGACGCTGAGCTCTTAGTGTGGTGGCTAAATTGGCGCGTGCTGAGTGTGTTATTACGCAGCACATACCAATCTGTTACATCGGGCATTTGCCATAGCCAACCTGAGGCGTCAGGGGTTTCTAGTTTGTCGGTCTGGCTAATCACCACAAACCTTGGGCGGAGTGAAACGTCGTCGGTGGTTCGTGTGTTGATTCGGGCTCGAGCTTCGCGTGCGAATGCTTGAGTTAGCCATAAGCCGCCGACCCGAGTTAACTCGATGTCGTCGATATAAGCGGTAATCTCGTCAAGGTCGGTAGAGGTTAGCCAATCACCATCTGTATTCGAATTGCTGCTTATATTGGCCGCCGAAATTCGGTACTTTTTAACGCCCGTTTGCTCAATCGTTTCAACGATACTCTTAGCATACTGGCGACTCGTCGAGCGTGCCTTGCTCGAATAGTCCAATATGAAGTGTAGATAGTCTTCTCTGGTAAACGCCACATCGGCAGGTGAGTCAACTAACACGGTGCCATCGTTAGCCACCACTGCAGCGCTTGTAATGGATGGATTTAAATCGATAGCCTGATCGCCAAGTGTTATTTGCGCGTTAAGATGCGGATGAATTTGAACGTCGATTTCAACTTCGCGAATTCCCTGCGCGGGGAACGGGTAAACGCGTAGTTCGGCGGTGGTCGCACTGGTGTAATACAGTAGGGCTGGGTCGCGTCGTACTTCCGTGATTTTCTGAAATACCCAGATTGCGGTCTTACGGTCAAATACGCGTCCGGTTTCCCACGTGTCTCCAATCTTTAAGCGAAGGCCAGTAACGAAAGTGCCTTCGGGAATTGTCAGCTCCCCAACGTACAAGGAATGCGTGCGGCTTGAGCGGTTTGCTAATTCGACTTGAATCGTCGCCGTCTCTGCAGACTTAGATTTAACTGAAAACTCGCTTAAGTCCACCTGCTGTAGTGGCGGTGTTATTCGATTGCGTCGGAATGATCGGCTAGAGCGACTTGGTTGACCAAAGAAAGAACGTTTCGGGGCGGCAAGTTTCTCACCGGTTAACAGTTGATGCATCCGATCAATTTTATTGTCAGACAGTACCAAGCTACCGAACACAATAGAATTGTAAGCGCCGGATATAAATGGTAACTGTATGCCGATCTTGCGATCGCGCAATTGCACTAGGGTGTCAGCGCTGCGCCGTATTTGGGATTCGGTAAGCGGCGTGGCGTTAACATCATGCGAATAAAAGTAGCGTAAGCTGGTGTCTAGTGCGTGTTTGTCGAGCAGCGCTTGGGTTGTGAAATAGCCGGGCAGTACCGCCAGGCCCAGCACGCCTATTGCAACAGCTTTGAATGAGCCGACGCGTTGTTTGGCCAAGCTAAATTCGGTGAGCGTAATGCGAGCCTGAAATAATCCTAGAGCCAACGGCGTTAGCATTAGAAAGCCGGCACCGACGGCAAGAATGGCAATCAGTGATAACGGCAAAAAGGGTAGAAACACCAAAAAGAAATACCCAATAAACGGCAATGTGATGCAGCGCAAAAATAAGCGTATCGGGCTGCCGTGAATGCCAATCGGTTTAATCAATAGTACTAAGCCATTGATCAGCGTAAACACATACACGCCAGTTGACTGAAAGTCGGCCGGAAACGGTAAGTACAAGTTGAGCCAAAGCCCACCAAGCGGTGCGGCTATGCCCAACAATGTAACCAATAAGGTGTACTTTAAATCAAAGCTGTTAATCGCTTTTTTGCTTGATTGAGAGTCATTTTCGCCAGTGTCATTTAATGTCGAATCGTTGCTAGTTAAACCGCTCGGGTAAAGGTTAGCCAGTAAGGAATCAAACAGCCTGATAATGCCAGCCAGAAACACCACAACCATGGTTGTGGCGAATACAATACTCAGCGCCACCGAATATTGGCCAAGCCAAACCGGTTGCAGTACGGACATCGAGAGATACCAAAACAAGGGAACACCTACGGTGGTAACCACCACTATCAGGTTGCTTTGAAGTTTAGTGAAGCTGCCAAAGAATTGCTTTGTAAACACATACAGCGCTAAAAATGCACCTGGCATGAATAGGGAAATATTCCAGTATGCAACGCCCTCAGGGTTAAGTATCCAGGGCTGAATGGCATTGGGAATGGCGTCCTCTAAAAACATTGGAACGCAAATCATGTAGCTAATGTGTACCACCAACGCCAACAAACTAAGCCACAGAAGCGCGCGAGCGGTGTTAAGTGTGGAGCGTATTCGAACATAGCTACAAACCAACGCAAGTATCAGTAACTCAGCAAGCAAAATTGCAATGGCAACAGACTGCTCGCTTTGAACTGTTTCCCCTTGAATAAGTGTCCAGCCGCGAATATTCACCAACAATAATGCTACTTGAGGAATGATCATGGCCCAAACAATCGGCCAGAAGTGGGGTTGGCTTGAGCGGTTTTTAACGGTATTCATTGCATTGCACCTGCATTAGTTTTTTCGATTAAATACGCCAGTAATAAGAAACACGTTGCAAAAGTCACGGTTCCGGTAATCACATGAACGTTGGTCGAGAGGCTGGTAAGGTTGAGGTGCACTAAGGCGTTGTGCGCTGGAATTGACGACAAAACACGCATTGAATTTACCGCAATGGCGATTGGATAAACCAACAATAGCCAGCTAACTGAAATCTTATGAGTAAGCAGTCGGTACACTACGTAAGCACTTAGTAAGCTAAAAAAGGTCGTGCCGCTGCACGGAGCACCTAATACGAAGCGGGTACCGTCTACGTTGAATACCCATTCGCTGTGAATGTAGATACCGGTGCCGTTAAACCAATTGACCACCATGCCAGACGGAAAGATAAACCAGCTTTTGGCTGCCACATATTGTTGAAAAAATAGCCTTAACAGAAAATAGGTAAGTAATAAGGCGCTGAGTGGTAAGGCCAGCGGATATTTCTGTTGCATTAGGGAGAGCCTATTACCCGGTAGTTGTGTACTTAGGGAGTCGTCATCCATGTGGTTGTACTCGCAAATGGTTATGTGTATCTAATGCAGCTAGCTTATGGCATAGCCAGCACTGAGTCGATTCAACTAGATGGGGATTTAATGATTGTTTTGTGAGTGTGGTGCCAGCGTTTTGCGGATAACGGGCGATGCTAAGTGCAAAGTTTTCGTGTCTTATACTGAAGCAAAAACACCAACTTGTTGTTTTCTACACAACAATTCAAACAAAAATGCTGCATTGAGTTAACAGCAAGTAAAATTGGCACGCAATTTCAAACGCTTCATATATTGTTACAAGCATGAAATGTGAATGAATATTTTTGTTTCATGACTCTCTCTTCTTTTTTATTTTTAAAGCCGCTCAGTCGAGCGGCTTTTTTTTGTCTGCAGTGCTCACAAGCCTCACGCCAAAATAGCGCTCAACAAGCGAGTCATATTGAATTTAGTCACTACTATTGATTCGCTCATGATGAATCATTGCTTGAGTTTTTAGCTAGTTAGAGATAGCTTAATAGATACGAAATATCCATGCAGACGAGATATTTTTCAATTAAATCTATGTTTTTCAAACACTTATAAAAATAAGCACCAAAAAAATATCCAGTCATCGTGACGGATATTAAAACTGTTAACTGGATCTGAAAGTATGTGGAAAAAACTTAAGGAAATCATTCTTGGAAAACCTTCAATTGAAATGGAGCATGAATACTTTGGAAAGATACTTTTCATGGGCGGAGATAAACCAGCCGATGATGACTACTGGGAAGCAGAGGCTTCAATAAAGGAAGCTAAAGAGCCATTAACAATACTTATTAATGCACCATTGTCTGGCCCAACTGAAGCGCATGTAGCATTTTATAAAAATGCAGTTTCTGACTTTGAAGCATTGTTTGGCAAATGCTGGCCTATATTCGAGCCAGATTTTCAGCAATGGGCAAATAAACAATTCTCTGGTAACTGGAAAGACGACTTCGAGTTAATGAGCATAGAGATACCAAGGGACGCGGATGAAAGAAATGAATGGACTGTGGGCTACTATGTAGATGCCGCAAAGCACTATTTCACAGCGCGATTTATTGATGGTAAACCCACGTATAACGAGATCGATGGGTAATCCAGTTAACAAAGCCAGCCAGAGGGACCAAAAAGCCGCCGCTTCGCTCTGGTTTTACGGCCCCTGCTGGCGGCGTTAGGCATCATTAATATGACCAAGTTCGTAATCCAAAGTGTCAATATCGGCGACGAAGAAGTTCAAGAAATTATCGTCGATACAACTCCCCAAGAGGATGAGTTCTACGCAGATATCCGTGAACTTATAGCAAAGCTTCCCGAATCGGAAGACGTGACAATTTTCGTGCTCCGCGCGCATCTAGTCATTGAGCAACTCGTCATAAGAATGACCGAGTCTCTTGTTCGTAATCCCCAGCACATAAGAAAAGCAAACCGACTTCAGTTTTCGACACGAGTCCTATTCTTACGTTCTTTAGTTAAACCATTAATCCAATCAGATGACTCATTTTGGGGCTCGATTAATTTGCTCAACGGACTTCGCAACGATTTAGCTCATAAGCTCGACATCCCTGCATTGGAAAAGGATATTGACTCTTTCATTGAACTGGCAGCTTCAACCCTTCAAATGTCTAGCCGCCCAGGCTTTGATAGCCTTGTTCGCATCGATAAATTAAAGGCATGTCTAAAAGGGCTATGCGAGTTCACATCTGGGGTGCTTGCAGTTACTTGGCAGGAGCGTCAAAGCGGTGCTTAACAATTTGCTCCTGTTGACGCCCATACCTACGCGACTTTTGTGCGTTCCGCTTCGCTGCACTATAGCATGAAAGCCACTCCGGTTTGGCCGCAACAGAGCAAGGCGTTACGGCTTGTTTAAATCTTCCAATACCCTGAAAAGTAAGTTTGCGTACTAATGTAGCCTGGCTTTGATTTTATCTGTTTTTTTATCGCCTTTGTTTGGCCTGCTTCCCCAGCTACAAATATTGCAGGGTTGCCATCTTTCCATGCCAAATCTTCAAGACCTTCAAGCAAGACATTTTTATTCATGTCGTCATTGATAAGCCATCGCACTTCTATACCATGGGGCGCATCAATAGGTAACTTATCCTTTGCTGTGGGAACTTTAAGAAATGCCGTACCCACAGCGGATGCGGGTAACTTCTCCAGAATGGCGGCGGCGGCTGGCAGGGCTGTAAGATCTGCCATAATTAAATGCCAGTCTGCATGAAAGTTTGTGTACTTAGTGTCACCTGGGCCTGCAACTCCTAAGTAGTCACCTTGTTTCGCATCCTTAGCCCAATTTGCACCGAGTCCTTCGTGATCGTTCACGGCAAAGTCTACCATCAACTCTTTTGTTTGCTTGTTAAATGCACGCACAGTGTAGGAACGCATCCATTTTTTAAAACCTGCATATATGCCAAGCTTTGGTTTAGTCTGCCCTGGTTGCGGGAATATGGCTTTAAAATGTGCACTTTCTTTGTCGGCTGGAAAGTCTTCTAAATCATCGCCTCGTAAGACAATGCGTCTCATATGTGGCCCCATATCCTCGATGTGGGCAACTTGTGTCATTCTCATTTTTATCATAGTCATAATCTCCTGGCTTTAGCTGGCCATAAATCTATCAAGCTTTGGTTTGAGGGCGAGTGACATTAGTAATGCCATGCATAACCCAAAAGGTAGCCCTGCACTAAAAGCTTGTTGCCATGCACTTACAAAGGCTACGATGTCTGTGAATCCTAGTAAATTTGCGGTCGTACTTACGGCTAGAATGGACTCCATAAAGAACGCCATTAACAACCCGGTAATGATTTGATGGAGAGTTTTATGACCGTTGGGCATAACTTGCAGAAGAAATTTGCCGGTGAGGGTCATAAAAAGCAAACCTGCTGGAGCCATAATCGGCACGGCAATGGCGAATGAAGAAAGCCAGTCACTCCAGAAACTTTCCCTAACACCGACATTCACGTAGGTCATGATGCCAGTCAATGTGCCACCCACAAGGCTCATCATTCCGGCTATTACTAAAATTTTCTGATACAGCGGGCGTTTAGGTGAATTGGTTCCCACAAGGGCTGCTGACATGTGTTTTCCTCTAAATATTGAATTTGTTCGGCATATAGTTGATAATAGCAACTATATTAAATATGGTTGTTATTGTCAACTACATGATTTGAGATTTTTACTATGTTCAATGCAGTTACGGTCGAGGCGGCTTTTCATTTAGCTCATGCAATCAAGCAACAGCTTGGTAGCCAACTGGAGGCTCAAAACCTGGGTATTGCGACGATGCATGTAAGGGTTTTAAAGGTTATTGGCAAATTAGATGCTTGTACTGCAATTGATATTGCAGGCATTTTTAAGCGTGACAAGGCGCAGATTACTCGCTTGGTTAATCAGTTGATTGATCAAGGCTTGGTTCAAAAGGAGCCTAACCCTGGTGATAAGCGTAGTCAGATTTTGACGCTGACTTCGGCTGGCAGGGCTTTACAAGAAAGGTTGCGGGCCATTTCGGATGACATGGAAGAGCAAATGACGCGGGGTGTTGACGCAGCAGATTTGAATACCTTTATGAAGGTTGCTCAGAAAATAACCAGAAACTTAACTGGTCAGTAAAATGACTCTAAATTACACACAACAAGGCTTTCAAAAACCGTACTGGTCAAAAAGCGACTCACACTGAACGCGCAAGCGCTACGCCCCTTAGCGCGGCGTTATGTTTCCATTGTTTGAAAGAAGTTAACTTATGGATATGTTTCTACTTTTAACTACAGGGTATTCAAATTCAGTTAAGACGGCGTATGCTGTATCCTTTTTATTAAATAAATTCCCTGAAAAGAGGCGGTGTGGTGATTAAAAAGGAAAACGAGCTGAGTCAATCGGAAACTCACAAACCAAATAAAAAGGCTGGTGCTATATTGATTGTAACCGCTCTTGTAATAGGTGTGATGTGCCTAGTTTTCTACTGGTATCTAGCAGCTTTAGCTCGCGGATTTTCTAATCATTAAAGCATTGGAAGATTTTTTGCAGGGTAGAGTTCCTCTTAACGAGGTATTGCAGCGCGCGTATTCGGCGAAGCCGCATGCAATAAACGTATTAACTACCGAGTAGTCACTCGCAGCAAAGTGCTGTTGCGGACTACGAACTTCACCACAAAGCTAAGCATTAGCTACAACGGAGAATTCAGTGATTGGAGAAACTAATTTAACTAAATTACTCGGGTCGATGTCACCGGAACTAATGCCGGGTGAGTATGTGTTCTGCTCGGTGCAAGGGGAGTATGGTGACTTTCAAGAACTGTCTCCATTAGCATCTTATCGCGAAGCTGAGGGCTTAACGTTGCTTGTTGAAAAACAAGCCGCAATCGCTAACAAATTGCCATTTGAATCGGTGTTTAGAGGCATAACCTTAACTATTCATTCAAGCCTCGATGCGGTTGGTTTGACTGCAGCTGTTGCAACTAAGCTGACTGAAAAAGGGATCAGTGCTAATGTAGTAGCAGCGTATTATCACGATCATATATTCGTTCAAGCAGAGAAGGCGGAATTAGCAATTGAAGCATTAAGCGAATTTAGTAGCTAACCAGCTATTAGATAGGGCGACATATAGTTGGCTATGTTTCGTTCCCCAACATTTTAGTCAACAATTATTTGCCTCTCATTGAGGTGTTATAAGGCAAGCTTTTGATTAAAAATATTTCTAAAACTAAGACGTTTTTGATTGGCTGTAGTATTCCGACTTTATATATTGTTCTATACAAAACTTTAAACTTGTTAGGGTTTTATTGGAGTTCGGTATTTGATGTTGTCACGATTGGCTTTGTCGTTCTTTCCTTTCCATGGTCACTTCCTTCATTCGTATTCCCTAGAGAAATAACGTGGTTAGCCGGCCGGTCGCTCTCGGGCTATATCGAGGCTGTAAGCCTGATTATAGGTTTCGGAATCAACTTTTTAATAGCGTTAAAATTCAGTGCTCGCTACTGGTTGCTAAGTGTTTTGAAATTCTCTGTGCTGGTATTGGTGATGCTTATATTTTTTATCATCTGGATTATCTCGCGTGGCGACGCATGGGCGCTACAATAAGGGCTCGTTTTACTCATTGCGCGCCACGCTGTTAAGCTTCTAGCCTTATGCAGCGGCGTCACCTACTAAGAGAAGTAGATGTTTTTTACTAATAATCATAGTAATTCAATTCATAGAAAGAGAAGTAAGTCTCTCGGTGTTCCGGAGCTAATTGCTATTGCGCTTGGTGGCATGGTTGGTGGTGGGATATTTACGATTCTAGGGATTTCAGTAGCGCTAGTAGGTGTATTTACTCCTTTGGTGATTGTAATTGGTGGAGCCATTGCCGGTCTTGCCGCCTATTCCTATGTCAAGTTAGGTGTTTACTATAAAGATGAGGGCGCAACGTACTCGTTTTACAAAAGAACATTCCCCAATTCTTCTTTTGCGGCATCATTAATTGGTTGGTGGGTCATTTTCGGCTACATCAGCACATTGGCGTTATATGCCTATACGTTCGCGTCTTACGCGATTAGCGGATTCTCTTTTGCCGACAGTGAGTTAGCACGAAAAGCTGTAGCTGGACTCATTATTCTTACCTTTACGCTTATCAATATTTGGAGCGTGAAAGGTATGGGTAAATTGGAAGACATTATGGTTTATACCAAGTTAGTTATCTTGGTAGTTATCTCGTTTGTTCTTATCAATAATAGTCAATCAACTATCCCTGAGCTAATACAGGGCGACGCTGATGTCAGTGTATTGTCAATTTTAATAGTCGCGTCACTGACCTTTGTTGCATACGAAGGTTTCCAACTTGTTATCAATGCCGTTAATGAGATGGAAACACCAGAGAAGAATATTCCCAAAGCTATTTATTCCGCGCTATTTCTCGCTGTTCTCATTTATTTCGTTATTTCTTTGGGCGCGATACTGGCTATTCCCTTTGATGAAATCATTCAAAACAAGGAGTATGCACTTGCTTCGGGTACTGGCAACGTGCTCGGTCACTGGGGAACTGACCTCGTGATATTAGGCGCACTGTTAGCAACCAGTAGTGCTATCAGTGGGACTCTATTTGGCGCATCGAGGCAGATGGCGGTTATCGCCGGTGATGGCTATTTTCCGGCCATTCTTGCGAAGCGAAGCAAGCACATTCCTGTTGCTGCGATTATTAGTATGGCGGTCCTTGCGTTTATTCTCGTGCTTGCCGGGAGTTTAGAGGTGATACTTGAATTTGGTAGTGTGACGTTTCTATTAGTGTCGCTACTAATGGCGTATGCTAATTTCAAAATCCGTGATTTGACCAAGTCATCATTATTCATCACCGTTGTTTCCTTTTTCGCTCTGTTAATTGGAGCGGTACTTATTCTGTATTACGAATTCAACAACCAACCTCAGCAACTAATTTTTATTATTGGCCTCTATATATTGCTTACAATCGGGTCATGGCTGTTTTCACGAAACAAGCCACATCAAGTTGGTAAATGAGGCTTTAGCTATTCCATTTGTTAAGCATTTACTGTTGCGTTCAGGGTTAAGCGCTACGAAAAAAATTAGTTTAAGCCTGGGTCTCGGTTTTCAACTTTGGATGGAGTCGTATTGCTGGTCGGCTCTATTGGAGCATGGTGCTTCGAGAAGGGTTTGAATGGTTGAGTAGAATAGAACACTAACAATTGTAGCCAATGAATTGACATGAATACAAAAATATTAAAAAGAACTTTCTGGGTATTTCTTCTACTTTTCGTGTTTGCTTCGGTAGCACTCACCGTTATCGATTCGGGGCTCAGAAATAGCACTACACCACATGGCATTGTGTCATTTGAGCTGTGTGCTTATACCGCGTCTTGCGATGCCGCGTTAATTCAATGGGGCACAAAGGGTCAAGCCTTAGCATTGCTAAGCCTGGGTTTGGATTATCTATTTTTGTTTTTGTATCCCGGATTGATCGTCATTGGTTTGTTGCTGATTGCTCCGCGTGTACCGCGAAACTTGTTCCGTCTAACAATGTTCGCCGCATGGTCTTGTGTTGCTATCGGCTTAGCCGATGCCATTGAGAACTACGCCTTAATACAAATTATTCTAAGTGAGTCGGGTAGCCGCTATGGATTGCTAGCTAGCATTTCTGCCACCATCAAGTTTGTGTTGCTCGGTATCGCGCTACTGTGGTGGTTGTTCACTACCGTGAAGTACGGTTTATTGAAGCGGCAACCCAGTTAAGTAAGACATACTTCTTGAACTATCTTATGCCTGCTATTGAAGGCGCCAAGGTCAATTTGATGGAATAGCTTGGAAATTAATGCCTTTCATTTAGAAAATGCAGCTGCGTGTTACTCTCTCTCGGTCACAAAATTGGAACAACGTTAAGAAAATTAGAATGCTCACGCATTACTAATTTTCAAACAACGTATTGATATCTGGTTCTTCGTCACAACTAATACAAGCCTGATGCGGCGACATTACACCTACAGGTTTGGTTGCCGTGCAGAATAGACTGAAAGTAGGTTTTTGTAAAAAATGTAAAGTTGATGCGCTCAGATCTATGTCGACATTCCTATTTCCTACCATAGACAATGTATTTAGTTTTTAACTGGAGTAATCAATGAAAAAAATTCTTATCTTTATGACCAATCATGCCACCTTAGGTGAGACCGACGAAGCGAACGGCACCTATGCCGCCGAGTTGACTCATGCGGTAGCTGAGTTTGATAAAGCCAAATTTCAGTATGATTTAGTAACGATCGCAGGTGGTGAAGCACCACTGTACGGCGAAAATGATTTTGACGATGACGCACATAAAAGTGTTCTTGCTGATCCAGCATTTGTTGCCAAAATCAAAGCCACTAAGAAAGCTGGCGACATCAACATAGACGACTACGACGCGGTATTCTACCCTGGTGGTTTCGGCTTGTTGTCAGACCTTGCTACTAACGATGAGGTCGCTGCGTTAACTGCTCAGCTATATGACAAAGGCGCAATCGTTGGTGCGGTCTGTCATGGTCCAGCCGGCTTACTCCCAGTAGTTCTAAATTCGGGTGAAAAATTATTGTCGACTAAAGAGGTAACGGGCTTCACACGCGATGAAGAAGTGGCGGCTGAGACCATCGACAAAATTCCTTTGGTGCTTGAAGACGAGCTACGCACTTCAGCGAAGTCTTTCAGCAAGGTGGACGTATGGCAGGAGCATTTGGTAATTGATGGTCAACTGATCACTGGGCAAAATCCAGCCAGTGCACATGCTGTCGGTAAAGCCATGGTGGCCGCCTTAGTTTAAATGAAGGGCTTAATTAAAGGGCTTAATTAAAGAGCCTAATTAAGTCGCTTAACTAATTAGCGTAAGCGATAGTCGCCAAGGTGAGTTAATGGAAAAGCCGAGTGGTAGCTTCAAGTTTGAAGTCACCACTCGGCTTAGTTTTTGCACTAATTAGTCGACCACGTTAAAGGTCTTGCCGTCTGGTAGGTTGAGCGTCTTGCCATCAAAGAACGCTTTAAAGGACACGTCTTTAAGGTTTCGGTGGTTAAGGCCATCGCTTTGCGACCAGCTTATGGCGTTTAGCGTTAACACCTTGCCGTTTTGCTCATATTTGCCGTGGCCCGATACGGAACCTTGGGGGCTGCCAGATACCAGAATGAAATACCCATCCGACAATGCAAGTTTGCCGTCAGCCAGTTGGTAGACCTGCATATCGTCGCCGCTGCCAACACGCTTGAGGGTTTGTACCGTTCCTGCGCCAGCACTAAATACCAGTGTTAAGTTATCACCGTTTCGGGTGACTTTAAGGTCGTGTTCGGTGGCGCCGTCAGAATCGAGTTTCGATGTTGGAGCTTTGGCAAGAGGGTACACATGCAGGGTTTGATCCGCTGCAAGACGCAACCCAGCGCCGCCAGCCCAGCAGGTGCCAGCGTGAGCCATTGAGCCTTGTTGGTCAAACGGTTCACTTTTATACATGCTTTGCTGAAGAAAGGTGCCGTTCTTGATTAAGAAGATACCGGTCAGCGGCCGATCCTCACCCTTAGAGGTAACGAGGCTGGTGTACTCCCACAGGCCTTCGGTTTCAGGCAATATGGTTTTTTCTGCGGCGACACTGGCCGCTGATAAAAGCGACAGGGTTAAGAGTAATATTGAGTATGTGCGTTTAAAAAGTTGCATAAGATATTTTCTCGTATAGTTCAGGCCGAAGTATCAAGCGCTTGCTTGGGCATTTGGCTAAAAAAATTGGCGACCAAATTACTTGGCCGCCAATGATCAACATTAGTAAGGCGTAACCGCCTGATCAGTAACTAATTAGTTAATGACGCTAAATGTTTTTCCGTCTGGCAGGTTGAGTGATTTGCCGTCAAAGAACGCTTTCAAGGAAACGTCTTTTAGGTTGCGAGTCGTAATGCCGTCGCTTTGTGACCAGCGAATTACATTCAACGTTAGCACGTCACCAGCTTGGTCAAATTTACCGTAGCCCGTTACCGCACCTTGTGCGCTGCCAGTTACAAGTACGAAATAACCGTCTGACAATGCAAGCGTGCCATCAGCCAATTGGTAAACGCGCATGTCGTTGCCGTCGCCAATGCGTTTGAAAGTTTGAATGGTGCTGGTGCCAGCGCCAAATACGAGCGTTAGGTCATCACCTTTACGAGTTGCTTTTAGGTCGTGATCGGTGACGCCAGCAGATGATAATTTCTCGTCATCGACCGGTGACATGCTTAGTGTTTGATTAGCTTTCAGAACCAAGCCAGCGCCGCCGGCCCAACACGTGCCAGCATGTGCCATTGATCCAAGGTCATCAAATGACTCGCCATTGAAGATACCTTGTTGCAAGAATATGCCGTCTTTGATTAAGAAAACGCCGGTGAGAGGTAGAGATTCGCCAGACGAGGTAATCAGCCCAGTGTATTCCCAAAGACCTTCGGTCTCAGGCAGTATGGTTTTTTCGGCCGCGGCACTGCCTGCCCATAGAAGCGACAAGGCTAAAAATAATACTGAGTAGCTACGTTTAAAAAGGTGCATAAGATATTTCCTCGTAAAGTTGAATTTAAAGTGGCCAACAGCGGCTACTGTGAGTTTGCTTTTAAGCGGTTGTTTCAGTGAGCGGTGCTGACGCTGGCTATTGGGCGTGGCACGCGCTGTTACACGTTTACGCTATGACGGTCGGCCATAGCCAATTGCGAATCATTGGGTTTCATGACTCTAAATCGTCAGTCGATTGAGTGCCCAATAGGTCTTTAATGCTGGTTGGTCTAGCCGGAAAACGAGCGGTGAATCCGCCCAGTATCTCGGGTGCTAGCTTGCGTTCGCGTGCCAGCAGAAAGCGGCTTTGATAGTGACAGTAGCGCCCCTGACAATGGCCCATGCCGCAGCGAGTCAGAAGTTTTAGCGCATTGAGGTCGGTGACATCAGGGTTGTCGGCTAAGGTGTTGACCACTGAGCCCACAGTCACTTCTTCGCATTTGCAGAGGTAAGCATCGTTATCCATGGTGCCGGCGATGAGCGCATCACCGGGGTAGGACAGTTGTGCTAACAAAACGGCAAAGTCTCGAGTGGCTGTTAATGATCCGCGAAACGTGTTGCAGGCTTTTGCATAAGCTGCGGTAGATATTTTTTCAGCGTCTAAGTTTGCACTGAGGGCGGCAAGCCGACCTTCGAAATAGGCAACATTGGCACCGGCCACGCCTGTGGTTTCGCCAGCAACATAAATGCCGGGCACTGAGCTACGCATACCATCGTCGTGCGTAGCAATCCAGCCGCCAGCACTCTGCGACCATTCGCAGTGGCCACCTGCTTGACGCAATAAATCATTATTGGTTAGAAAGCCAAAGCAGATTCCAAGACGGTCACAGTCAATGTTTTGGAGTTCGCCGCTAGATTTAGCAGACTTAACCTTGACGCGCTCGAGTGCATGCTCGCCTTCGGCACTGATCAATTGAGTGCCAAACTTAATTGGCACTCGCTTAGCGAGCAATTGTATAACCACGCCCATGATGAACAGAATGTTCGGTAGCTGACGCAACAATACTAACGGACTTCGGGCCACACGCAACATTGCTGACAGTGGTTGCGTGAACATGATGCCGGCCACGTCACCGCCAGCGGCTAACACCTGGTTTGCCACAATAAGTTGCAGCGGATGACTGCCGACAAATAAGAATTTGTCACCGGGTATAATCTGTTGAGACTTTAAGAACGCTTGTAAGCCGCCGGTCGCCATAACGCCGGGCAGCTGCGCGCCTTTGAACGCGAGCGGCATGTCAAAACATCCGGTCGCGATCAATATGCGTTTTGCATCTAATGGCTGAAGCCCTTGCTTAGATTGTGTGCTGCTCAGTATTTGTAGCGTAAAACCATGTTCGGCTTGGCTAATGCCCAGTACCGAGGTGTTATTTAAATGAGTCAGACTTGGTGAATCAGTAAACCGTGCATAGAGCGCATGCAGGTGGCGGTAGACGCGCTGCGGTAACCAATTGCGAACGGTGAATTGCGACGGCGGGCGGCGCAATATTTGACCACCGGCTCGATCTTGCTCGTCAATAATGACGACGCGCATACCGTGTTCGCAAGCAACTTCGGCGGCGGCCATGCCAGCTGGGCCTGCACCGACTATGGCGAGATCAAACATCGTTATTTTCGCCTCCTTTCGTGCTGGCAGTGCTGGGGTTCACGTCATGATCAATTGTGGGCTCAGTACCCGCAATCCAGTGACTCAAATCGACATTAGTGTCGATGCGCATATTCGCTTGCGCCGGTGTAACACAAGCCAGAACCCAGCGAGAGTCGGCGTTCTGTGTAACACGCACACGGCACTCAAAGCACACGCCCATATTACAAAACATCATTCTTGGTCGGTCGCCGCGGGTTCGGTAGCAGGAAGTTTTGTCCTGCAATAACAACACCGCCGCGATAGTTTCTCCGGCAAAGGCGGACACCGTTTGCCCGTCGATGACCAGCTCAATGGGGTCTCCTCGAGAGACTTTATTATTTGCGCGTGATGACATCTGCATTACCCCATAAACATGTTCATGTGGCCGAAGCGATTAGGCGAGTAAGCGCTGATTGGAAAGCTGGTTTCGCCACTCAGTATTAGCTCTGCCAATAATTTTGCGTAGGTGGGGCCGTAGGTAAAGCCCGATCCACCAGCTGCTACATAAAAGCCTGGCGCTTGATCAACGCCACCAATGATCGGCAGTTGATCTGGCGTGATGCCGGTGGTGCCGGTCCAACTGCGTAGAACATGCAGTTCGGCAAGTTGCGGCATAACATGGCAAGCGGTGGCCAGGTTCTTCTGTAATAAATCGACATCAAGTACGGCGCGATAACCGCTCTGCCATTGACCATTGCGCTGCGGTAACTTTGCTGACCAACCGCCACCGATTAGTAAATTGCCGTCATCGACCTGCTTGAGCGATAGCTTTTGACCGACATGTTGAATCATATGTTGCATGATTGCCGGTGCTTTCTCGGTGACACTAATCATGAGTCCAACCGGGAACAGCGGAAGGTGTAGATTAGCCATGCGCGCAACCTCGGTTGACCACGCTCCAGCTGCGTTGACTAATACTTTAGCGGTATACGTGGTTTCGGCTTCACCGTCGGTTTGAGCGCTCACTGACCAAACATCGCCAGTCCGCTTGAGGGCGTTAACCTGAGTCTGCATCTGTAGCGTAACGCCGAGTGCGCTTGCCTTACGTGCAAACGCATGTGATAACAGACGCGGATTGCAGTGTCCTTCGTCAGCGCAGTACAACGCGCCAATGACTGAGTCGCTCAGATACGGTGCTTTGTTTAACACTGCCGCTCGATCCAATAAGCTGACGTCGAGGCCTTGCTCACTTTCGATCTTACCTTTGAGTTCCAGCTTGGTCATCTGCTCGGCGGTTTCCGCCAGCATTAGTCCGCCGGTCATTTCAAGTTCGATGTTTTGTTCGAGTTCAGTTTCTAGTGCGCGCCAATCAATAATAGCCATGCGAGCGAGTGCCGCATAGAAAGACAGTTCTTCATCGAGAACACCGACGTGTTCGATCAGTCGGTGTTCTAGTTGAAAATGCAGTGAGCCGGCGTTGGCGCCCGACGCACCGCGATTTATTTGGTCGCGTTCGAGTACGATGACCGATGCACCACCTTTTGCTAGGTGATAAGCGGTGGCGACCCCAGTAAGGCCCGCCCCAATGACTATGGCATCGTAGTCTGTCACGCTTAGCTGCTAATAACGCCCAGATCTAGCAGCGTCTTACGGATTGCGGCAACATCTTGTTCTTCTAGCGGCAATATTGGTCGACGTGGAATGCCGCCTGGTAGCCCTTGTTGATTAAGTGCTTCTTTGAAGATCGCCTGAGCGGAGCCAAAGCGGCCGGTATAATCGGCATTGAACCAATCACTCATGATACGAATATCGCGGGCACCGTACTCACGTGCTCGATCTAAATCTCCGGCCCAAATTGCATTGTAGAAATTCGGTTGATCGCTACCCAGAACGGCGCCAGCGCCCATGGTTCCATCGCAGCCGTGTTTGGTGACTAACGAGATTCCCATGTCATTCATTGGTGCGCCAAATACTCTTACGCGATCTTTGACAGCAGCCAAAACGTTCACAAAGTGCGTCGGATTTGGGGTCGAGTTCTTAATAGCCACGACTTTGTCCAAGTCCGCCAATTTCGACAATAGGTTTAAAGACATATCGACATTGGTGCCCGGAGGCCAGTTATAAATGCATATTGGTAGCGCACTGCCAGCATTTACTTCTTTATAAAATTCGTAGATCTCACGTTCGGTCGGCATCATATACGGTGGAGGAGTGAGTAGGATACCATCAAACCCATTGTCAGCAGCGCAGCGTATATTTTCAAGCGCTTCAGGTGCCCGAAACGCGTTGCAACCCGCTATCAGGGTCAGTTTGCCATGCATATGCTCACCGGCAATTTCCATCACACGACGCTTCTCGGCGGTCGTTTGATTGAACCATTCACCTTGTGTGCCCAGTACGATAAAACCATGTACGCCTTTGCTATGTACCCAGGCGTGAAGTGTTTTAACTCCTTCCTCATCAAGGCTTTCATCCTCAAAGAAGGGAGTTGTTAGAGCCGGTATATACCCGCCCCAGTCAATTGAATCACGATCCATCAGTGTTACTCCTGTCAACTTTGACGCAAACCGACTTGTTCTAAAAAACAACACAATAGCGGATAGAAATCGATATGCAATAGCAATGGATTGACAAGTTTGTAGCCTTTAACGCAAACTAGGGATCCGATGTGAAACACAACAAAGGTAAAAATCTATGCCTAGTAATATCCGATTGCGCTATTTATATGAATCAGCTCGTTTAGGCACAATGAACTCAGCCAGTGAGAGTCTTGATGTTGCGACCTCGTCGGTCAGCCGCCAAATTGCGCAACTGGAAATGGAGTTGGGTTTACCGTTGATTGAGAAAGGTCGGCGTCGAATTCGGCTCACTGAGGCTGGTGAAGCTGCGTGTAAGTACTACCGTGAAAAGCTCTCGCAGGAGGAGGCATTCCTCTCGCATATAGAAGAGATGAAAAAAGTACGGACTGGCAAAATTGTGTTGGCGGTCGGTGAGGCGTTCATTACCCAAGGCTTTAGTGACATGCTGGATGACTTTATGCAGCAGTATCCGGGTATGGAGATCAAAGTTTCCACGTCGAACACCATTGATGTCTCCAAACAGATTCGCGAAGACTTGGCACACCTGGGTTTGATATTCGACATTCCGCGTGAGCCTGGTATCACTGCACGGCTCGTGCTTCCGCAACCTTTGCGTGTGATCGTTCACGGGCAGCATCGTTTGCGCGATAGTGGTGACGTAACCTTGCGCTGCATTCAGCAAGAGAGTATTGGTTTGCCGGATAACGGCTATCGAATTCGCCAGATAGTTCATGAAGCCGAGCAGGAAGAGGGGGTATTCCTTGAGCCGTCGTTGACCACCAATTCGCTGGTGCTGCTTAAGGACTTTGTATTGTCTGGCCGAGGCATTTCAATTTTGCCGGAGCTGGTTGTACACGACAAACTCAAAGATGGCACATTGGTTGCACTGGCATCGAGTAACCAAGTTCTAAACAGTACCCAGACTAGCCTAATTACACGGGTTGGTCGGCAACTACCGGTGGGGGCCTATCGGTTAATGAATTGTATTCAGGTCTATCTCAAAAGTATGACAGGACTAGCAGAGTCGCAAGATTAAAAAATCCTGCAAGTGTCTGAAAATGTTTTAGTTTGCATTTAAGGCAATGAAGTTGAACATAGTGTGCTATTGAAACAACTTTGAGATTGCTATCCAATACAGTCTAGTGGTCTGTCAAAAATAATTAGTGGAGAATACGTCATGAATACTCGAACCCGACATCGCGCAAAAGCCAGTCACGGTAAAGCGCACAAGCAATTCCTGCCTCTGTCATTAGTCGCCATTGCAATAGCCTCTGGAAGTGCTGTAGCGCAAGAATCAGCGATCGAAGAGATTGTGGTCACCGCTCAACATCGTGAGCAGAACATCCAAGATGTGCCTATTAGTATCTCGGCATTTAGCTCGAATGACATTGAAAGCAACATGTTTCGTGATGTGACTGACTTTGTTGGTCGTACGCCAAACGCTAGTTTCGTTAGCAATGGTGCTCGCTCGCGTAAAGAGATTAGTATGCGCGGAGTGACTAACTTCGTTAGTTCTAATCAAGCGCGCCGCACATCTACTTTCGGCTTCTATATTGATGGGTTCAATCTATCATCAAGCGGTAGTAACCCGCCGATTATGGATATTGAGCGAATCGAGATTCTACGCGGTCCACAATCGACCTATTTTGGTGCGAATGCACTTGGCGGCGGTATCAGTGTGACGTCAAAAGCACCGACGGCCGATGAATTCGGTGGATCGGTGATGGTTGACTACGGCAGCTTCAATACGCTCGACGTAGAAGGCACATTGAACATTCCAATTATTTCCGACCAATTAGCGGCGAGAATCAATTATAAAGATGTAAGCTCAGATGGAAACATCGAGAACATTAATCCTCTTGGTGGCGGTAATGATTCGGACTATCAGTACCTTAAAGGGTCGGTGCTGTGGACTCCTAACGATAAACTTTCTGTCGCATTAAACTTCGCCGACTCTGATGAGCTTGTCGGTATGCGTGAAGGTGTTCCTTCCGGCGTATTTTCTACGTTTGCTGGTGGTACGCTGTTCGCTAACTTCCCTGATTTAAATGGCGACGGGCTGGCAGATCCAGATCCAGACGGCGTTGGCTTTTTCCCAGAAAATGACGATAAAGTGAACTTCAATTCGCCACAGGAAATTGGTACTGAATACCAATATTACATCGCCAAGGTTGACTATGACTTTGACTCAATGTTGTTTAGCAGTATCACCGGCTATGTAGAATCAGATTATTTCCTACGTGGCGATATCGATGGCGGTAGCGGCGATTACTTTAATGAATTTCGCACCGTGCCGCGCGATAGCTTTACCCAAGAATTTCGCTTGCAAAGCACTGGCGACTCAAATTTGAGTTGGAACGTCGGCGCTTTCTATAACGATGACGAAGGCTATATCGACAGCAAAACTATTGTTGGTGCGGCCATGCCTTTCGGTTTGCCTGATGGCTTCATAATCGATAGCGAAGAGTCACGTGAAACCTCAACCGGTTGGGCGTTGTTTGGTCAAGTTGACTACTCATTCACTGACAAATTGTTGGTCAGTTTTGGTGGTCGTTACAGTGAAGAGACGATTAAGTCTGACATTGCTGGATTTGGTGGTGCATATACTCAAGAGTTAAGTACTGAAGAGAGCTTTACCGATTTTTCACCACGTTTCGCAGTTAGTTATGACGTGAGCGACAGCGCGACTATGTACGGTTCGGTGGCTAAGGGTTTCAAATCTGGCGGGGTTCAGTTGAGTCCATTGCCAAGCGGCGAATCTTATGATCCAGAAGAGTTGTGGAACTATGAAGTTGGCTATAAGGCCGAAATGTTTGATCGCGCGTTGCGTTTAAATGTTGCCGCGTTCTACATGGACTGGACTGATCTGCAAACTACGTTTCAGCAAGCTGGCCTAGATGAGAACGGTGACTTTATTATCTTTGGTGGTATTGATAATGCTGAGTCTGCTGAGTCTAAAGGTCTTGAGTTGTCGATTACTGCAGCGCCGATGGACGGCTTAGTGGCTAACATCAATATTGGTTTATTGGACGCTAAATACAATCAATTTGTCGCTTTTATCGACGGCGAGAATCGCGTTCTCGACGGTCGCACCATTCCAAATTCACCAAAGATGACCTTTTCAGCCGATGCTGAGTACAACTTTCCTTTGACTGGATCGTACGAAGCCTTTGTGCGCGGTGAGTATCAGTATCGTGATGAAATTGAATCGTCTACCTCGGCACTTATCCAAACAGGTTTCCCTTGGCAAGTACCAAGCTATGATGTTGCGAACCTACGTTTTGGTGTAAGAAATGACAATCTAAGTGTGTCGTTCTATGTTGAAAATCTGTTCGATGAAACTTACTTCACGAATGCCTATCAAAAAGCATTCTCAGGTGGTTTGTATATTGAGCCAGGTGTGCAGCGCATCGGTATGAAGGTTCGTTACAACTTCTAAACCGCATGTGGGCATTTTGATGAAGCACGCTTCTGATAAATGCCCACTTTGCTGTTGCCACGAAGATGTAATGATGTCTGAAAGCAAATTTCCTAGGAGGCTCAATGAATAAAACTCACCAACCGCTATGTCGAACTTTGCGCTCAGGCTTATTATGTCTAGTGCTCATTTTCAGTTTTACGACCGCCAATAGCAGCACATCGGTGCCGGCTAATGCCTCAGGTCAGAATTTAGTAGACAGCTATATAGAAGCTTGGACTGAATTTTACCCAAGTTCGGCTTTCGCATACGGCGACGTTAGCTCGGCGACAAGTTTCGAGACCTTCACTGAGTTAAGCAAAAACCAATGGCTGGCGTTTAATAAGATGACGGTTAGTCAAACGCAAGCGTTACTTGATACTGATTCGATCAATCAATCCTTGCGAATCGATCTACAAATTTTACTTGCCCAAGCCGAAAATGAATTGGCAGATTGGAGCGAGGACCAGCCGCTTACCGAGCAACCTCAATGGTATGCGGAGCAAATTTCACAAGCACTGACATCGCTATTGATCAGAGATCAATTGCCAGCACAGCAACGTAGTGCCGCTTTAGTCGCACGGCTTATTGGCATACAGCAGCTATGTGATACAGGAATACAACAGCTTAGCGGCGGAAACGCGCTGAGAACCGAAACCGCAATACGCACATTAAAGGGCACGCGAGAATTTTACGCCGGTAACCTTCGTACGTTGACCGCGGACTGGCCACAAGCAAGCAATACGCCGGATGATGCCGATTCAATTGGCAACAACATTGACTTAACCGTTAACGCGATTGAACGCTTAGAAGGCCATTTGCGCGATAAGATTTTACCTAAGGCTGGGTCTAGCGCCGCTATTGGGGTAGCGCATTACACGGCCAAATTGGCGCGCAGAACTTCCGGCAAGTACACGCCTTCGGTGTTGTTAGCCGAAGCAGGCAAAGAAATGCAAGACGTGCGAGCACTGATGACTCTGCAGGCGCAGCGCTGGCTCAAGAGTTTACCTAATAATTCACTCAAGACGGTCACGATCAGTGGGTCGCCCGAACAAATACTAGCCGCAGCGATTGACGCTATGGAGCAGGACCGCGAAGATAATAGCGCTGATTTTTTGGCTAGTTTTCGTACATTGACTTATGCTGCCGAGCGTTTTGTGGAGCAGCATCAGCTGGCCACGATTCCCAAGCCGACGACATTAACCATTGCGCTGTCGCCAACCCATTTTAGTGGTGCTGCGGTTGGCGGAGTGTATCCGACTGGGCCATTTTCGCCGCAAGCAGATACTATTTTTTATGTGCCATCGGTGTCTGATTCGGCTCCGATAGAGGCTAAAGATGGCTTCTATCGTTCGTTCAATACCCATTTCAATACGATGATCATGTCGCATGAAATGTTCCCTGGGCACTATCTGCAATACAAGGTGGCCGTGACCCAAGCTCCGGCAGTGCGCTCGCTGTTCGCTAACGGATCATATGTTGAAGGCTGGGGCAGTTTTAGCGAAGAGCTTATGCTTGACGCGGGCTGGGCAGACGATGCTCCGCTGACCCGTTTAGCGCATCTGCGTAAACGCTTAGAAAATGCTACACGCGCCTACGTTAGTGTGCAGGTAAATACCGCGCAATGGGGTGAATCTCAGGTGCTCAGTTTTGCGCGTGATGAAGGGCTATTAGCACCTCAGTTCGCCAAGAACCTTTGGCAACGCGTGGTCAACTCGCCGATGCAAATCACTGACTACTTTACCGGTGCGCAGCAGTTTCGACGGTTATTTGTCGAGCATAAGGCCAGTTCGCCAGATGCGCAGACCAAGCCATGGGTTGATGCGGTGTTGCAAGCCGGCCCCGTGCCACCTGTCATGCTGGAGCCATTACTATGATTAGTAATTTACCTAGTGCTAAAAACGGTACTAAAACCAGTGCCCAAAACAGTGCCCAAAACAGGAGCTTTCCAACCATGGTCTTCAAACTTAAAACGGCTCGAAGCTTAACTCTGGCGCTAAGCTTGGCGGTTGGTACGTTTAGCTGTAGTAACGAAGCGACGACTAATCAAGCGATTAATGAAAGTGCTGCAACGCCTGAAGTGGCTGTTGCGACGTCAGTGTCTGATAATGCCAAATTAGAGCAAATGCTGGAAGCCGTGTATCAGCGGCGGGTGGGCGACGATCCGGTACTTGGCTCGCGAGTTGGAGCGCAGGCCGCAGAAAATCCCTGGTTTGATTTGTCGTTAGCATCTTGGGATCGAGAATTTTCTGAGACTCAACAAGACCTAGCAGCGTTGCGCGACGGCATCGATGTAGATTCATTAGATGCTGCTGGTCGTATCAACTATCTAGCGTTTGAGGCGGATCTTCTTCTACGGCTTGAGCGTTACCGATGGCGCTTTCACCTGAATCCGATCAATCAAATTGTTGGGCCGCACCTCACGATCGCGGGCACACTATTAAATAGTCATCCGATTGATTCACGCGCGAGTGCGGAATTCTATATTCAGCGCTTACAGGCGGCGAATGTGCCGATGCAGCAATTGGTTGAGCATTTACAGGCCCGACGAGCACAAGGCATCGTAATACCTGCCGCAGTGGTTGAGCGCTTGATCGACGGTGCCAAATCAATCATTGCTGGTGACCATACTGATAATGTGATTCTTGCTGATTTCAACAAGAAGTTAGCTGATGTGAAGCTTAGCGACAAAGATCGCGTAGCTTTGCAGGAAGCGGCTACGGCGGCGTATCAGTCTGGTTTTGTACCTGGCTATGAATTGTTGATCGAAGATTTGCAGGTCGAGCTTACTGCTGCCAACCAACAGGGCGCTTGGTCGCTGCCGGAAGGCGCTGAGTTCTATGAATTTCTAATTGACCAATACACCACGGCAGACTTCAGTGCCGAAGAGATTCATGCGCTGGGGCTGGCTGAAGTTGCACGAATTCAAAGTGAGATGGATGAGATTCGTAAACGAGTCGAGTTTGATGGTGATTTAGGTGAGTTCTTTACCCATTTGAAAACCGACTCGGCATTCTACCTTCCTAATACCGATGCTGGTCGTGCAGCCTATTTACAGATGGCACAAGACTTAGTCAATAAAGCCAAAACAAAACTAGGCGACGTGTTGCCGTATGCCTTACCGCATCCGTTGCAAGTGCGTCGTATCGAAGCATTCCGCGAAGAGTCAGCACCGGTCGGATTTTATGAATCCGGTAGCCCCGATAATGACTATGTAGGCACCATTTACCTTGGTATGCACGACATGAGCAGTCTTGGTACTTATGACCTGCCAGCCTTACTTTTTCATGAAGGTTTGCCGGGTCACCATCTGCAGTCATCGGTGATGTTATCGCGCGATATTCCGCAAATACGTAAATATTATGTGTGGTGGTCGAATACCGCGTTCACAGAAGGTTGGGCTTTGTATGCTGAGTCATTGGCCGATGAGCTTGGTTTGTATGAAGACGACTATGCTCAGTTTGGTCGACTCGCTGGTGAACTGTGGCGTGCTTGCCGCTTGGTAGTCGACAGCGGTTTGCATCTTAAGCAGTGGAGTCGTGACGAAGCAATTGGGTATCTAAATGAAAACACCGCGAGTTCTGAAGAGAATAATGCGCGTGCCGTCGACCGCTATCTTGCGGTACCCGGTCAAGCAACTGCGTTTAAGATTGGCATGCAAGTCATTCGAGATTTAAGAACGGAAGCCGAACAACAGTTGGGCAGTGACTTTGATGTCACCGAATTCCACGCGCTGGTACTAGAAAATGGCCCGTTGCCTCTGTCTTTGCTAGGTAGCAAGGTGGAAGCTTGGGTTTTGGCAAAGAGTAAAGCAGCAACACCAAAGACATAAACTTATAACGAGAAGGGTAATAATATGAAGACGAAACTCGCATTTATCTCAGTTTTACTGACCGGCCAGCTGTTGCTGAGTTTGTCGGTGAGTGCTGCGACAACTGCCATCGTAGGTGGCACAGTAGTTAATTTGGATGGCGGAAAATCACTGCAAAACTCGGTTGTTCTAGTTAATGGTGATCGGATTGAAAAAATCGGATCTCGTTCTGAAGTTCAGATTCCTGCTGACGCTAAGGTTGTAGACGCAAGTGGTAAGTGGTTGATCCCTGGTCTAATGAACATGCATGTGCATCTGGATCTAATTCTGCCAGGCAAGATGAAGGCGGAGCTAGCGGGTGAAACCGAAGCGGCAATGGCGCTTCGCATGGCAGCGAATGCCCAGAAAATTCTACAAGCGGGCGTCACCACAGTTCGTTTACCAGGCGCGGATCGTTATGGCGATATTGCCCTGAAGAAATCTATCAATAAGGGTGAGATGGTTGGCCCACGTATTTTTACTGCCGGTGAAGCCATACTTATCACCGCTGGACATGGTTCTGAACCTGGTGTGGTTTATGCCGATGGGCCAGACGAGTTAGTAAAAGAAGTGCGCAAGCAAATTAGCTTGGGTGCCGATTGGGTGAAAATCCTTATCTCCGGCGGTATTGCAACCGATGGTGGCGCGATTGCGGAAGCGTTGATGACACCTGAAGAAATCAACGCTGTAGTTGATGCGGCGCATCGTTTTGGCGTTAAAGTGGCCGCTCACTCAGGATCTCCAGCTGCTACATTGGTTGCCGTGGAAGCAGGCGTTGACAGTATTGAGCACGGTTATATGCTCGATAGCAAAGTCCTGAAAAAAATGGCTCAGGCCGGCACTTGGTTAGTTCCAACCATTGTGGTGAGTCAGCCAGCAACACAACCATTCTTCGAAAAAATTGGTTCACCGCCTTGGTATCTAGAGCGTCGTAATTCGATGGGTAAAGTTCATTGGGAAGCGCTTAAGACCGCGATCAGTGAAGGTGTGAATATTGGCTTAGGAACAGATCAATTACCCAATGAGCCTAACGACGGTACTACTGCCACGGTTCGTGAAGCGGAATACTACGTCGAGGCCGGTATGACGCCTTTGCAAGCTTTGCGATCGGCAACGATAGAAACAGCAAAGATGCTTAACGCCGAAAACGATATTGGTACCTTGGAAGAAGGAAAGTACGCCGACATCGTGATGGTATCTGCTAATCCTGCTGAAAATATCAGCGCGTTGCGTTCGATGGATATGGTGATGAAGGGCGGTGTGATTTACCTTGATAGCGATAGCAAATAGCTTAGGCCGCGACCAGTCGATTGACTGGTTCGCGAACTTCAAAGTAATTGAAAACGTTCTTTTTATATAACATTTTTGTCCAGCGCTACATGCGGTGGTCTGGCGGGTTTACATTAGTATGAACTTTATTATCAAACTATTTCGAGATCTAGTCGGACCTACCGCGGTCATGGCGGCGGGCGCAATGGGGGGCGGTGCAGTCGCATCGTTTCTTCTGGCCGGCGCGTGGTTCGGCTACGACCTACTATGGGTGGTGTTATTGCTGCTGCCGATTTTTGTTATTTCGGTCGATTGTTCATCGCGGATTGGTGCGCTGAATCCTGATCAAGGTATGTTTGCGCTGATTAGGGCGCGGATACATCCTGGGCTGGCATGGTTGATCTTATTGATTAATGTGCCAGTGCATTTCTTGGTCGCGATGGGCCAGATGTCGGTTATTTCTTCGGCCTTCGGTACGGTGGTTGGGCTGCCTACCGCCGGCATTAGTGATTCGGCTACTGTATCGCTAAGCTTTGAAGTAGGTCTGTCATTGGTGTTAGGTTTGGCTATCTTGTGGGTAGTTTTCTCACAAGGCTATGAGCGTATGCAACGAGTTATGTCACTGTTGATGGTGGTGATGTTTCTGTGCTTCTTTATTGTGGCTATGCGTGCGTTTACTGAGTGGGAGGCGATTCTGGCTGGGTTTATACCCTCTTTGCCTGCGGACTTACCGGTACCGGGTAGCGACTCACCGCGTATTGCGACCAGTTCGATCATAGCTATGGTCGGTGCCGCGATAGCGCCAGGGGCTTTGTTAGGTATGCCTTACCTAGCAGCAAATGCCGGTGCCAATCGAGCGCAACTCGCGGAAGCTTTCCGCGGTGCGATCGTTAATTTAGGGTTTATCTTCGGCGCCTACGCTATTTTTGTGCTGATCGCCGGTGGTTATGCGCTGCACTCGTTGACCAACCACGCGAGCTTCGCCGATGTCGGCCAAGCATCGACAGTGTTGCGTGGAGCATTGCCACAAGCTCTGTCATTTTTAAGCCCAATAATCTTCTCACTCGGTCTGTTCATCGCGGCGATGACAACGCTGGTGGTGACGGCTCAAATTACCGTCTATTTCATGCTCGATATGTTCGGCATGAAATGGCGCTTTTCTAAAGACAATAAGAACTACCATCGTTTGGTAATTGCGTTTGTCGTAGCAGCAGCGGTGTTAGCTCCGTTCTGGGAATTCCCTGCCTTGCTCAAGGTGGTGCTGCTGATGGGAATCAACGTGGTGGTAATCCCAATGGTTTACGTGATCATGTTGATACTCGTAAACAAAACCAGCGTTATGAAAGAATTTCGCGCCGAATGGTGGCGCAACGCGGTGCTGATTATTGGCCTCGTGGTTTCACTTATACTCGCGGTGCATAAGGCACCTCTTTATTACACCATGCTTATTGGTTAATTGTTTAACGGAGGCAGAAACATGACTGACAGTAAACCCACTTTCCGCAAAGCCGACCACGTGTCGCTTACGGTTGAAAATATCGACGCCGCTATCAAGTTCTATACTGAAGTGATGGGCGCAACTTTAAGTTACCAAATGGGGCCGTTTGACGCAGCTGAAATTCCTCGAATGGAAGATGGTCGTGATTGGACCGAAGCGCATGTCAATGTTGTCGATGCACGGCTGAATATCGCCATGCTGCAATTGTGTGACAACTTAGGTATGGAATTGTTTCAATACGATCGTCCAGCCGATGCAAAATCCACGCCACCAAGAAACTGCGATGTCGGATGTCGGCATATCTGTCTTGAAGTGGACGACGTCACTGCGGCTATCGATCACTTAGTTGCCAATGGATGTACTGCTCAAGCAGGTCCGATTGTATCGGAGGGTGGTCCCGCTCCAGATTCGTTGTCTTGGTATGTGCAAGATCCTTTTGGTCATCAAATGGAGCTAGTGCAATATGTATAGTCTAGTTGCGTCGACCGTTGCACGGGCGCGGAACGCACAGCGATTGATCTTGATTGCCGCTTTTACGGTTTCGATTGTGATACCGGTTGCCCATGCCGCAAATGGCAAGGCGTTAGATCTGCCAACAATCTTCGCCAGCGATGAGTTTGCATCGCAACTGCCAACGGCTCTTAAATGGTTGCCGAGTGGTGATCAATATGCATTTTTAGAACAAGATGAAAATGGTCAGCGCATTGTCAAACGTAGTGTTGGCTCAGAGCAGCTCGCTACCGCGCTGACGCTAAATGATATTAGTGGTTTACCAAGCGATTTTCGTCTCACCGATTTTTATTGGCAGCCAGCTAATGAGTTGTTTTTATTGCAAGGCGCTGTCACTACCGATTGGCAAGGCTATCGTTATGCCGCTTGGTATGTGTATCAAAGCAGCGATAAAAGTCTACGCCCACTAGGCACAGCAGGCCAGCAATTGCAGCTCGTCAAACTGGCACCGAACGGCAAACATGCAGGGTTCGTGTTTGAGAACAATGTTTATGTTGCGGACCTCAGTTCTGGCAAGGTTAAACCAGTAACTCAGGACGGTAACGGCGACATTTTCAATGGTGTGTTTGATTATGGTAGTAGTGAATTTGGTCCATTGGATGCTTGGCGCTGGTCGCCTGATAGTAGCCATATTGCGTTCTGGCGCATGGATGCTACCGATGTAAAATTCTATCCAATGATCGATGAACTGCATAGTTACAGCGAAGTTCGACGGTTCCATTACCCGAACGCAGGTGAGAAACATTCGGTTAATAAAGTTGGCGTGTACAGCTTGGCGTCGGCGGACACACAATGGGTCGATGTTGGGCATGACCCCGACGACTACTTGCCGCAAATGCATTGGGATGCAAAATCCAATGGCGTCTATATTCAGCACTTAGCTCGCGACCAAGATACTTTAAAGCTTTGGTATGCTGAGGTAGGTAATGGGTCGGATAAGGAGGTAGGCAAAAAAGAAGTCAAGCTAGTGCTTACCGATACTGATCCAGCGTGGATCGATATCACCAACGACCTGCAGTCTTTGACTGATGGTTCGGTGATTTGGACTAGCGAAAAAAGTGGCTTTCGGCATATTTATCGTATAGCTGAGAGTGGTGAAGAACAAGTTGTTACCAAGGGGAACTGGTCGGTTGATGCGGTGCTCGGGGTCGACGAAGCGGATGGTTGGGTCTATTTTTACGCCAAGAAAGATTCATTGATCGACCAGCATGTGTATAGGGTTAATCTTGGCGACGCTAGACTAGAAAAACTGACTGCCCGCTCCGGTTGGCACATTTGGCAGCTCTCGCCAGATGCCCGTTACGCACTCGCAATTCATTCAGATGCGCGTACACCGCAATCGTTAGCGTTGGTATCCGCTGCTGGCGAATCATTGCAGACGCTGGTTAGCAACTCAGTGCCAGCATTAAATGATTACGCGCTAACGCATACTGAATTTATTACGTTTAAGACCGATGATGGTATTGAGCTAAATGGCTTCTTTATTAAGCCGCCAAATTTTGATCCGTCTAAAAAATACCCGGTTGTGAGTTACGGCTATGGTAATGCCGGTTCGCAGGTTGTTGTGAACCGCTGGGGAACACAACGTGGTCCAACGCAAGATTTGTGGCATCGTTATTTGGCTCAACAGGGCTATGTGATTTTCGCGATGGATAACCGGACAACCACTGGTCGCGGCAAGAAAGCTAAAAACCTAACTTATGGTGAGTACGGTAAGTACGCGGTTCTCGACTATATACAGGGCGTGGATTACCTGAAGACCTTGCCGTGGATTGATGACGAACGAATTGGTTTCTGGGGTTGGAGTGGCGGTGGTTACTTAGCCGCAGCGCTTATGACCAAGGCCGCACCTCGATTCAAGGTAGCTGTTAGTGTTGCGCCAGTAATTGACCTAACTCGTTACCAAGCTGTTGGTGTAGAGCGTTGGATGGGCAGCCCGGCGGAAAACCCTGAAGGGTATGCCGCGATGAACCTCATCAATTTTGCTGACAAGTTAGAAGGCAAGTTAATGCTGGTACACGGTACTGGCGATGAAAATGTTAAGTATGCCTTTACCTTGCAGTTCGCGGAGTCATTGATTAAGGCGAATAAGCAGTTCGACATGCTGATATATCCAAATCAGCGGCATGGTATTAGCGACTATCGCTTACATGTTTTCTCGACCATCACGCGTTATTTTGACGAAAATCTATAACATCGTATTCTACGGTAAACGACAACTATTAAGAGGCATAGCTTATGAGCATCGAAAAAATTAATCCTGAAGAGCTTTACGCGAGTGTGAACTACGGTTTTTCTCACGCGGTAAAGTCTGACTGTGCAGTGACCATTCATTGCTCAGGTCAGGTTGCTTGGGATAAAGACTACAATGTGGTTGGCCAAGGTGATGTCGGCGCTCAGGCGCGTCAAGCGTTGGCTAACTTGAATGTGGTGTTGGCTGAGTCTGGCGCCAGCGTTAGTGACATCGTGCGAATCCGCACTTATGTGGTTAATCACGATCCATCATTGATCGAGCCCATCGGGCAAGCGCTTGGTGAGTTTTGGGGTGACGTAACACCAGCCGCCAATACCTGGATTGGCGTGCAAGCGCTTGCAATGCCAGATTTCTTGATCGAGATAGAAGCGACAGCGCAAATTAACGCGGCGTCTTAATCCTAGCCCTCGTGAATGAGCATGGTTTGAAGTAGTTCAGAAAAATAGCCCAACTCGGTGCTGCTTAGTCAGTATTCGAGTTGGGCTTTTTTTGGTTTAGTCTGTGCAGGATGAGTTAGCTCAAGGCTTGCGTCTTCAACCAAGGCGAGCAGCGGTATCGTTCTTCGCCATAAGAGTGATGAATATTCTGCAATACGGATACGGTATTGCTAAATCCAAATGCGTCAGCCCATTGAATTGGGCCAACTGGATATGCCACTCCCAGTTGCATGGCCATGTCAATTGACGTTGCATCAGCAACCCCTTGGTTGGTGGTGTCCGCTGCTTCATTGGCCAACATGCACATGGTTCGTAGTACCACGAGACCGGGTACATCCTTGAGCATGATCACCTTTTTTCCAAGCTGATGGATAAAATCAATGACTTGTTGAACGGCCTCGGTGTTGGCGTTGGCCGCGCAACTGATGGCGAGCAACGGTGATGTTGCGTAGTCACGAGTAAGGTCAAATAGGACCGTGTTGGGCTGCTCGTTTCGCGCGGCTAGGTCAGTAGCCGTTAAGCCATTGCTCATTTTCAGGCAAGCGTCACCAAGCTTAATATAGGCGTGTTCACTGCTTATGCGAGATACTTTGATATTCTCTTCTTGGGCAAGATCGACCAAAGACTCGGCTAGCCCGAGGTCTCCGTAAACCTCGATGTGTGAGGTGCTGGGCTTGTCGCTAGCGAGGCAGTAAAGTGGCTCTTGTTGACTTGCTCCATCACGATAATCATAAAAGCCCTGACCAGATTTTCTCCCCAACAGGCCGGCGTCGACCATGTCATTTAATAGCACTGATGGTCTGAAACGCGGATCTTGGAAGTAGGCGTTATAGATCGATTCGGTTGCGGCTTGATTAATATCCAGACCAATTAAATCGATGAGCTGGAACGGTCCGAGTTTGAAGCCCATCGCGTCACGCATGATAGCGTCAATGCTGGCTACATCCGCTGCGCCTTCTTGTAGAGATTTTAAGGCTTCAGCGTAATAGGGGCGTGCTACTCGGTTCACAATAAAACCGGGCGACGACGTTACTTTGACCGGTTGTTTGCCCCATTCTTTAGCTAATGCGACGATAGCGTCAGCGACTTGATCGTCGGTTTTGAGTCCGCTGACTACTTCTACCAATTTTAATATCGGCGCAGGGTTAAAGAAGTGCATGCCAACAAATCGTTCAGGGTGGTCGAGCTGCTTGGCCAGCGCTGAAATGGAAAACGATGAAGTATTGCTTGCGATTATCGCGTCAGCCGCGAGTATTGATTCGAGTTGTTTGAATAGCGACTGTTTGATCTCTAAATTTTCGATAATGACTTCGATTGCCAGCGCACAATCTGCGAGTTGGTCTAGCTCGACAACCAGTTCAATATTAGCCAGCAGACGCGCCATGTCTTGGTCACTAATCTTGCCTTTATTGACGCGTTTTTGCAGGCTAGCGGTTAGGTCTGAGTAGGCTTTATCCAAGATGTCTTGGGAGCGGTCACACAACTTAACAGAGTAACCTTTACTTGCCGCAACTTGGGCAATACCTGCGCCCATGACGCCTGCGCCAATCACCGCAATATTGGCATTGGTGTTGATTGTTTTGGACATTATATTAGTCATTGGGCTATTGAGGTTAGGCTAAAAGCTGTTAAACAAATAGCCGTTAAACAAGAAAATGCTAAGTGGTTAAAAGATAAGCCGTTGATCACGCGTTGAAATTAGGCTGTCTCTTGTCGAGGAAGGCAGTGACGCCTTCGATGCCATCGTCGGAGCGAGCTTGTTCGAGAAATAGTGTGCGCTCAAACAGTAAGGCTTCTTGTTGCGGACACTCGAAGGAGCGCAAGACACTGCGTTTATTGGCAATCAGCGCGGATTGCGACATGCTCGACATGAGTTCGGCGATCTCTAAGGCTCTAGGCAGTGCATCATCGGCATCTACCAGTTCACTAATTAAGCCAATTTCAAGTGCCCGTTGCGCGCTAACTTTCATGCCAGTTAGGTTCATAAGCATGGCGGTCGCTTTGCCAACTCGAGCCGGTAAATATTGGCTGCCGCCAGCGCCTGGCATTAGCCCAAGCTTAACTTCGGGTTGGGCAAATTGCGCTGTGTTACTAGCGATTAAAATATCCGCGTGCATAGCCAACTCACAACCACCTCCGAAAGCAAAACCATTAACGGCAGCGATAATCGGTTTTGGGAAGCTTCTTATTTGCTGCCACGCTACGCTGCGTTCACGCTCTGGATAGCTGCCGGTGTTGATCGCTTGTATTTCCGTGACATCAGAACCTGCAGCGAAGGCTTTTTCATTACCGGTAATGACCACACATTGGATTTCAGTACGCTGTTGGGCGTCGTGCAAGTGTTGGCCGATGGCGCAAAGCATCTCAGTGTTGAGTGCGTTATAAGCGTGCGGTCGGTTGAGTTGAATCTGTAGCGTACTGCTAGACGCATCGCTGACGATTAAGGTGTTGGTACTCATGATTTAGTTTCCGGATTCCAAGTAGGTGCTACTAAGCGACGTTTGCCGTCGTGGCTCATTCTAATATTAGGCTCGTCGAGTTTTTCGCGATCCCATAATTGGCAAGTGACCTGTTTATGCTTTTGATCTAAGCCTTCGCAATAGTTGGTGTACTCACATAGCTTAACTTGATTTCCGTTGCCACTTTTGACTTTGCGAAACCAATCTGGATCTGCCATTGCCTGACGTGCCATACCAACGATGTCGGCTTGATTCTCTATCAATAGTTGTTCAGCTTGTTCGAAGTTATGGATACCGCCGGCACACACTACTGGCGTGGTATAGCCGGCTGCGACCACTGCCGCGCGTACCGCATTGGTTGGTTCTATATTGCGTCCGAATGGACCGAATTCATCGGATATGTGTCCGGGCATACATTCGTAGCCGCTCGGTCCGGTGTACGGGTAGGCAGCTGCGCCTACCTTAGGTTGTTTCGCATCGTCAAACTTTCCGCCACGCGACAGAGAAAGAAAATCCATGCCGGCTTTGGCAAATTCGACCGCGTAATAACACGCGTCTTCTAAGTCGCTCCCTGAGTCGATACATTCATTAGTCAAGAAGCGACAGCCAACCGCGACCTCAGGGCCCACGGCTTTGCGAACACTATTAAAGACTTCGATCGGCAATTTAATACGTGCTTCGCGACTGCCCCCATAGCCATCGGTACGGTTGTTCTTGGCTGACAAAAACGATGCCATTGTGTAGGCGTGTGCGTAATGCAGTTCGATGCCATCAAAACCTGCTTTGGCTGCTCGAGATGCTGCGCTGGCGAACAAATCAGGTAGCACCGCCGGCAGTTCGGCGATGTGTGGTAGGTCTAGGTCGGTAACGTATTCTCGGTAACCGTGGCTCAGTTGACTGTATTCACGCTGGTTTAGAACGTCCTTTAGTTCATCGTCAGGCAATGCTATTAGGCGTTGTCTAAGTTCCTCTTCGCTCAGATCTGGGGCATTCAGTTTGGCAATATGCTGTGGCGTGATTTTGAGAAATCGAGTGAGAAAAGCATCACGATTTGGACGACGTTTGATGGCCAAGAAATCGATGATTTGAATTAACACTTTGGTTTGATTGTTGCTTGCGGCTTTGACGCGTTTAACTAATTCGCTGAGCCCGTCAATATAACGATCATGGCTAATCCGCAATAATGGGCCACTCGGTACATCGCGAATGCCGGTTGCTTCAATGACGATCGCGCCGGGCTGGCCTTGGGCGTATCGCTCGTACCATTGGATTACATCTTCGGTCACTTCGCCAGCTACATTGCTGCGCCAAGGAACCATTGCTGGAATCCATGTCTTTTGCGCTAACCTAATTGGGCCAATCGCAATGGTTTGGAATACCGGAGAGTTTGCTGCTTGTTCTTGGGTAGGCCATTGACAATCTATTGGTTGATAGCGAATCCGCTCTTCGGGTTTCCACATATAAAGTTGCATCTATAGGTTGGTTGTTTTTGCCGACGCGGAGTGACTACTTGTACCGCATATTTTGATCATACAAAATATTGTTTACATTTAAAAGGTTCAAGCATAAAATATAATTTGTTAGCGATTATATTCATCGGAGAAACACAACGTGAGAATAAATATTTTGGGCGGAGGGCCTGGTGGCCTGTACTTTGCTTTATTAATGAAAAAGCATGATCCTTCGCACGACATTCATTTGTATGAGCGTGGCCCGCGTGATGCAACGTGGGGCTTTGGTGTGGTTTTTTCGGACGACACCATGGGCGGTTTCCTCGAGTATGATGCAAAATCATTTCAGGCAATTGTCGATTCGTTTGCCTATTGGGACCAAATTCGTACGGTTATTGAAACACCAGACGGTGACAAGAATATTGTCTCAGGTGGACACGGTTTCGCTGGTATGTCGCGCCTCAAGCTGTTGAATATCTTTCACGAGCGATGCGACGAACTGGGTGTGAACCTACATTTTGAAACTGACATAACCGAAGTTGACGAGCTACTCGATGCTGATCTAGTGGTCGCGGCCGACGGCATTACTAGCCTGCTGCGAGAGAAATTTAAAGAGCAGTTGGGCACGACTATTGATATGCGACCGAACCGTTTTTGCTGGTTAGGAACGTCAAAGCCGCTTGATGCATTCACGTTTATCTTTAGACAAACTGAGCATGGCTGGTTTTGGGTTCATGCTTATCAATTTGAACAAGGTAAAGCGACTTGGTTGGTCGAGACAACTGACCAAACTTGGAAAAGTGCCGGGCTAGATCAAATGTCTGAAGAAGACTCTAAAGCCTATATGGAAAAGATCTTCGAGCCAGATTTAGATGGACATTCATTGTTAACTAATCGCTCGGTTTGGAGAACTTTTCCGGTGGTTAAGAATGCCAAATGGCACCATGACAACGTCATTATCATTGGTGATTGCGCACACACCGCGCACTTTTCTATCGGTTCTGGTACCAAAATGGCAATGGAAGACAGCATTGCATTGTTTGAGGCGTTTAAACAGCACCAAACAGTTGAGGCTACATTGCCAGCGTATGATGCAGCGCGTCGCGAAGTTACCGAGATATTGCAACACACGGCCGATGTTAGCTTGCAGTGGTTTGAGCATGCTGATCGTTATTTGAATCAATTCGATCCGGAACAAACTGAGTTCAGCATGATCACGCGCTCGAAAAAGATTACCTATGACAATCTTGCTTTGCGCGACCAAAAATACATTGATGGCATTACCGACTGGTTTGCCAAGCACAATGCCAAGGTGACTGGTTTAGCAATAGCGAAAACCGATGATAGGCCAGCTCCACCAGCTTTACAGCCGTATAAGATTGGCGAAATGGTCGTTCCTAATCGCGTCACCTTGAGCCCGATGTGCCAATACTGTGCGCACGACGGCGATATTAGCGATTGGCATTTGGTTCATTACGGTGGTCGCGCGATTGGCGGTGTTGGCTTGATCCTGACTGAGATGATTTGTATCTCTGAACTGGCACGAATCACGCCTGGTTGTGCCGGTTTGTATACCGCTAAGCAAGCGCAGGATTGGCAGCGTATTGTCGATTTTACTCATCAGTACGGCGAAGGAAAAATTTGTGCACAGTTAGGTCATGCTGGACGTAAAGGTGCAACGCGTTTGCCAAAACATGGCATGGATCAACCGCTGGAAGAGGGCGGCTGGGACATTATTTCGGCAAGCCCAATTGCGTATTTAGAAAATTCAGTGGTGCCACGTGAAGCAAGCCGCGCGGATATGGATCAAGTGCTCGAAGACTATCGGGTTTCAGTAGGCCATGCTGATGCCGCTGGGTTCGACATGATCGAAGTTCACATGGCTCATGGCTATTTGCTCTCGAGTTTTATTAGTCCTGTAACAAATATTCGCAGCGATGAGTATGGTGGCGACATCCATGCCCGCATGAAGTTCCCGCTGGAATGCTTGAGAGTCGCGCGCGAAGTATGGCCGGCACATAAACCAATCTCGGTGCGTATTTCGGCATCCGATTGGATTGAGAATGGGTTAAGCGAGGACGATATGCTCGAAGTCGCACGTTTAGTTAAAGCCAATGGCGCCGACGTAATCAATGTCTCGACAGGGCAGGTGACTAAGGCCGAAAAGCCAGTTTACGGTCGTATGTTTCAGGTGCCGTTTGCCGATCAAGTGCGCAATGAGGTTGGTATTCCCACCATTGTGGCGGGCAATATCTCAAGTATTGATCAAGCCAACACCTTGGTAGCCGCAGGCCGTACTGACTTTGTGGCGTTTGCCCGACCATTGCTAACCAATCCAAATATGGTGCTGCAAGAAGCGGCGCGCTACGGCCACAGTGAGCAGCATTGGCCTGAGCAATACACCTCGGGTAAGTTTCAAGCTGGGTTATTGGCTAAGCGTGAGAGCGATGAAATGCGAGAGTTGCGCATTAATGCTAAACCACCGTCGCCGAATGATGCTTTGGCACTGGCGCTGGGGCGAAAAGAATTGAGTTAAAGGTAGTTCTAAGTGCGCTATATCCTCCTGCACTTATTTTTTAGGCGAGTATCGCGTGGATGATACTCGCTTTTTTTTGTCCGGCTCGCGCGTGCAAGGCTGGCTATTTAGCTAACAGCGAATAGAATTAAGTTACGGGCTTGAGCGGCGAGCCATTAATGTTGCGCGTCGCTATAAAGGAGCTCGGGATGACGGTGTTGACCCGCTTAATACGCCGTTGGCAGCCGGCGCATTAAGGGTTTATTGAGGGGGCTAGTAAAACGCTTTTGACTAACTAATGACAGCGGTCGTTTCAATCTCGACTTTTGCCTTGTCTTCAACTAGCGCTAACACTTGTACTAGCGCCATGGCTGGAAAATTCTTACCTAAGATTTCACGATAATGCTGGCCGATTTCCTTGCCTTGTTCCAAATAGGCTTGTTTGTCGGTTACATACCAAGTCATTCTGACGATGTGCTCGGGTTTGGCATTGGCTTCATTTAAAACCGCAACAGTGTTTAGCAGTGCTTGACGAACTTGGTCAGCGAGGTGGTCGGATTGGATGATTTCTTGCTCGTCCCAGCCAATTATTCCACCGGTGAACACCATCGGCCCTTGCGCCAATATGCCATTAGAGTAGCCTTTCGGTTGTCGCCATCCTTCTGGTTGTAAAATCTTTCTCATAACTATTTAACTATTGCAGATCTAAATGCTTTGCGCTTTAAAAAGCTGATTGGTTTGATTGGCGATAATGGTTTTTTGGACTTCCGAGGCGCCTTCATAAATCCTTAGTGCTCGTACTTCACGATACAGGCTTTCAACGATGCAGCCTTTCTTCACGCCCATGCCGCCAAATAACTGAACCGCTTGGTCGATGGATTTCTGTGCTGATTCTGTGGCGTAAAGTTTGGCCATTGCCGCTTCGCGAGTCACACGATCTTTAACGCAGTCTTTGGTCCACGCTGCGCGATAAATTAACAGCGCGCTGGCATCGATATCCACCGCCATATCGGCAATTTTGGTCTGCGTTGCTTGCAGGTCAAACAACGGTGCGCCGAATAGTTCTCGGGTATTGGCTCGGTGTAAACTCTCGTCGAGCGCTCTGCGTGCAAAGCCCATCGATGCCGCACCGACCGTAGAGCGAAAAATATCTAAGGTGGCCATGGCAACCCTAAAGCCTTCACCAGGGTTGCCCAATAGGTTTTGCTTGGGCACGCGCATATCGGTGAACTTAAGCGTTGCTAGAGGGTGCGGAGCAATGACTTCGATGCGTTCTTCAATGCTCAGCCCGGCAGTGTCGGCGTCAACTACAAATGCACTTAGTCCTTTGGATCCAGGCATTTCTCCGGTGCGCGCGAACACTACATAATGGTCAGCAATACCGCCGTTAGATATCCAGGTTTTGCTACCATTGATAATGTATTCATCGCCGTCGAGTACTGCGCTGGTCTGCATTGCCGCGACGTCAGAACCGGCTTCGAGTTCGGACAATGCAAATGCGGCAATATTTTGCCCGTTGCGAACACGTGGTAGGTAGTGGTCTTTTATTGCCGGTGTGCCGAAGAGCGAGATTGACCCGCTACCCAAGCCTTGCATGGCGAAAGAAAAATCTGCCAACCCTGAATAGCGCGCGAGAGTTTCGCGGATAATACAGAGTGATCTTACGTCTAGTTTGACTTCACCGTATTGGTTGGCTACTGGTGCGGCATAGGTCAGCCAACCGCCGGCGGCCAATTTTTCAACTAGGTCTCGACAGGCTTGATCAATGTCGTGTGGATGTTCATCATCAAGATTGGCGTCACACCATTTTTCAAGATCTAGCGCGAGTGTTTTATGTTTAGCATCGAAGAACGGCCAATCTAAAAAAGACTTGTCAGACATAGTTAATCCCCTTTGAATTCGGGCGTTTTCTTATTGGCAAACGCATCATAAGCGCGCTTAAAATCTTGGGTCTTCATGCAGATCGCTTGTGCTTGAGCTTCGGCTTCTATCGCTTGGTCTATGCTCATATTCCACTCTTGGTGGAGCATTGTTTTGGTCATGCCGTGCGCAAAGTTGGGTCCGCTAACTAACCTATTGGCGTATGCGGTAGCTTCTTCGAGCAAAGATTCAGAATCACAGATGCGATTGAAATAACCCCATCGTTCACCTTCGTCGGCACTCATATTGCGGCCGGTATATAGCAAGTCAGAGGCGCGCCCTTGGCCAATAATGCGCGGTAATATGGCGCATGCGCCCATGTCGCAACCGGCTAAACCTACCCGCGTGAATAGAAACGCGGTTTTGGCAGACGGAGTTGCCAACCGAATGTCGCTGGCCATTGCCATTATCGCGCCAGCACCAACACAAATTCCGTCGACCGCGGCAATAATCGGTTGTGGACAGGCGCGCATGGCCTTAATTAGGTCGCCGGTCATTCTGGTGAATGCCAACAGTTCGGGCATTTCCATTCTGGTTAGCGGGCCAATGATCTCATGCACATCACCACCTGAGCTGAAGTTGCCGCCGGCTCCGGTTAACACCACGGCTTTGATGTCATCTCGATAAACCAAGTCGCGAAAGTAATCGCGAAGTTCAGCGTAAGACTCAAAGGTTAAAGGGTTTTTGCGCTCAGGACGATTAATCGTGATGGTCGCAACCTGATCGTTGATGTCGAGCTTGAAATGTGAAGGCTTATCTTTCATGGATGTTGTGTCTTTAAGTTTTGTTGGATTTGCCCTGAATCGACTCTTTGGTTTTCTTAAGGGTATTGATCATTTGGTCAACTTCGTCCCGATCTAGTGCTGAAAATAAATCGGCGACCCAAGTTTCATGTTCGGCAGCGATCGCTTTGAAACGCTCTTGACCGCTATCGGTTAACTGAATGTACTGAACTCGGCGGTCTTGGTCAGAGCGTACGCGTTTGAGAAATTTTTCGCGTTCCAGTCGATCGATAACGCCAGTGATATTGCCGTTGGATACTACTAAGTGTTGCGACAATTCCGACATGGTCAACGGTTCGTCAGCATTATCAAGCTCGGCTAATACATCGAATTGAGGAAGCGTAATGCCATGATCGTCGCGCAAGCGAACACGAATAATGTCTTCGATCATCGATTGACATGAAAACAGGCGCAGCCATAAGCGGAGCGCTTGTTTGCTACGCGACTTTGTCAGTTTGCTCGAATCTATGCGAGCTGATCTTGGAATGGCTACTTGACTCATTATTCTTCCCTCTGGTCGATCTAACTTTGGTATATCAAACGGTTAGGATACCGCTTATTTAAAAGTCTGTTTAGCACTAAGCCGTCTCTCCCCCGTCAACCGCAATGGCTTGCCCAGTAATTGAATTGCTTGCCGCCAAACATAATGAGGCGGTAATGCTCGCGACTTCATTGGGCTGGATAAATTTTTTCTGCGGGTTATCGACTAATAACTGATCTCGCGCGGCTTGCTCAGTGCAACCGGTTTTACTGACAATGTTAGCTATGGTGTCGCTTAATATGGCGGTTTCGGTGTATCCCGGGCATACCGCGTTCACGGTGGTTGCGGTTCTGGCCATCTCTTTTGCGAGCGCCTTGGTAAAGCCAATTGCGCCGTGTTTGGCCGCACAGTATGCGCTGACATAGCCGTAGCCAGTCAAGCCAGCGGTGCTGGCAATGGTAATTATGCGTCCATAGTCTTTCTTTCTTAACATATCGACAGCGTGTTTTGAGCAGAGAAAAACTCCCGTCAAATTAACACTGATGGTCTTGTCCCAATGCGCTAGCGACGTTCTATTGACTGGCGCGCTCTGCGCTAAACCGGCATTGTTAATTAAAATGTCGTAGTCACCAGCTTGTGCAAAGGCGCTAGTTACTGAGGCCTCGTCACATACATCTACCGCGATTGCGGAGGCTCCAGCCAAGCTGTCGGCCTTGTCACTCAACACGTCTAAGCGCCGCCCCATTAACGTTACGCGCGCGCCAAGTTCGGTCAGTGTGTCCGCTATTGCGGCGCCAATTCCGGTACCACCACCAGTGATAATTGCGTGCTTGCCTTGTAATGGATTATTCATCATCGTCGATTTTATTTTTAGTGTGCAGTGGAATACTAAGGTTTAGCCAACTTAGTTGTCAATATAAATGTTTTAAGTAAGAAACTTATTGACATAAACAATCTTGTGTATGAATATTCTAATCATCTGAGGCCGCGTGCCTAATCAATTTGTAATTCGGAGATCGCTGTGACTGGCAACATCGCTACTGTAGAAGGTACCTTCAATTGGGAAGACCCTCTGTGCTTTAACAATAATTTGTCTGACGAAGAGCGCATGGTTATGGAGACCGCTCACGCGTTCTGCCAAGACAAGCTTATGCCTGGCATCGTTGAAGCAAATCGCAATGAGGTTTTCGATAGATCGATCATGACCCAGTTCGGTGAGCTCGGTTTACTCGGTGCCACATTGCCTGAGCAATATGGCGGCTCCGGACTTAATTACGTTAGCTATGGTTTGATTGCGCGCGAAGTTGAGCGTGTCGATTCCGGTTATCGCTCAGCGATGAGTGTTCAATCAAGCTTAGTAATGTATCCAATCTATGCGTATGGCTCGGAAGAGCAGCGGAATAAATATCTCCCTAAGCTGGCTTCTGGCGAGCATGTGGGTTGTTTTGGTTTAACTGAGCCAGATCATGGCTCAGATCCAGGCTCGATGATTACGCGAGCCCGCTCTGTGGACGGCGGTTATAAATTGAGCGGCGCGAAAATGTGGATCACAAATTCGCCGATCGCTGATGTGTTTGTTGTGTGGGGAAAAACCGATGATGGGAAGATTCGGGGATTTATTCTGGAACAAGGTTGGGAAGGTCTGAGCGCGCCGAAGATAGAGGGTAAGTTCTCTCTAAGAGCATCTATTACTGGGGAAATCGTTATGGATGAAGTGTTTGTTCCAGAAGAAAATCTCCTGCCAAATATCTCTGGATTAGGCGGTCCATTCGGCTGTCTTAACCGAGCGCGCTACGGTATTGCGTGGGGTTCTATGGGGGCGGCGGAGTTTTGCTGGCACGCTGCACGTCAATACACAATGGAGCGAAAACAGTTCGGTCGACCGCTCGCTGCGAACCAATTAATACAGAAGAAGTTGGCAGACATGCAAACTGAAATTGCGCTTGGTTTAAACGGTGCATTAGCAGTTGGTCGCGCTATTGACCAAGGTGCAACAGGGCCGGAATCGGTGTCACTTATGAAGCGCAACAACTGTGGTAAAGCACTCGATATTGCGCGCGTCGCACGTGATATGCACGGCGGAAATGGGGTGGCTGATGAGTATCATATTATTCGCCACGCAATGAACCTCGAAGCGGTTAACACTTATGAGGGCACACACGACATCCATGCGTTGATTCTTGGTCGGGCTCAAACTGGGCTGCAGGCATTTCAATAGCACTTAGCCGATTGATTCTGACACCGACATGCGAGCCTAATTAAAATGTTCAACACCGATATTAAAGTAAGGTTTAACCATGTCGATTTTGCCGGCTTGGTGTTCTACCCGCGTTACTTCGAAATGTTCAATCAAGTGATTGAAGAGTGGTGTGAAGGGCAATTAGGTTACGACTTTCAGCGTTTACATGAAGACCTCAATGCTGGTGTGCCGGTGGTTCATATTGATGTCGATTTTAAACTGCCGAGTCGGCTAGGCGATGTATTGACTTTTGCGCTGACGGTCGAGAAGGTTGGTCGGAGCTCGATCAGTATCGTGTTAGAAGCGGTTTGCGACGATGAGGTACGCCTTAAAGGTAATCTCACGATGGTGTATATCGAGAAGACCGGCGGAGGTGGAATTAATGCTAGTGAGATTCCACCTGAGCTGAAGCAATTAATGTTAGAAACATAAGCGATGTCAGTCATGCCCAAACCTGCTACCAATAATGCGTATATCTGTGATGGGATTCGAACGCCCATCGGTCGTTACGGCGGCGCGCTGTCGAGTGTGCGTGCTGATGACCTTGCGGCTATTCCAATTCGCGAACTCAAAGCACGAAACCCAAATCTTGATTGGTCGGTAGTAGATGAGGTAATTCTAGGTTGTGCCAATCAGGCCGGCGAAGACAATCGAAATGTGGCGCGCATGGCATCGCTATTGGCTGGTTTAGACGTGGCGGTTGCCGGTGTGACGGTAAATCGTTTGTGTGGTTCGGGCATGGAGGCTGTTGGCCAAGCTGCTCGCGCACTGAAGTTAAACGAGGCCGAAATTATCGTGGCGGGAGGCGTCGAATCGATGTCTCGGTCGCCATTGGTGATGCCCAAAGCCGACACGGCATTTAGTCGTAACGCGCAGATATTTGATACCACGATTGGTTGGCGTTTTATCAATAAGGCTCTGCAGGCGCAATACGGTACTGAATCGATGCCTGAGACCGCTGAAAACCTAGCCGAGAAGTACCACGTTTCCCGAGCGGATCAAGACACCTTTGCGGCGGCTAGTCAGCACAAGGCCGGTGCAGCGCAAGCCTGTGGTTTTTTTGCGGATGAAATCGTCCCTGTCGAGATCGTTCAGCGCCGTGGTGAGCCATTTAAGGTTGAGCACGATGAGCATATTCGCGCAGATACCAGCGTTGAAAAATTAGCTAAATTGTCGACGCCGTTTAGAGTTGACGGTTCGGTAACTGCCGGCAATGCCTCCGGCGTTAATGACGGCGCCTGCGCGCTATTGTTAGCCAGCGATAGCGGCATATCAAAATACGGTTTGGCGCCACGCGGTCGTATTGTGGCCATGGCCAGCGTCGGCGTCGAGCCGAAATTTATGGGCATAGGACCAGTGCCTGCGACTCACAAAGTATTGAATATCGCCGGGCTGTCGTTGGCGGATATTGATGTTATAGAACTCAATGAAGCGTTCGCAGTACAGGCTTTGTCGGTATTGCGCGGGCTTGAAATTGCCGATGACGATCCGCGGGTTAATGTAAACGGCGGTGGTATTGCACTCGGTCATCCCTTAGGTATGTCCGGTGCACGCATTGTCTATACCGCTTTGCGGCAACTTGAAAGAACACACGGCCGCTATGCTTTGTGCACCATGTGCGTTGGCGTCGGTCAGGGTTTGTCGATGATTATCGAGCGCTGTCAGTAACACATCGGCTTACTATCGAGTATGTGTTAAGTCTGAGTGCGATTAGCGCTGCAGCGAGTTATAGGCAGCAGCGCTTGATAGGCAGCAGCGAGTTATAGGCTGCAGCGCTTGATAGGTAGATGGGCTAGTTCCAATTGAGGATTAGCAATAACTCAACGTTGAGTTTTCTTAAATGAGTTAGAAACGCATGAAGATGCGGAATAATTTAGTCAGATCAACACAAGAGGATAATGTATGTCAGCAACAGTATTAAACGGTTTGATTACCGAAATAGCGCAAGGCGGAATTAAGATGGTCGATCTTACTGAGACCTTACGCCCTGAATACCCGACTATTCAATTGCCGGAAGAGTTCAAACAGGCGTTGCCATTTAGTGCGGAAGTTATCTCTAAGTATGATGGTGACGGCCCTGCTTGGTACTGGCAAAACATTACCTTGAGTGAGCATACTGGTACGCATTTTGATGCACCATGTCATTGGGTAACCGGTAAAGATTTACCCAATGGTTCGACTGACACACTCATTGTGGAAAACATGATTGCGCCAGTAGTGGTGATCGATTGCTCCAAAGAAGTTGCGGCTGATAAAGGTTTTATCTTAACGGTTGAGCATCTGCAAAAGTGGGAAGCCGAGCACGGTACTATTCCTGCTGGCTGTTGGGTATTCCTGCGTTCAGATTGGCGTAAAGTCGCTGATCCTGATAATTACACTAATATGCAAGAAGACGGCGCACATTCGCCGGGCCCTGACGTAGCGGCTTGTCGTTGGATGATAGAAGAGCGTGATGTCTTAGGCTTTGGTTGTGAAACGGTAGGAACTGATGCTGGCCAAGCGTTTAGTTTTGATCCGCCGTATCCACATCATTATTTTTTCATGGGGTCTGGCAAGTACGGGCTGCAATGCATGACCAACCTCGATCAGTTGCCAGCGACTGGCGCTGTAATCATTAGCGCGCCGTTGAAAATTTTGAATGGCTCGGGTAGTCCATTACGTGTATTAGCCTTAGTGCCAGATCGCGCACAAGAGCCTGCCCAGTGAGGCACGTAATACAAGTAAGCTGTTTAATATTAGTGGCAAGATACTAATCCGAGTATGGTAATTGTGATCACTTTAAGTAGGAGCATCTAGATGGCTGAGCGTTCGTTCGTCAAAGAAATACAAAAGTTACGTCTGGGCGATGGCGACGAGTTTCATGGTGAAGGCATTTTGGCGGTCACTAAAGCACTGCTGCAATCTGGGGTCTCGTATGTAGGCGGTTATCAAGGTGCGCCGGTGTCGCATTTGATGGACGTGCTGGCTGACGCCCATGATGTGCTTGAAGAGCTTGATGTGCATTTTGAGAGCTCGGCGAGTGAAGCAACCGCCGCGGCTATGTTGGCGGCATCCATCAATTATCCCTTGCGTGGAGCAGTGACGTGGAAGTCAACGGTTGGCACTAATGTCGCTTCTGATGCGTTGTCGAATATCGCGTCGGCAGGGGTTAAGGGCGGAGCGCTGATTATCCTTGGTGAAGACTACGGCGAAGGCGCCAGTATTATGCAAGAGCGGACCCACGCTTTTGCAATGAAATCACAAATGTGGCTGATGGACCCGCGCCCCAACTTAGACACCATGACTGAGATGGTTGAACATGGTTTTCGCTTGTCGGAAGCCAGCCATACGCCGGTGATGTATCAAATGCGTATTCGTGCGTGTCATATGCATGGTCGGTTTATTGCAAAGGACAATAAGAAAGCCTTGTTCAGTCGCAAAGATGCACTCGATAATCCAGTTGGTGCTGGCGATGCCATTATTCTTCCTCCGCATACCTTTCGTCATGAGCAAGAGAAGATTAATGACCGATGGCCCGCGGCGCTCGATTACATTCGTAAGGCTAAGCTGAACGAATTAATGCCTGGTGCAAGAACTGATCGCGTTGGCATTATCACCTTAGGTGGTCACTACAACGGGGTTATTCGTGCGCTACAAGGCTTAGGTTTGTCTGACAGTTTTGGTAACTCGGCGATTCCTCTGTACGTTATGAATGTGTCTTATCCGCTGGTAGATGATGAGCTTGAGAGTTTCTGTCGTGACAAAGATGCGGTGCTGATGATTGAAGAAGGTCAGCCGGATTTCATAGAGCAGAATTTACATAGCATATTGCGTAAAGCTGATATTGCTACCAAGGTCTACGGTAAAGACGTGTTACTCAAGGCTGGTGAATACACTGGCGCGGTGTTACGCAAAGGCGTTAAAGCGTTTATCGAAAACTCCCAACCGGAATTGCTTGAAGCACCTAAAAAGGCGGTGCGCGAGATCAGTATTCCAATTGAAAGTATCGCTAAAACCGTACCGGCACGGCCACCAGGCTTATGCACCGGATGTCCGGAGCGTCCGTTCTTTACAGCCATGAAGTTGCTACAACGAGAAGTTGGGCCACTACAAGTGAGTGCGGACATTGGTTGTCACTCGTTTGCTACGCTCGCGCCATTTAACTTAGGCAACACCATTGTTGGCTACGGTCTCGGCGCGGCCAGTTCATCGGCACTAAATTTAAAACACACACGTCGGCCGATCAGTTTGATGGGCGATGGCGGGTTTTGGCACAACGGCTTAACCAGCGGAATTGGTAATTCAGTTGAGAATGAGCACGACGGCATTACGGTGATTGTCGACAACGGTTATTCGGCGGCAACCGGCGGTCAGTGGATACCTTCTTCAAAGGCAGTTGCGAACAGCCGCCAATATAAAATCCCGATTGTTGACGCGGTAAAAGGCGTTGGCGTTAGTTGGGTCAGGCGGACTCAAACTTACAATATTAAGCAAAGCCTACAAACCTTACGTGATGCAATGACGACCGATCATGTCGGCCCTAAAGTGATCATTGCTGAAGGCGAGTGCATGCTTAATAAAACGCGTCGTGAAAAGCCATTACGGGTAGAGCGAGTAAAACAAGGCAAGCGCGTGGTCGAACAAAAATTTGGTATCGATGACGATGTTTGCACCGGTGATCATTCCTGTATTCGTTTGTCTGGTTGCCCGTCGTTGTCAATTGCGGATAACCCTGATCCATTGCGAGAAGACCCGGTTGCCAAGGTTGAAGAAAGTTGTGTTGGTTGTGGTGTGTGCGGTGAAGTTGCGCATGCGGCGGTGTTGTGTCCGTCATTTTTCAGAGCAGACTATGTACGTAACCCTGGTTGGTTCGAGCGAGTTAGATACTCAGTAGGCCAATCCATCATTCGATTTTTACAAAACGGCATTGAAAAGAAGCGTGCGCGATGGGCGATGGAAGATTAAGGCGATGACAAATACGACGAAACAGCCAATCAAGTTGGCGATTGCGGCAATGGGTGGACAAGGTGGTGGCGTTCTATCCGCGTGGATGGTCGCGCTGGCCGAGAGCAATCAATATTACGCTCAGTACACTTCTGTACCGGGTGTTGCGCAGCGAACCGGTTCCACCATTTACTATATTGAGTTGTTTCCTGAAGAACTCTCTAAGCAGGCCGCCAAAGAGCCGGTGATGGCCTTGATGCCGGTTGAAGGTGATGTCGATATCGTGGTGGCTGGAGAACTGGTCGAAGCCGGTCGTGCGGTAACCCGTGGATTGGTCACGCCTGAGCAAACCACTTTTATTGTGTCAACGCATCGTCTGTATTCGCAAGCCGAGAAAGAAGTGCTTGGCGACGGCCGCGCAAATTCGGAGTTAATCATTGCTGGTGCCCGTGAGCATGCCAAAAATTTTATTGGCTTTGATATGCAGCAAACGGCGATTGATACCGGATGCATGATCAGTGCTATCTTGTTTGGTTCATTGGCGGGCAGTAATCAGCTGCCATTTGAACGCGAGCAGTTTGAGCAAGTGATTCGTCAGGGTGGCAAAGCGGTTGAATCAAATTTAGCCGGTTTTAATGCGGGTTATGCACGAGCGCAAGCGCTGCTAAACAATACTCATGCGGTTTCCGATAGCACATCCTCTGCGCAGGAGTTTAGGTTTCCGACTGCCACGCAGCCAAAGTTGCAAGCTTTGTTGAACACTATAAAAAGCGTATTGCCTGAGCAAGCCCACGAATTTGCCGTAGAAGGCATCAAGCGCTTAGTTGATTATCAAGATATCGCTTACGCCGACGAATATTTACAGCAATTGATTAAGGTTTTAGACACGGATCTAGCGAATGGCGGCGAATCGCAACAGTTTGCCTTAACGCGTGAAGTCGCACGTTACCTTGCATTATGGATGTCGTATGAAGACACCATTCGGGTGGCGGATTTAAAGATCCGGCAGCAGCGTTTTACCCGTTATAAAGACCATGTTAAAGCTAAACCCGGTGATGTGGTGCATGTGGTTGAGTTTATGCATCCGCGCTTGGAAGAGATTGCCGATACCATGCCAAGTTGGTTTGGCAACATGATATTGAACGTCGCGCCACTGCGCGCAATGGTTAGCTACTTTTGTAAGGAGCGAAAAATCAATACGTCAAAGCTAGGCGGCTTTCTCATGCTCTACGTTACCGCAAAATTTAGAGGTATTCGGCGTAGCACGTTGCGCTTTAAGCGCGAGCATACACGTATCGACGACTGGTTAAATCTAGTTGCGAGCACTGCTAGCAGCGATTATCAAAGCGGCGTGTCGCTAGCGCAATGCCAGCGGTTGATTAAAGGTTACGGTGATACCCATGAGCGTGGTTGGGCGAATTACTCGAGCATTGTAGCGAGTCTACCGAAGATCATGAGCAAATCTGAGCCGAGCCAGGTGATTACGCGTCTGCGTGATGCCGCGCTAGCCGAAGAGTCGGGTGCACAGCTAAACAGCGAAATGTCCTCGGCAGTTGCAGGCTAATTATCGTTTCAGTGTTAACAGTCTGAGAGTTGGGAGTAAAGATTAGCGGGCAGTTATCGCAATGCGTGTCTTCGGTGAGGGCTCGTGGCAGTTAAATTCATTTAGTAAGGTGGGTAAATATGGCGGACATGAAAACAGCTGACGAGTTTAATCCAGACAATTTAAAGCCGACCAAGAATTTCGCGCCGACACAAAACGAAGCACTTTGTGGCTTCGAAAATATCACCATCACACCCGAATTTGAGCCGTTCAATCAGCCCAATGACATGTTCTGTCGTGGCTTTTGGGATAAGAAAGTCCAGAACAAGATGGTGTATAAATTCTTTCGCTCGTTCGTTAAACCGACTGAGCGATCGCGTGACGCAGATGGCTATGAAGCGCATGATTATGCGTTGCGCAATGGCCCCTGGGTTGTTACTGAAATGCTCGCCGAGCGACACAAAACCGAAGATCGTCGTGATGGCTTCTGGGACAATTTCAAGCCGCATATACCGCCTAAACTAGACCCCGTATCAATTGAAGATCCTGTACAAGCTTCCGTTGAAATCAAGAAAGTTGCCAAGTTGTACGGCGCGGATTTGGTCGGTATTACCGATTACGAAGAGCGGCTAAACTATGTCGGGAAATTCAGTGCGAGAACGCTCAGTAATGAACCGCTAGAATTGCCCGAAGGCCTGACTAATGTGGTGGTGCTGGCGAAAGCAATGGACTACGAATTAATACGTACCTCGCCATCAAGCACCGCGAGTACCGCACCAGCTATTGGCTATGCCGACGATGCGGTCATTCTATTGGCTGTGGCGCAATACATTCGCAGCTTGGGTTACCAAGCAGTGGCCTGCCAAAATGACACTAATCTGGCGATTCCGTATGCAATTAAAGCTGGCCTTGGAGAGTATGGTCGGAGCGGTATTGTGATTACTAAAGAGTTTGGTCCGCGAGTCCGTTTTGGTCGAGTGTTGACTGATATGCCGTTGCAAACTGATAAACCACAACGCTTCGGCGTGACCGAGACGTGTCAGATTTGTCGGCGCTGCGCTAACAACTGCCCACCACAAGCCATTGACCATGGAGAGCCATCGGACTATACCTTTAATCGCTCAAATATTAAGGGTATTGTTAAGTGGACTACTGACGCCGAGAAATGTTTTAAGTTCTGGGTGTCAAAAGGCACTGATTGCGCTAACTGCATTCGTACCTGCGTTTATAACAAGGACTTTTCGCAACGCCGTTTTAGAGTATTGCGTTGGTTACTCGGTACGCCGCTGCGTAAGCTAGCGCTGAAAATAGACGACCGATTACGGCTGCATGATCAATTGCCATCTCATCTCTGGTGGGGCAGGAAGGCCGGATTGAAAGATATAAAAATCGAGGTCGCTTCGGATCATCCAATCGACCCAGAAAAAGCCCAACGTCAGCAACGCGTTAAGGATTTACGCGCCAATACTAAAGAACGTTCACAAGCCGAGCCAGTGACACCTTAACCCTTTTTTCGAACTTTGACCGACTAGAATTTTATTATGCCAAATGTAACTTATATCGAACATGACGGAACCTCAAAAACGTTTGACGTGCCTGTTGGCGACAGCATTATGGAAGGTGCAATTGCTAATGACATTGATGGCATTCAAGCGGAGTGTGGTGGTGCCATGGCATGTGCGACGTGCCATGTTTATGTGGATCCAGCATGGGCCGACAAGTTTCCTGAACGCAGTGGCGACGAAGTCGATATGCTGGAATGCGCCGAGGCCGAATGTCGTGACACAAGCCGTCTGAGCTGCCAATTAAAAATGACTGGAGAGCTTGATGGTGTAGTGATTCATTTGCCGGAATCACAGTATTAGGCTGTAAAAAATTTGCCTGAAAATAATAGAGTACAGGTTGGAAGCCTCTGAGCGAACGGCTCTGTGTTATCTATATTAGTGCTATCTGAGAATTAGGTCATCACACGCGTAGTGCCGCGCCTAGGTTAAGATCCGCACCACTCTCAAGGCTTGCGATTGCTATTTTTCATGGCATCGAAGAATATACTGCAAGGTTTACGGCAAGACTCGGGTCTTACGTCATCATCGACTCAACCTCTGCCGTTCCGCCTTATGTATTCTCCTAAATTTTGTTCGTTTATTGTTACTGCTAGTACGATTCTTTGGCTGCCAGTTGCCATGGGTCAAGCACCGCAACCACAAGAGCCATCCGTCGCGCTGTTGGAGGAAATTATCGTCACGGCTCAGAAGCGAGAGCAGCGCGTACAAGATGTACCGTTATCGCTTGATGTGCTGAGTTCAACAAAGCTCGACACGCTACGATCGTCAGCACAAGACATCTTATTTTTGTCGGCGAGCAGTCCGAGCCTGTATGCCGAAAGCTCGTCAGGACGTACGTTCCCACGCTTCTATATTCGAGGCTTGGGCAACACCGATTTCGATTTAAATGCAAATCAGCCGGTGAGTTTGATCTACGACGAAGTGGTGCTTGAAAACCCCATTCTTAAGGGCTTTCCGGTATTTGATTTAGATCGTATTGAGATACTTCGCGGCCCACAAGGTACGCTCTTTGGGCGTAATACGCCCGCCGGTGCAATCAAGTTTGAATCGGCTAAACCAACAGAGCACACCGAAGGCTATGGGCGAATCTCATATGGGCGATTCGATACTGTGGATGTTGAAGGTGCGCTCAGCGGAGCATTGAGTGACACCGTAACGGCACGCGTATCGGGCTTGTATCAGCAGCGCGATGACTTTGTAGATAATACCTTCAATGGCGGAGAAGATGGTTTCGAAGAGTTCGATGAATTTGCCGGTCGCTTGCTGCTTAACTATGCACCAAATGATAATGTCAATGTTCTACTCAATCTACATAGTCGATCACTTAATGGTGGTTCTCGCGTTTTTCGCGCGAATATTATTGAGCCCGGCATCGGTGGATTGACCGAAGACTTCAAGCTTTTTGAAACCGCTCAAGACGCCACACAACGCCTCAATGTGGACAATCACGGAGCCAGCATCAAGACCGATATCGAGTTGAGTGCTGGTACCTTAAGCTTTATTTCCAGTTATGAGAGCGTCGAGGTGCAAGCTCGCGGTGATGTTGACGGTGGCTTTGGTGCCTCGTTTGCGCCGCCTTCAGGGCCGGGTTTTATACCGTTTTCGGCTGAGAGTGCGGACAACATCAATGATCATTCGCAGCTTACACAGGAGATTCGGTATGTGTTCGATCCGCTTGACAGCCTAACTACGACCATCGGAGGGTTTGCGTTTTTCGAGGATTTAGAGATTGAGAACTTGAGCTTTGATACATTGGACGGTGGCCGCATTAACGGCTTGGCGAATCAAGAGCAAGAAACCACCGCCTACGCACTCTTTGCTTCAACCGAGTGGCGGCTTAATTCTAAGCTGAGCATCAATGGTGGTTTGCGTTGGTCAGACGAGCATAAAGAGTTTGTCGCGTCTCGCTCTGTTGGACCATTTGGCAGTGGCGCGTTAGCGCCAATTCGACGTGACCTTGACGATGCGGTTTTATCCGGTGACTTGTCGCTTAGTTATAAAGTTAATGAGCAGAGCCTCGCCTATGCACGCTACGCGCGCAGTTTTAGAGCGCCCAATGTGCAAGGGAGAATTGTCTTTGGTGATAGTGTGACGGTGGCTGAAACTGAAACAATTGACTCCTTTGAGGTAGGCCTTAAAAGCGAGCTACTGGATGGCAAGGCTTATCTGAATCTGAGTAGTTTCTATTTTGCGACCGATGATCAACAACTAACCGCAGTTGGTGGCGCGGGTAACTTTAATCAATTACTCAATGCGGATTCTGTCGAAGGCTATGGCTTTGAAATCGATAGTGGCATCAACGTCGGAACTCAGACGGTCATTACGGCTGGTGTGAGTCTGAATAACACCGAGATTAACGACGACACATTAGAAGTCGGAACCTGTGGTGCGCCGTGTTTGGTGCGTGACCCGATTAACCCTGTTACAGGTAATGCGCTGATCAACGGTAATCCCTTGCCGCAAGCACCGAAGTACATCGCCAACCTCACAGCCCATTACAGCTGGCCGTTAGCTCAAGGAGAGATCTATCTGTATGCCGATATCGCATATCGTAGCGAGATCAACTTCTTTCTATATGAGAGCGCAGAATTTAGATCACGAGGCCTAACCGAAACTGGATTGCGGGCTGCTTATAAGTCGGCCGATAGTGGATACGAATTTGCTATTTTTGGCCGCAATATATTTGACCAACGATCCATCGAAGGCGCTATCGACTTTAATAATTTTTCGGGCTTTGTTAATGACCCAGCAATCTGGGGTATTGAATTGTTAAAGCAATTCTAAACTGGCGCTGATTAAAGCAACTTGGTTATTTTCGAGGGCTAAATTACTGGTTGATCGCTTGGTTCGCGTAATTCAAAAATAGGTGGCAGCACGGATTTACCGCCGTACCCTGGCTGGCTTACTGTTAACTACGTCATTAAGAGCGAATTGCTCAAAATGACTACCCGTGCTGCGAAGTGGCCTGGCTTACGTTCCCCCCCTAATCGTGAAATAGTAAGTCAGGCCTCTTTTATTGAGTCGTTAGAGGGAGTTTAGCGATGTGTCGACACCAGTTCCATTGGCCTAACAGGCAATGGAACTAGCGCACCGTTTCAACGCCGAATGGTATCCGGCGAAAAATAGATATGTCGCGGCTGTTTGTCTTTAAAACTATTGCGGTGCCAAATATAGGTATTGGCACGGATTTAATTTGGTGCTTTGTTGATTATTCTGCTTCTTTGCCCATGTTAAATAGCGCTGCCATACGGTAGGCGGAAGGAGTTGTTATGAAGTCAAGTAAAGGAAATCGTCGTACCGTCTTAAAGAAGGCTCTGATCGGCTCGACGGTATTAGGCGCGGGTTCGCTGTTACCGACCCGTTGGAGCAAACCGCTGATAACTGAAATGGTGTTACCTGCACACGCACAAACGTCGGTGCCGATAGTTGCTGTATGCCAACAAGTCGATGATGTAGTTTTCGCTGAGGCGGGTGCTGTGCAATATGAAATACCCGCCGGCGTGAACTTGATTAGCGTACAGGTAGTTGGTGGTTCTGGTGGCGGCGGTGGCAGTGGTGCAGCAGATATTGGCGCGTTAAGTGGCGCCGGCGGAAACGGCTCGTTTGGCGAAACTGTCATCGCGAACGACATAGCGGTTTCCCCAGGAATGGTGATTGAAATCAATGTGGGGGCCGGCGGAGCAGGTGGAACGGGTGGCCTTGAAGTACCCGGTGAGACGTACATCTATAACGGTGGCGAAGGCGGCGGTTTAGGTGTCGGGTCTTCGGTGGACATAGACGGGCTCGTAGTTTCCGCGACCGGCGGCAACGGCGGTGGCGGAGGCGGTGGTAGCCAAGTTGGTACTGCGAGTGATGGTGAAAATGCGAGTGCCGGTGGCAGTGGTGGCGCGGGTACCGGTTTGGATGGATTAGCGGGCGGTGATGGTGAAACGGGAGGTCGAAGCGCTAATGGAGGTGGTAGTGGTGCGCCAGCCTCTGTCGAACAAGATGGTTTTGACGGCGACGATGGCGATAGTGGCCTAGTCGTAATCGTGCATTGCGGTCAAGTAGCAGTTGAATAACTTTATAGGAGAGATAAATGAAACAGAGAAATTTTGTTGCAGCGTTGTTGTTATTGTTTGCTTGTAACTCGGTATTTGCGGGCAAATATCAGCCTGCTGAGTTGATCATCGATTTCGAAAATAGTCGGGCGGGTGGCGACATGTATACGGTTCGATTCTCCAGTGACGAAGAGAGTTTTATCGGTTGCGGAGTGCGCTTCTCGCTAGTTGGTGACGAGGTGTTTGAATACGGCTTTTGCCAAGCGAAAAACTCGGATACCAAAGAGAGCGTGTTCTGCTCTACCGAGAGGCCTGAGATGGTCGAGGCCATCAGTTCAATTGCACAGCTTTCGTTCATTACCTTTGGATGGGATAAAAGCGGCGAATGCACTTGGATTGGTAATAGCACGCAATCATTCTATATACCTAAGATATAGTCATATTGGCAGCCAAACTAATACTCAGGTTGGTTTTCTAGCTAATAATGTATCAGTGGTTGAGCATCATGGATGACTAGCTCAGCCACTCGAATTGGATCAAAACTAAGCCGGTCGGCATAGTAAGGCGATTGATGCAATAAAACCGGATGTGCTGGATTTCTGCCCAGTCGCTAACCGTGGATGGCTATTTGGCCCTTTGGCTGCTTGGAGCACGGGTGATACGATGCCGTCGTTACGAGCTTGTCCCTAAGACCAATAAGTATCGACCTTACACGGCAGAAAAAATGAAACCACGAAAGTTAGCTATACACGCAAAAACTCAAACTGCCTTACTGGCGCTTATCATGATGCTAATAGGCCAAACCGCATTGGCACACAACAAAGTTGTAGTGATACCGATGGCCGGCGATGACATTCCGGCTATTTCACACCCAGTAGCCACCACCGTGACCAACAGCATAGGCATGCAGTTTAATGAACTGCCAGCGGGTAGCTTTACTATGGGCAGCCCCGTCAACGAACCGGGACGATACGGGGTTGAATCTGAGCATATGGTTACCCTGACTAAAGCGTTTAAGATGCAAATCACTGAAGTCACCAATGCACAGTGGAATGACGTTATCGTGGATTCTGCGTTGGGGGCAAACCCCTCTACTAGCAACCCTGGTGATAACACTCATCCAGTGGAAAATGTAAATTGGTATGATGCGTTATATTTCGCAAACCGTTTATCGTTGGATGAAGGTCGAAGTGTTTGCTATACCTTTTCCGGTGTTTCAGGCACTCCTGGTAGTGGTGCATTTGCCATTACCACGGTGTCGCAGAATACTAGTTGCACAGGTTATCGCTTGGCAACTGAGGCTGAGTGGGAATACGCCGCTCGTGCAGGCACCACCAAGGCTTATGCTAACCCCATCATGTTTGATGATTCAGACACCCAAACGAATGACGGCTTTAATCGCAATTTACATGCGATGGGCTGGTATTCTTACAATGATGAGATGGAAAACGCTAGTGGTGTTACGGCCTATGGTCAAGGCACCAAACCTGTTGCACAAAAGCAAGCTAATAGTTGGGGCTTGTACGACATGCACGGCAATGTATTTGAATGGAATTGGGATGCATATGAGCCTTATTCGGGTGATGTAACTGACCCTAGCGGCCCAGCAAGCGGCGATGACCGCGTTATTCGAGGTGGTGCTTGGAATTCCATAGCCAGAGCAACACGTTCAGGATATCGCAACAATTATTTTCTCTCGTCTCGGGCAAATCACATAGGGTTCCGGCTTGTTTTGTCGCACGTTCAGTAAACCAGCTGGGTACTAAGTTGGGGAGCCAGATCAAGACTGAGATGCTCCCCAACAACACAAGCACTTACGAGGAAGGGTGAGGGTTAGTTTGTAACCACTGCAGTGTTTCCGTCGGCCAGCGGAATAGCAATCAATCCAGATTCTGGTCTGGCCTATTCAAACGCGCCAATAGCACAAATTTCTAGCCGATCATGCCCGCGCTGATCAGTCGATTCGTATGTGCTGGAATTACCTGCATTAATCGCAGGGGCCGCCTCGGTTAATGAATAAACACGGGACGCAGCCGATTTCAAATCAACTCAGAAAAAACAAGTTTTGGCCAGGTAATGGTATCGAATGGTTCTATGCGGGTAACGCGAAGTGATTTTTGTTAGCATGGATTTGACCGTGAATGACCCGCAAGCGTGTCATAGTCATGCCGATATCAATAAAAATTGATCGCACTAGTTGAACTGTCACTGCTCAACTTAATACAGATAGAATTATCTCAGACAAGGTGACCAATGAAATTAACCATACTAGCTAGCCTGCTTCTAGCAATAACCGTTAAACCGTGTTTTGCCGAAGACCCACTTGATTTGCCTTTGATATCAATTTCACATATTGAAAACAATTTTGTGGGAGCCTTTAAAGTAGATTATCAAAATGCGATGACGTCGTATGATGAAAGGTTGAGCACGGGCTATGCAAATGGCCGCATTGCCTATAACAAGAGTACTCAAACGGTTTTTATAGATTCTCACGTTTACACGGATGCTACTGGTGAATTTAAGATTCCGAACACCTTAGGGCAGTCGGGCAATCCGGATAATTTACCTAATGCTACGGCCGTACAAGATTTCACGCCGCTGCTTCCACGTGCATCCACTGCTAACAGTCAAGGCATGGATAGTTTCGGTGGCATGGCCGTAATCGGTAGCGAATTGTATCTGCAAGTCTATGACTATTACGATGCGCCGGCGACGGACACCAACACGACGTTGGTAGTGCGAAATCACAATGATCTAGCTAATTCCGAGGTGAATGGCTTCTTTGATCTTGCCGGCGCCGGAAAAACGCTAAGCTATATCTCACCAATACCAAGGCAATGGCAATCGTTATTACAGGGTAAATATCTTGCGGGTAATGGCGGCGGTGTGCCGATCAATGCGCGGGTAAGCATTGGCCCTAGTTTGTTTGCCTTTAACCCTGCTGATTTTGGTGGAAAAACATCCGGCAATATTCAGAGCAAAGAATGGTTGTCTTACAGCTTAAGCAAGCCATTATCGACCTCGCCGGGCAATTGGGATGGCTACAATGAGTCACTCAATAACAAGCTGTGGACGCACAACAGTGGCGCTTGGTTTGGATTTATTGCTGCTGGCACTCGAACCTTTGTGGTATTGGGTGGGTCAGCCATGCATAACTCTGGCGGCGGCTATAAAATAACCCAGACTAATGGTCGGTTATGTGGTGGCCCATGCCCACGTGATCCGCATGATGCATCGCCTTATTACTGGCTGTATGACGTAAAAGATATTCTCTCCAGCTCGCCATCGAAAACACTTTTACCTTATGAATATGGTGAGTTTGACTCTCGCTATGTTCAATATGGTGAACAAGGTATCACTGGCGCCGTTAGTGGTGGCGCATATGATCCTGATACGGGCAAATTGTTCTTATTGCTGAAGTCGGCGACCGCAAATTCAAATGCGGGTTCACCCGTTGTGTCGGTCTACCAACTTCCGGCACAAAAGAAAACCAATACCACCGTGCCAGTATTACAATTGCTTCTTGATGAATAGTTTAGACACGGAGTTGTTTTAGAAAATCCATCTGTTATTTTCACTGCGTTTTTCAGACGTTGAGCCACTTAAGTGGCTCAACACTAAGAATGGCCTAAACTCGATTCCCTGTGTCGAGCCCAAATAGTCGGTCGAGAGATAGTCGCCCAGGCCCAGTAGCAACGATGGCAAGTAGTGTAACGGCCCACCATGCGGCTGGGTTCCACCAGTGAGACCACTCAGGAAACACAGCCAATTGAATAAACAATGTCATGGCAAGTAGGCCTATTGCGGCAAAGCGGGTGAATAGCCCTGCAATCAGTAGTACCGGAAGCAGAACTTCCATGACACCTGCGGTTAACGCGAAGGCTTTGATAATACTGACAATCGTAGCGCCTTCTTCATAATCGAGAGTTTCTGGATTGCAAAGTAACAATGCGCCTTCACGAATAGGCTCGGGGCAAAAGAACTCATACATGAATAGGTCGTATTTTTCTTCGTTGAACTGAAATAGTCCGTTCCATTTTGTAAGCCCAGAGCTTAGAAAAACCTTCGCTGCTAACAGGCGTAAAAAGAGTTGCGAGAGATCTATAGTTATCAGCCCGGTGGTTTCGGTCAGGCGCTGATAGGTGGATTTAATGCGGCTCATGATCGTCATAATATAGCTTGTGTCTCAGTCGATGATTGGGTTAATACACCAGAACTTAAAAGTGCTGAAAATAGCGCACTTACATCCTCGTTTGGTTGTGCGTTAATAGCCGCTTCTGCCGCGTCAAAAATTGATCCAGAGTCCGCGAGCGTGCGGATGAATTGACCTTCAAATTTGTTCAGCACTCGATAATGAACAACATTGTCTTGGCGCCAAAATAATAGGGATTTGGAGTTTTCATGGTTCAAATTGCCATCTTGGTTGAACTTTAAATGAACCCATTCAAGCATATTGTTACCCGACAGTTGAACTAGCCGAACCGAGCTTGATAGCTGTAATTGGTCTAGGCCTTGGGTATCGTTGTCGTTCAATATTGCGAGAATAGATTGGGCGCTAAGTGGCGCCTCATCTCGGGCAAGCAATGAACTCAACCATGCATAGTCAAGCATCGCAAAATCGACTTGCCGTGATGCGTGAGGGTCTGAGCTATGTTTGGTGCATTTTCTGATGTAATCGCTCAGGCCATCGCCATAGCTAGAGAGCCGCGTATCGCTTGGCCAGTTTTCTGAAATATAGCTTCGGCAAAGCGACTTAAAGGGCTCGTCTCCTAGCACCTTTTTTAGTGTTGGAAAGTTGGCAGATAAGGCGTCGACGCCGGCCTTAAAGGCACCATTTCGGTAGACCTTAAGAAACTCAGGGTTAGACGTTTCAGACAAATACGGTGAGAGTGCCGATGCATCACCGGTGGAAATATACGTTGCGAAGTGCTCAAAAAAGGCGTCAAGCTGTGACATGTTTTTTCCCGCCACTGTGTTTTTTGATTACTGATTGCGCGCGCTCACGTTCAGCGAATAGTTCCGCCCATGGCGGCAAATTATCATCACGTTCGACTAACACCGGCAAGGGGCCAAGACGTTCAAGTGCGTAGTCAAGCAAACTCCAAACGTCTTCGCTCACCGGCTCAGCGTGGCTATCGATATACAGCTTAGTTGCGTGTTCGGGGTCCGGGGTAAAACCAGCTACGTGGATTTCCCCCACCAGATTGGTCGGCAGGGCATCAATATATTTATGCGTGTCCATGCCGCAATTAATACTACTCAGGTACAGATTGTTGACGTCGAGTAACAAGCCACAGCCGGTACGGTTTGCGACATCGACTAAAAACTCAGGCTCATCCATCTCGCTGACAAAATCAAGATAGTTGGTTGGGTTCTCCAGCAAGATGGTTCTTGCGATACCATCTTGATAGGCCGAGACCCCGTCCACCAAGCTTGATAGTGCTTGCTGCGTTCTGGGTAACGGCAGAAGATCCGGAAAATACTGGCCCGCATAACGCGACCAAACAGCGTGTTCAGAAACGCTGCAAGGTTGAAAGTGATCAATCAACTTCTTGATTGAGGCCATGAACGTTGAGTCCAGCGCCTTGCCACTACCCAGCGATGCCGAAACGCCATGAAAACTAATTTGGTGGTTTTGCCTGAGCTTTTCTAAATGCTCAAGTCTCAGGCCGCCGTCGACCAGATAGTTTTCAGTATGTACCTCTAGCCAGAGATCATTCTCTGGCATAGAAGCAATATCCTCAAAGTAGTCGGGCTTAAAACCGACGCCGGCGGAACCTATCATCTTGTTAGTTATACAATCAGTTTTGCTGATTGTTATGCGTTATCTCGATCAAGCTCTTCCAATGACGCGGGGCCGTTTGGAGTAACGATTGATTCACAGCTACCTTTTGGTGCATAGGTCCAAGCGTTGCCTTGAAAGTCAATAGTCGAGGTTCCTTCGCAAGAGGTGCCAGCACCTGCTTTGCAATCATTCTCACCGGCTAAGGCAATGCCATAACACTTGTCTTTTCTACCCTTTGGTGATTTGCCGGTCGCGATCCAAGCATTCAAGCTAGCCGCAACTTTTTCAGAAGCACCTTCGGCAACGGTAAGTTGGTCATTTGGTTTTGCTGAAATAGAGCTCGTCGCTGCAATGGCTGCGCCTGTAAGTAATAATTGAGCCAGTTTAGTCTTGTTCATGAATTTACTCCGAATTGATAATGAAATGAATGTTGCAAGCTATTAGATCGGTGTATTCAGCGATTGCTTGCAAAAAGTTTTTAACGGATGGTTAGAGCTACCGTGAATTAGACTAGCCGCAGCTGAAAAATCAGCTAAGGCGACAGCGCTATTTTTTATGTAATAGTCGGCAGAATACCTCGGTCTAAGTGAGTGAAACACACGCCAAATTTGGCAAAGACATAGAAATCATTGTGACTACAATTACGATCTCACTTCTGATAATTGCAGTGATTGGCTTCATCGCACAGCGGATTGGTATTTGCTTAATTAGAGGTGTGGGCCAGGCGCTCGACGGTGACTCTGCACTGTTACTAGCGATATTACTTAGCGGCTGTTGGCTGTGGGTCTATTTTCTGGCTACCAGTTATCTCGGCTGGGAAAATAGTATGCCACGTTATGCGTTCCACCCGGTCTTCTTGTTAGGTGGATTCATCTTCGGTATCGGTGCCGGAATCAATCAAGCTTGCTCAGTATCGACCATGAACCGATTCACTAAGGGCGACCTGTCGATGATGCTGACCATGGGTGGCTGGGCCGTCGGCTGGTGCTTATGGATGAGCGTTTCGTTGCGGGGCGGTTGGAGCTTTGAGTTCTATCAAACCACAGAGCATTTCTCTAACCAAACTATTTTCTGGTTCTTTGTGCCGGCTTTTTTGATTACCGTGCAACGCTTGGTTTTTAAACCAGATCAGCGCAGACTGTGGCTTGGAATTATTGTCTTCGGCTTGCTCGCTTCTACGCTATTTCTACTGCAACCAGATTGGCCACCAAGCCGTTTAATTCAGGATACCGGCGATGTGATTTTTAATTCGCAGAACACCGATTGGCCGAGTGCTCAGCGCTATTTATTATTACTCGGGCTGACCTTTGGAATGTGGTATTCAGCGATTCGAGCGCAACAGTTTCGTTTGCAAAAAATCACCATCAAGCGCGTTTTTCGACATTTTCCAGCCGGCACGCTAATGGGCATTGGTGGTGCTGTCGCTCTGGGCGGCAATGACTCCCACTTGCTCCTCGGGTTGCCAACTTTGTCGTTCGCAAGCATGGCCGCGGTGGTAGGTATGTTGAGCGGGATTGTGGTGGAGAGGTGGGTATATCGGCGGTATTTTGCTAATTAGGTAGAGCGGAGCTGCCGTTTGCGTGGCGGTTGTGAAGTAAGTTATTGCTGAGAGATATCCATACTTACATTGGTCAATAGATTCGTCTGTTCATGCCTCTAAGTATGGGTTAGTTTGATTCCGCGGTAGTACTCCAGCTCAGAATATATACGGCTGGTATTTTTGTATAGACTTAACTCTGAGTGGGAGAGTCTAGTGGACCGTTGATCGTTAATGCGTGAGAATGGCTTTTTAAAGAACATCTTATTAGGATGAAAACGTGAGAATAATAAAGGGATTTTGCTGCGTGGCGATGCTGAGCTTGGCACCGTTCAGCTTGGTGAAAGCAGAGTCAGATTATGTGGCTTACAGCAAAAAAGGGTTTGATGAGTGTTTTGATAAAACGCTCTCTGGTAAAAAAATAGTGGTGCCTTGTGAGCAACCGTCGCCGGTAATGACTCCAGCCGAGATCCAAGAATCTATCGACCAATTTAGATCATTCGAGAACGGTGATATTGTCGAGGCTGTTTTTGAGGCCGCTCGACAGCGGGACACCCTTCCTAAAGCAGAAAGCCCTTTTGGTCAGAAAATCAAACCGAAAGAGAGTGTGAACAGTCATTCGAAAGAGCAATCATCTAACCGTAACGATAATTTTCAAAAGTACCTACAATTTCGATCTCAGTTCAAACCCGAAGTTGCTCAAAAGATGGGAGGCGTAAAGAACGAAAGATATCTTGTTACATTGGCGTTTTCGAACGACGGAGATTTCCCAAAAAAGCACTCAAGCGGTGAAGTTTTTATAGGCAATGATTCGGAAGCATACGCCAGTGATTGGAAATCTATTATTTTCAAACATTATTTAGGCGATGACTATAATCGCTATCAGCCAGTATTGGGTGCAGTGCACGAGGTCGCTGTAATCCAGGTTCTCGTCGATGTTAGTAAAGATTTGGCAAAGATCGTGGAAAACCAACCGGTGGAATCAATTTCGCATATTGGAGGCCCTGAGGGGAGCCTAGATGAGAGTTCTCACCTTCCATTAAAAACAAAGCGGTAGGGGTATTACTAGCAAGATGCTCAATGTGATGTAACGAAATAGCTGGGACACCCAGACTAAGAGCCAGTCTCCACCAAGCCACTTAATCCAGGATACCAGCGACGTAATTTTTGATCCGCAGAACACCGATTGGTCGAGTACTATTTGGAGTGGGTGTCCCGCTAATTTCCGATTTAGAGCTCAATATAAAACAGTGCCGCTGACAGCGTAAGACAAGTCATTTATATAAGCTTATATACGTGTCGATAAAATAGAAAAACATCGACACATCTTGTTGACGTGTCGATGCCATCGACATAAGCTCCCTACGTGTCGAAATAATCGAAGAATATAAACATATGCAATGGGATCCAAGTAAACCCTATAACGAACTTCCTTTGTTGCCTCCTTCCGTTGAGTTAGAAACTAAAGCAGTATTAAAGAGCTGTATTAACGCTAGAGCTGCACTCGCTGAACTAAAACAAGCTGCAGATTTAATACCTAATCAAGCGATGTTGATTAATACTTTGCCGCTGCTTGAAGCTAAAGATAGTTCTGAAATAGAAAATATCGTGACCACCTCCGACAAGCTATTTAAGTTTGCCGAACATGATGATCAAGCCGATTCAGCTACGAAGGAAGCTCTACGTTATCGAAGGGCTCTTTACGAAGGTTGGAAGGCTTTATCTCAGCGACCCCTAAATACTAATAGCGCAGAGACAATATGCAGCCAGATAAAGGGTGTGGAAATGTTGGTACGAAAAGTGCCGGGCACAAATTTAACTAACACTGCTACTGGAGAAACTATTTATACACCTCCAGTAGGTGAGACATTACTAAGAAGTCTGCTTGGTAACTGGGAGAAGCTACTTCATGAGCAGCCTGAGTTAGACCCATTAATCCGTATGGCCGTTATGCATTATCAATTTGAGGCAATTCACCCATTCACAGATGGCAATGGTCGTACCGGGCGAGTCTTAAACATTTTATATTTGGTTCAAGAGGAACTGCTAAATCTACCGATTCTCTATTTAAGCCGTTACATTATTGCTAATAAGGCAGACTACTACACCAAGCTACTTGCAGTCACAAAAAATGAATCTTGGGAAGACTGGTTGTTGTATATGTTGGAGGCAGTAAGAAGTACCGCAACTTGGACAACACAAAAAATAAGTAACATACGTCGGCTAGCTGACCATACGACAGAACATGTTCGGTATAAGTTGCCAAAGATATACAGCCGGGAATTAATCGATGTGATCTTTGCTCAACCTTACTGCCGTATTGGTGATCTAGTCACAGCGGGTATCGCTAAACGGCAAACCGCATCTGAATACTTAAAGAAGTTAGTTGAAATAGGGGTTTTAGAACAGAACCAACTTGGGCGTGAGCAGCTATTTTTACACCCTAAGTTAGTCAAGTTAGTGACACAGGATAACAACGAATTCGAGCTGTATTAGCCTCTATGCTTAATTGTGAGTTTGGGCTTCCCAGACTATAGTAGACACTTTCTAGCAGGGAATAGTATTTGTTTTCAAACTGGATGCATCCATAATGGACAGACACGACTAGAAGAAACCAGATTGACCTACTTGGTTTATTACTGTGTACTTCGAATAGGTTCGTTTTTTACGCCGTGATAGGTATTTTGACGTTTTCAGCCTAAAATTGCTGTGTTCCTTATATTGTGTACGAGTGTCGGCCTCGCGTAGCGCGATAGTCGCTTTCTGAATTGAATATGCTTTAGTCTAAGTAGGAAGCAAGTGGCGTTGATGTCGTGCGGATGGAACCCGTTTGTAGCCTTGGTTACTGCAAGCTTGTTTAACGATGTGTTCTGAGCCTACCCAGTTTCTAAATTGCCGCTCAAATTGTGTGGTGAGTATTTGCCAGGAATCGATTGGCAGGTTTAATCGACCAAGAATAGGTGGTAGCTCTTCGCTTATGGCTCCGCGCTTATCTTGTCTGATGACTCGTCCAGTCCAATCGACGAGCTCTATATACTCTTTTAGTTTAAACGGAATTCCGATGGAATCTTGTTTAGTTCCCACGAAGCTCTCTAAATAGCGCGGCTCTGCTTGTGACGTTTGCAGCAAGTGAATTCGTTTACGAACAGCGGTATGCTCAGAGACTTCTGGGGTGGCTGCCATCTTGGCTCGAACGGGGTTTAAGTCTACGTAAGCCATACAGGACAAGAGTGCACGCTCGTCTAATAATGCTTGGCTCTTAAATCGACTTTCCCAGAATGAGCCAGTACATTTGTCTTCGGCGTTGGCTTTACGAGCAATAAACTCATTGACGATGCGCATAAACCAAGAAATATCAGTGAGGCGTTCTCGCCAAACAACAATGTCTTTGTTCAGAGCTTCTCGTTCAACGTCAAGTAGCGGCTCACCTGCCAGATAGCGTTGTGAGAATAGGGTGCCGTTGAATAGCTGATGCCAGCGTGTGACTACCTCCTTATTAGACCAATCAGAGGCAAGGTCTTGGCGCACATGCAGTACCACGTGATAGTGATTACTCATTACTGCATAAGAACAGAGCTTAATCGCGAATATAGATGCTGTATCGAGCAGTTTTTTCTCTAACCAGCTGCGGCGATGCTCAAAAGACTGCCCAGTGTAGTGATCAACGCCACATAAAAACGCACGTCGCACGCAGCGAGAGGCACAATGGTAATAGGGCGTTTCAGACAGTGAAACGAGTGATTTCCTTGGTAGAGTCATCCATGGCTCCGTTAATTTCCGTATGAGAGTTTACATTCTCATGTTTTAATGGGCATTGCAATTATTTTGAGTGGGTGTCCCGCTAATTCGTTCTTTGAAAATTTTCTTGCTGGTCCACGAGTCTGTATTATCAATCTAAGTTTATCTGACCGAATCAGAGTACAGCAGATGACAAATCATCTCAACATATGATTAATAATCCCCGTTCAAAATAACATAAGTTATTATTTATATTCGTATTAATTAAATATATCTATATTAAGGGGTAAATGTGGGGTAATTATAGCTTCTGATTGTGGGGTTATGGCCTTATGTTCTCCCAGGGACTTCAGAGCAGCCGATGCCAATTTGTCATCCTTGTAGACTTTATAAGCGCTTTTTGCCTCAGTGATTAACTGTTCTGATCTCTCTAAATTCCCAGCTATAGCTTCTTCCCTCGCCCAATACAGGCCACATATAAACTCATTTCTCCTGTTCTTATCCTTGCGGAGAGCTATTCTCGCGTTGGTATAAAACTCCCGTCCATTTTCAGTATCACCAGCCCTAAATAGGAGCAAGCCAGTAGTGGCCATTAGCGAATGAATTTCTGTATCTTTGCCGTTCTCCACAGCAGTCTTTATGATTTTGCTTGCCTCCATCAGTTGACCAGAACAGACGAGGCTGACCGCATAGTTATTTGCAACCGTTTGGTCAGTTGGATTAGCGATATAAGCGGGTTTCATTAGCTCAAGCGCAGCATTGGGATCGTTTAGTACGCTTAGCGCAACCATTGACCCATTTAAAGCTGGGCGTTTAGAAAAGGGCTCTACTGCTTGCCATGCGCGGGAGCTTTCTAGCACTTTACCCCAATTGCCATTTTTGAAGGCCCTGGTTTCCATTGCCTCAAAAGCTCTTGTGTTATCGATTGTTTCTTGCGGAATTACCAGGTTTTGGTGAAAGTTCGAGAACCACTGTGCTTGTGCAAGCGCATTCTCAGTGGGGTCAGTAATGGCGACATTAAACAATTTTTTGGCTGTTCTATCAGAGCCATGTCCTGCTTCTAAACTGGCTAATCCTGTTAATAGCTCGCTTCTGGAAAAAGTTGTCCAAGTAGGATCGTTAGAGAGGCGTAGCAGTCTGTTGACTGATTTTTGGGGGGTTTGAGCGATTTCACGTGATGCTATAAGCGCTGACGCTAGCCATGGGTCGGAAAGCGCTCGGCCAGACTTTGCAAGTACATCTATCGCTCGATCTGGTAATTCTCTATGAATGAAGTATCTGACAGCAACGCGAGCCACGTATCTACTACTGGGCGACAATTGGCACGCAATTTTGATGGCTTGCTCGCATTTTTTCGATGAATGTAGGCCTAAGATAGTGTAGGAGCGAGCTAAAGCCAGCCAGGCAAATGAGCTGAGCGGCTGGCTGCGAGTAGCATTTCTCGCTAATCTGAGTTGAGCGCCAATTCCATCTCGAGAACTAGGAAGCATATAGTTGCTTTGAATCGCCTGCGTGGCTTCAGCTCTTTCCATAAGTTTCAAGGCAATATCACAGCCTCCGTACTGTATAAATTCAGATTGTATTTTCTCTCTTGAAATTGAGCTCCAATCGCCGAAGGCCTCGAAGGCTATAGCGAGTTCGATAGCCGAATCAGGGCTTTTGGTTGAGCTCCATTTGACGTAAGACTTCTCTAAATCTGAGTTTAGAACAAGAGGTGTAAAGTTCTTGTTTCCTTCAGAATATCTAAGCGCATCATTATCTGATGCAAGTCTCCATCGAGGAATTACTCGTCGGGACTTGCGGCTAATTAAGCTATGCATTACTTGTTCTTGATTGTGCTAAATGCGTTTTTAAAAGTCGGTCAAGCCTTGATATGAAGGGATGTAGTGAATGTCGATCAATTCTGGTGCTGAAGGATTTGCTTCCTCTCTGCGCTGGGTCTGGGTTGGTGAGCTCCTTGATAATGGTGATGAGTTCTCTTTCAATTTCGGATTCGCAATCGTTAATTGCATCCGAAAATATTTCTTCAAAAACTATAACTAAATGGGGGAGGACTTGATCGTAGGTATCTGAAAAATTACCTGGTTTTAGAGGTTCGGTTAAGCGTTTCATCCATTCTCGAGTTAGTGGAATATCACTCTCTGATAAGTATTGCCACATTAGAGAGCCAAAAAGGTAAAGGTCACTTGAGGTTCTTTTCAGATTCCAGTTTGAAGTTTGAACTCTGTACAATCTATCTGGCGCTGCGTACATTCCTTGTCCTGCCCAATCAGCTAAATCATGTGCTATGCCATCTCCTTCTATGCTGGCTCTGCCGAGGTCTGTTATTTTTCCTCGATCTTCGCCTTTTTCTTTTGTTTTGAGAATGTTAGAGGGCTTTATGTCTTGGTGGGCTATAGATCGTTGGTGTAGTTGAGAAAGACCAACGCAGACATCCTTCATAAGTTGAAGTCTAAAGCCGAAAGAGTCCTGCACCTCAGTAACATTTTTTATGTGTCCATTGCTTTCGGCCTTCTCGAAAGCCATGTATGCGTATTCTAGATCTCCATTATCATCGCTAACCTCACCGACATCGACAAGCTTAGCAATTCGCTTTAAGTTGTGCTTTAGACAAACTTCTAGTAACCGGCGCTCATGATTGAATGCGTGTGTTTCCCTTTCAATTTGTTGCGTGGCAGTTTCACCTTCGAACCTTCTCCTTTGAGTGCCGAAAACAATGGTTTTAATAAAAACCTCTTCTCCTGTTTTCAAGTCTATGCCAAATTTTCCATCTCCAAAATAACCGTTGTAATCGTATTTTCCTAATCGATCGTCAGTTACTTGAAAACGCTCGTTTAGCGTGACTCCCTTGAGTTCCTTTCTCGAGTTTGATTTCATACCCTAATAATAGAGGCATGTTTCATAGATGCCAACCCTCAGTCATAAGTTTCATTACCCTCTATTTGCCCCTTGATCAAGACAAGGGTTATTGTTTTTTGAGAAAGTATCAAAAAAATTATATAAAACAGTGGTTTAATGGTGGCCAGGGACAGAATCGAACTGCCGACACGGGGATTTTCAGTGTGTCTTTGAAGCAATAAGCTTAGATTATCTGGGATAATCTAAGCGTAACTAGGCGATACATAAGCTAATTAGTAATCAGTAATTTATAGTAATTAGAGGTAAGTTGTAAAAGCTGACGAATGTACCTAATTTGTACCCATGGAGTAAGTTTAGATAAATAATATTTGAAGCACTAGTCCTCGACTAATTTAAAGCCTTTAACTTCGTAGTCTTCGACAACTTTAGTGTATGCTTTCTTGCCAGCATGTTGTTTCCTGAAGGCAGTAAATGCTTTTTGGTTTGAGCAGTCGAGCTCATCATAAGCTGCTTTTTTAGGTTTTTGAATGGGTGAAGGTGTTACCCTAACCATCTTCTCAAGATCAAATATTGGTATCTCCGGACGTGTACCGTAAGAGGATTTACCTCCATACTTAACTCCACCGTACATAGCAGCTTGCGTTAGTCGTGATGCATCTTGTTCCCCTAGCATGTCTCTGAAAACGGTATCGGCATGCTTTTTTTTACCTTTCTCTCCAACGGCGTACAGCCAGTCGTGAACAACACCAGCTTCCATAAAATCTTTTGATCTTATAGCAGGAGTAATAAAGTTCGGAATAGATAAGAAATCTGTTTCAAATCCTGTCGGAACTCGATAGACCTCGTTACTTCCCTCATGGCAGTAGAAATAATCGCTCAAAACTACGCCTATTTTCCTTCCATCTCGTTCCTGATCATGAAAAATAGCAACAGCTAAAAATGGAGATAGTAGGCAGTTTTCACACTCTTCTTTAAATTCCATGGTCTTTTCATATTCAAACCTCTGTGCATGAACATTTATACAAAAGCAGAATAGCGTTACAAATGCGAACAGTTTAATTTTTATCATATGCCTGTATTCCTACTATTTAATGTATCGAAGCCCAGAATTCGAAGAAAGCCTATCTTTCCAGTTTTTATCTACTGCTTCGTTTAATTCTTTTAGGTTGTTTAGAGTTAAGCACCACTCCCTCCCTCTACTATAGCCATCAAACATTATGTTGGCTACCGCCTCTATTGCGTCATCATTATCATGCTGTAAGCCAAACCAATGACCGACTTCATGAGTGATTGTGTGTTGCAAGAGTACGGTGGGTCCCTCACCAAATGTCCCGTTCTCAATTTTTAGACTTTTGGATCTCATAAGAAACTTATAGTTATCAGTATTTAATGCGATAGCGCCATCTGGTGACCCACAAGCGATTTTACTTTCCGTTAGTTCGCAATATGGATTTTCCTTTCCCAGATAAATTGGAAGCTCGAAGCAATCCTCAGACGGACAAGATTCTTTAGCAAAGTTGTTTCTATTGCACAGCTGGCTTTCAACAAAATCATTCATAGTGAATAAGTTTTCGCGACTGCATATTTTATTTGTCACTTTCGACATTTTTGCTCGTATGTAGTCTGCGACGGGCTGTCTTCCAAGGTTTGCAAAATTGACTCGAGATACTGAATGAGGGTCATATTGAGCATACTTTCGTGAGTTGTTTAAGGCATAGCTCCACTTGTCATGGGTTATTGAGTCTAGCCAAAGAGAATTATTGATCTCGACAAGGTTAAGAGAGGCTGAACTGCATCTTGCGCAACCACTACGCCAAAGTCCGATAGAGCTCAAAATTGTACTAGATAATTTTTCTAAACAAGGTTTATCGCAAGTGCGGGATACATCAATAATTTTTATCTTAAGTAATTTCGCACGAAGCAAAGGAGAGGGTACCCCTGCAGGTTGGTTGCCAAGAATAGGTATCGGCTCCGCAGCTCGATTGTTAGGCGCTATGTTATTGCAGTAGTGCTCAAGTGGAGTAGCTACGAGAAAATCCTCGCGATTATCTGTTGTTCGTTTGACGAGCTCGCCTGACATTGATGACATGGTGATCGAGTAACAAATCAGAAATATGAGAAATTTCGATGCTAGTTTCACTGAGTAAGCCAAATCAAATATAAGTCTATCGGGACCATTCACGTTTGTCGGTTTCTGTCTTAGGTACAAACCCTGGATTACGATATGTATCTTGCCTTCCTTCTTCATCTATATCCCATATTTCTCCAGTTGAAACGTTTAGAATGGTGTGAAGTCCGGCCTGAATCAGAAATCTTTTTGTCTCGATTTCCGCTGTTCCACTTTTACCTCCAGAGCTTATTTTATAAAGGCCGTTAGGTAATTCTTCGTTGTAATTAGCTAATCGAAATGGGTTTGTTTTTGAGATAGGTGAACCATCCAATCCTGGTTCCATACCAATTGCTTTTACCAAACGGCTTCGTAAAAGTAAGTGGTTTTCGCTATCTAGTGAATCCTCCAGATATCTATAAACTATAGGTTTCAGTGTCTTTGTGTTTGAGACTAAATTAAGAGCTTCTTGATAATTTGGGTTGTACTGGCGCTTGCCAAAGATGCTTTTGAAATACTCGATTTCTCCGGATATAAGACCTGTAGTCCGTGAGTCTAACAATATTCTATTTGATGATTGCCACTCAGATAAAATTTCTTCTACCTGATCATTTGTCTTTCTGAAATCAGGCTTAATACTCTGGGACATAACTGTCAAAGGAATAGCCATTAAGATAATAACTGTTAATAAAACTAAAGACTTATGCATGGGGTCTACAACTCCGCTCTTTCGCTTAAAGTTAGTGTAATTATTGGGTTCAGTTGTTTTATGTTTAGGACAGTTTTGAATCATTTGTGTCTAACAGAGCTAATGATGTCAATCGCATACTTTTGGTTAAATCCCGCGAGAAAACCCCAAAATAGTAATTTGGCATATTCTGCCATTCCGGTCGCGTGCTGGTCGAGAAGAGCATCGAGACCTGAACGAACTTGTGGATCCTCTTTAAATGTAGGGAACAGCTCACCGCCAACCAGTCCAGAAAGAAAGAGAATGTAAAGCATAATCGATAAAATACCCCCAACAATGGCGGGTGTAATTAATGCTAGCCATGAGTTTGAGAGCTCGATAACTTCATCGTCGTCTAGATCTCCTAGGCTTTTGTGTATACTTAAATAGCTGCCAAGATTTCCAAAGATAAATAGTAGGGCTAAAACACGTATTTCATTGCCAAAATAGAAGATGCAAATAGCTGTTCCTATTAGAATAACGAAGATAGTTATTAGTCTTCTCCATAGTATATTTAATGATTTTTGTCTCGTCATTCTCTTGCGTTATTATGTAAGGCTCTATAATCCATATCGATTTTTTGCCATATCAAAAACTCCCCACCAACTTATGGTTGGGTCGTTGATTGCAATGTTTAGTCCATACCTAAATGCAGCGAGCCTTTGCTTTGGTGTGCCATGGTGATCTGGGTGATTAAAAGAGTAGTCACCTGATTGATAAGCATCTTCCATAGCGAGTTGTACATTGAGCAATTTGTTAGCGTTCACGATTTCATAATTTCCAAAATTTGAAACGACCATTCCCACATACCAACCTGACATGACATCAGCCATTAATTCAAGGTTGGGCGTGTCTCCATTAACACCCTCTAAATACTGGCCTATGTGAGCATACTCATGGGCTAAAATTGACCAAATTTCAGCAGTTTTTAGGTTGTTTCCCTCTAGATTGAGTACATTATTCCAAAGCATATTCCTGCCAAAAAGGATTGTATAGTTGCTGCCTGGATCGATTCCAAAAGACAGCGCCATCGCATTCGGTGAATTGTAATCTTCATAAAAATAGATATTGGGTATCTCATGATCGTCCAATTTCATTTCTTCTATTATCCATTGAGAATGATTAAAAAAATGATTTTCAAAATTAGAGTTCCCAGGGAAATAGATCAGGTCATAGTTTTTATAACCTGAGTGTGACGACGCTTTTGTTGCTGAACATCCATCGAAACTTCCTAAGGTAATGTATCCATAGCTTTCGCTTTGGAAGTCAGTTGAAGCACAACCAGTAAGTAAGGTTATTAAGACCAAATAAATTCTTAGTTTCATTGTTGAATCCTAATTTACAACGATAGCTGCTTGCCAATAGGGTCCTATTGATTGGAAATCAACCTCTGCTGAGAAAAATGCAAGAGGATCATTAATCAAGAGAATCGCTCTTGGGCCGTATCGCGTATTTATCCATTTCATTCCTCTAATAACTACAACGTGGCCAGCATATGGAGTTGTTTTCACAGCCATTATGATCGGCCGTCCTGCTAGGAGAGTGTTGTAGATCGTCATAGGATCGGCCGGAGGATTAATCGATGAATAGCGACCTCCAAAGTGCGCTATCAAACCTTGAATTTGTTGAAGGCTTCCAGTGACAGAACACCTTCGGAAATCGCTACAACAATATTGAGGAGGTTTATTATTTGCGATTGCTACCATTGAGCACTGTGCTGGTGTTCCCTGAACTCCTTGTAGTGACATCACTATTTGTTGAGCAACCGCTGCCCAGCACCAAACTGGAGTTTGTTGGCTAATGTTTTGTATCCGAAGATCAATAGGCCTAGGTAAATTTTGAGCATTTGCGACACCAATTTTTGTGCTCGCTAAAAAAACGAAAACTACAACTAATACGACTCTCTTTGCTAAGTATTTAATCCCCATATTTCACTCCTTTACTGTCCCCATGCTATCTAATAATAGTCTTTTCTATTTAGAAATTACAACTTGGGTAAACAATTTTTTTATTAAAATAAATTTTTAGTGTCTATTTCCAACCTGAAAAAGTCTTAGTTACTCTTAGTTAACAAACACTACAGGTGTATCGCGGAACCCCATCCCGTAAAATTTTCGTAAGAAAATAAGGGCGCACTTATGCAAACTTTCAGTTTGCGTGCGACAAAAATTAAAACCAAGGTTTGAATTTTTTATGGCGATCTATAGCTGTCGTGTACAGACAATCAGTCGATCTAAAGGCCGTTCGGCCACCGCTGCCGCTGCGTATCGAAGTGGCACTTCGATAGAAGATATTCGCACGGGCGAAATCCATAATTACACTAACCGTGGTGGCGTTGAAACGACAGGTATCGTATTACCTAGTAATGCTCCCCGTGAGTTATATCAACGCGACACTCTGTGGAACGAAGCCGAAGCAGCGGAGAACCGAAAGAACTCTACGGTTGCTCGTGAAGTTCTTGTCGCTGTACCACATGAGTTAGATCAAGAGTCGCGCCAAGAGCTTATCGAAAACTACGCTAAGCACCTTTCTGATCGTTATCAAACTGGTGTTGACTACGCGATCCATGAGCCAGATTGCGAAGGTGATAATCGTAATTATCATGCTCATATTTTAATGACTACGCGTCGAATTGATGAGCAAGGTTTTGGAGCAAAGACGCGCGAGCTAGATGAAATTCGTGGAGAGAACCCGCGCGGTAGATTAGAAGTCAACAATATTCGCCAGACATGGGAAGAGCACGCCAATAATTCGCTTGAGCGTTCTGGTAAAGATGAACGTATTGATAGTCGAAGCTTGAAAGAGCAAGGAATTGATCGTCAACCAACTGTGCATATTGGGCCAAGTGGAAATGCTCTTGATCGACGTAACGAATTCTCTGAACGAGCTGAGCTCAACAAACAGATACGCGATCTAAATAAAGAGCGTGTTCAAGCGCTTCGTGAACTCAAACAACTTCATAAAGAACAACGTGAGTTAAGTAACGAACTCTCAGGGTTATACAAGGAGCGCAAAGAGGCAAACAGTGATTTAAGGAAGGCTGAACGTCTAAAACCCGCAGTTGATCAAGTTAATGAATCACGCGGCCAAGTTCTAAAAGACTTGCAAGCTAAGCACGACAGATATCAAAAATGGCATGACCGAGAAATAGAAAAATCGGTTGGCGATTACCACAGTTTTTCAGCGTCTGAGCCAACTAAGAAAAAATGGTTCGAGCGCCAAGAAAAATTTGAACAACGTAAGCAAGATTTTGAAATTGAGAAGGCGCAAAAATTTGAATCGATGCACCGAACGATCTCGGAACATCGAGCGCCAACTATGGCCGATGCTGTTTCAAAGTCTTCCTCAAAAGCAGCCTACGATCACAAGATAAAGAAAACTGAAATTGAAGCGAATGTCTATTCAGACATCAGCGGCCAAGTCGAAGAAAAATCTGCAAAGGCCGAAAGCATTCAAAAACAAATTTCTGAACGGTCTGAAGCTCGCAGTCACGTGCAAGATCGAATCAAATCGAACCGCGCATTACTCGCCGAAGTTGAGAAGAAGACGGCGGACACACAGAAGCAACTCGAATCAAATACCAACTCATTTACTGGAGACCCTATGAACCAAGATACTGAAATTTTTGAAGACAACATGCAAGCTAATATGACGGCCGCGAATAAACAAGAAGCGGCGTATTACCAAGGTGTAGTCGAACGGCAAGATGCTGAGGCAATGGCCGATCACAAAGCACACTTTGAAAAGCTAGAGCAACCTGAATTAGATAACTTGGATCAACCCCAAGACACTTCGCAAGCGGAAGCCATTGAGGTCAGTTCTGAGCGACAAGAGATCGATTCAATGCTGAATAAAGCTGAAGAAAAACAAGTTGAATCTGAACAGTCTCAGGAGAAAGAAGAGGACGATCTAGGTTATTAAAAATAGGCAGGGCTGATGTTGACGCACCAGCCCCTTACTCAACGTCACACCCGAGGTTCAATTCATGGTCACGACGCTAAATCACTCTCAATATAGCAAATCTCGCGATAGGAGTAACACATGGGCTTACTAGAGTTTATGACACTGCGTGGCATTCAAACCGCATTCGCATTTTGTTTTCTTAATGGACAGTTTGCGATCAGGCAGGCCATACAATTTAAATGGCGTGGTAATGTGCCAATAGGTATTTATTGGGAGACCGATATTCCCGCAGAAGCGCCATACTTAGGAATGCAGCCGCATGGTTCGCACGATTGGAAAATACAACGTGCTTATCACTCATTGCTCGCAAACTATGGAGCAGATCGCCTTCATTTCGATCGAACGTTTAAATATCTTCCTGGCTTACTTTTACTTGTACCATTGTTGCAGTGGTCATTTACTTGGACGGTAAATTCAAACTGGGAAGTGTACGAGTTGGTGATGGCTTTTTGGACAAGCCTTGCTGTCTTTATCGCACTAGCACCTTGCATGTCATCGACTTATGTTTGGCGTTGGTTACTTCCTGCAGTATTAGTTACTCCAAGCGAAGAAAAGGCATCTTTAGACGTTTTGTCTCGATGCCTAGTACGCCTGCGCCCCAGTGATGATATACCCAAAGATTTAGCTGATAAGTATCGAGTCGGTGATATTGACGCCGACGGCGATAGTGTCGTCGGCCAAGTGCTTGCCGCTGACTTTGAAGTTTCTGCTCTTTACTTACAGATCAGAGAAACACGCATTGCGTTCTTCTTCGCTGGTTTGATTCTGATGCTTGCAACCTGGTTACCAACCGACTTCACCGCGTTTGGTGTTGGCAGTAAAAGCACATTGCTATTTCTACTTATTGTTGGGCTATTTGTTTACGAAGTAACTCAGCCAGCGCCAAGTCAGCTTAGGGCTGAGGTGATGGACAAAGCGGCCAAACAATCTGCAACAGAATACCTTAGAGATTCGGCTGGGCGCGATTACTGGCAAAATATTGAAAAAGCCAAAGTTGAACAACAAACTAAAGCGGCAGCCGATAAATCCCCCTTATTTCACTTTGGAGTGTCCACTGGCGTACTAGCATCTAGGCGTGACCCTTTTGCGCCTGCATCTCAAGATATGCCCGTGACACTGTCACAGAATGACTTATCAACACACGTATTTGCTTTGGGAGCGTCAGGCACAGGTAAAACTAGCGCGATCATTCGGCCAATCTCAAGTCAATGGCTAAATCATAAAGCGGGCGGCTTGCTTGTTCTCGATGGAAAAGGCCAATTAGCTGAAGAACTTGAAGACGCGCCAGGTTATACCGTGATCTCACCTGAACGTTGTGACTATAACGCTATTGAGGGTTTATACCCTGAAGAAATTGCAGACTCATGCCAGGCAATCTTTGGCGGCAAGTCCAAAGAGGTAAGCATATTCGACGACGCTGCTAGAAATGCGATATTGAACGCCGCAATTCTTTTACATGAAAGTGATGCCGATTACACCATTAAGGCGATTTTTCGCTTATTGGATAACGAAGAAGAGCGGGAAGAATTGATGCGAGCCGTCGCCGAACCAACGCCATTGTTCGCGCGTGCATGTGAGTATTGGCTTATTGAATATGCTGAGTACTCCGACCGCGTAAAGTCGTCAGTCATGGTCACGGCCAAAACTTGGCTAACGCCTGTTGTGCAGAATCGCTATCTAGCACGCTGGAACGATTGTGCGACGGGTGAACGTATTGAGGCGGTCTGTGATGGTGCGCTTGTTGGTTTATCTCTGCCTGAAGCTAAATACGGCAAAGCGGGAAACCTAATCTCAATGTTTGCAATGCGCCGCATCTACCAGGCTGTAAAGCTTCGTGGTGATGCCTGGCGTAAAGCCGGCGGAGCTCAAGTTTTAATGGTCGCAGATGAAGTTCAAAACCTTGTTGGCCAAGCTGACCTTGAAATGGTGCCTATCGCACGTTCTCTCGGTTTAACTATGCTCTGGTCCACTCAGAACATCGACGGCCTTAATAGCCGTTTAGGCAAGGAAGAAACACAACAATTACTTGGTAACTTCTCAAACCTTATCGCATTTTCTCCCAGGACAAATCTAAGCGATGAGTTTGTCGCTAAACGAGTTGGCGAAGTATGGAGAACGGTTGTAGAACGTTTTAACGGTTTTCCAGATTCACGTTTTTCTATCGAATCATTTGTGCATTCGGGCACTGCAAAAATAATGCACGCCACACCCGATGAGCCGCTAATAAGCCGTAATGTCAACTTCGGGCGCATGGGGCATGTTGCTGGCTCTGAAAACCTTCTCTACGGCAGTTTCAAAATGCACATGTTGTTTCGCAAGCTTTTGCGTCTACCAATGCCTGATATGCCTGACATCAAAGAACCGTACGCTGATGTGCAGATTAAGCCATCTAAAGTAGTTACGGCAGATGAAATCGATTCCTTACTATCACGCCAAGGGTTAGCGCTCGCTGTATTCAGGCGAGCTGGCGTATTACGCCGTGACGTCATCGTTACTAAGCCGATGTATTCATTTGGAGGCGACCATGTTTAAAACCCCGAACCAAATGATTCAAGAGCTTTTTGGCTTTGATCATGGCTCTGTGCCTGTTGAGAGTTTTACTCACCCAATACGCAATCAATACCCTGATCTTGTTGGTTCTAGCAGCATCAGTAATACGACGAAGCAAAACTGGCAAAAGGCCGACCTTATTCCTATTGGCGTAATCATTGTCTTTATTGTTTCGATGGTGAGTTTTTTCGGTTATTACAAACCAGCCGCGAACCTAACCAAGGTCAATCTAAACATAAATCGCTTATCTAGTGCATTTGACAAACGCGCCAACCAGATTAACAGTATGGCGAACCGCCTGGATCAATTTGTTATTAGCAATAATTTGCCGAGGGAATTACAAAGCGCTATTTCCTTAGTCCGAAGTTCAGTTGATTCTTTATCTGAAAACAGGCCTAACGAGAAATTTATTGCCAAACGGTTTGCCGCTGAGGCTCGCTTTAGAGAGCTGTCCGCCTCAATCATAGAAAGTCGTGATTTATCTCTATACGGAGACCTCAGTGAGCTTCCAGAAGATTTTACGGATAAAGACTTAGTTGCTCGTGGCGTAAAAACACTGGAGCTTGTAGAGCAATGGAGTGATGAATACTCGACGACGGAAGAGGAGGCCGTAGACCTTCTTGATGTATTCACTGGCAAGGTCATGCCTAAACGAACTATCGAACTACAAAACTCGATACTCAAAGAGTGGCAAGACGCCCAGGCTTCATTACTTCAAAACTGGAAGCAACTGAAAGAGCTTGAAATAACCTTAACAACTCGTGCAGAAGCGATCAGAGCGGCTAGACAGCGCGAAGCTGAACGAGAGAGAGTCGTTCTTGAAAGACAACGCGAATATGAACTTTCCCAGAAAAGCAGTAGCAAAGTTGTCACACCAAGGAAGGTAGAAAAACCAGTACAAGCAACAAAGCGAGTGTCAAAGAAAACAAGAGCGAAACCTACCCAGCAACCCCGTAAAAAACAAAACAATGAACTCGAGCGCCGAAAGCAAGCGGCGTCAAAATTATTTGATTAACGTGGTATTAAACATGAAAAAATTATTTTTACTTTCACTGACGGCCTTTGCCTTAACTGGCTGTATGCCAAACAAACAGCTAACAAAGACAGTTGACGAACTTACTCAGCGATTTGCAGGCAAGAAATACAGTATTGAGCCAATAAAAGGCGAGGACGAACAATACTTGGTGCGCATCTTTAACACCGACGTTAAAAAGCGGCGTCTAAACCGCCAGATAGCAATGAGTGAAATCTGCCCGTATTCAAAATTTGCCGAGGTACTTGCTGAGAAAGAAGACCATAAAAACGGCAAAACGCAGCTTGTAGTCTGGTGTAGACCCAAATAGGTAATGAGTATGAAAATTATTAGATCCGCATTAATCGTTACCTTTCTGCTAACTCAACAAGCACTCTCGCATGATGCTGAAGTTACGCGCTTATCAGTCTGTCAAAAAGAGCCTGGCGTCTACTTCATAGAGATCGACAAAGTATTTTATCGAACAACAGTAGAGGTGAAGAGTACATTGATTTTCATTGATAACCCCCCAATACAAGCCGCTGGCGGTTTATGCAACTGCAAATCGCGTGACTCGAAACCACCAATACTTATTTGTGACTAACGATCAATTTATTGACCCTTGAGGAATTTAAAAATGAAACTATGGCATTTCCTAGCAGCAGCTATCGCAACATTGATTACCGTTCCCTTTACAGTAATTGCTCTACCATTTGTTAACGGCCTTTGTGCAACCTTGGTGATATACCCCTGCTCAACTGCACTACTTAAACTTGTCGATGAGTAGAGCTCAAAGTAGGCGTTGCAGCTCGCAGTAAACTTAATTTAGGAGTCAATTATGAGAAACGATCAAACAGTTAAAAAAGATGATGAGACAAATGAAAAACTAGCGACGATGATGGACGACATTGTAGAGCGTATCGAAGCAGGAGAAGTAACTAAAGCCGCCACAGTAGATGCTGAAGCGGCTCGCGCGGCTGGCGTTATTAGCTGGGGTTCTGAAAACGGCGTTGTAGTTGGTCACCTTCCTGACGGTACTAAAGCTGACCCAAAAGACCACGGTCTAGAAAACGATTAAATGATCGAAACCAATGTAGGCGTTACAGCTCGCAGTAAGCTGTCGTTGTTAATCTTTTGCCTGCTGTTTTCTGGGGTATCGTTTTGCAAAACCAAAAACGTAATCATACTCTTTGGCGATAGTATCACCGCAGGATCACCTTACACTTCTGGCAACATCGGCGGTAAACGTATCGGCCCAGTCCAGGAGCATCTACAAACTTTATTAAAAGAAAGCGGCAGGGATGCTGTCGTACTTAATTTTGGATGGAGCGGCACGACCACTCGTGATGCAGTCCATAGACTTAAAGACACGCTCATCGCAGCTAAGAAACTTGAGCCCGCAGATTATTACTATTTAGCGGCAATGTATGGAACTAACGACTCTGGTGTTGGTATTTCAGCTAGGGAAACGCAGTCCAATGTCGAGCTGATCATTGACGCAGCTAGGCGTGAAAACGTCACACCTATCATTGGAACAATTACACCAAAAAAGAGAACTAATATATGGCCTGTTCGACCTTACAATAGATCGATTTTTCATGCTGCAAAAAATAAGGGCGCGTTGTTAGTTGATCATAACGCTAAATGGCTGAGAGGCGGTTTTAATCTACTAAGTAAAGATGGTCTACATCCCAATAAATACGGTTATGAACTAATCGCGTACACTTGGTTTAATTTAGCATTCGAGTCGCTGATTGAGCCTTCGGAAAAGCCAGATACCAATTATCTAACTATAGTTTTAAGCTTGTTAATGAATTAACCTATCCGTGAAAACCTAGATTGTCTTAAACGTTCAATAAGGAAGTCTAGACTTGACCTAACGCTCAACGGCTTATTTTCTTTGGAAGCAGATATTTTTTTGATTAAGCCTTTTTATCTGCATTTTATGCATAATTACTAGTTCGGTACGCTACACCAGCTAAAACCGAGATTTAAAGACTGTTCTCTGACGGCTTTAGCCTTTTCTAATAAAGGTTCGTAGTTCACTAGATGGTCTCTTGCAGTTTCAAATTGATCCTTTGAGAAAGCTATTCTACCTAAATTGCATCCTGTAAATATATATTCCATTGTCTCATGATACCTACTTTCATAACTTTGCCAGTACTGGAATTGACCTGGCTGAGTGTAAATATAGCTCGCAATTTCACTAGTAATTGGAACACCATTCAATGTGGATACTTCGTTTGGGTATAGGTTAAACGGCAGTGTTAATATATTTTGGGGATATACAAAATGTGCTACTTCATGAGCGAGCAGTCCTATCTGGATATCTTCTCCATACTGAGTCATATTATTATGGTTAAATCTAATTGAATCTTTAAAGGCATGAATTCCGTATAAATTAGAGTCTTCAACAACGGAAAATAATTTACAGTTAGAGTTATTAGAGTTAACCCCACACATTCTCTTCGAGTACTGCTCTAGGTTTAGCGCATATGGAGTCTGCGTTTCTACCCCTGAAGGAGTCGATGTATCAAATTCAGTGTCGTCATGGATGCAAAGACTCTTTTGAACATCTGGTTGCTCCTTTTCAGGCTTGTCATTTTGGGGAGTTTCTTGGCTTTTAGGTGTGGTTGGTAGAATGCCCCCATCTCTTTGAGCATATTCTTTTATCTCAAAATCAACAAAATTTGATGCAGATTGAGAGGAGCCTATATCAGTCGCCCAGTCCATGGCTTTAAGCAAACTTTCCTGTGAATCAACAAATAAGACATTTGATACGAATTCAGACTCGGAAAACTCCTTCAACGGCTTTATTTGATCTCCACTAAGGCCGAAACCGATTACAACAATGTCAAAGTTATATTTGTCACCGAGCCTATTAGCAGCTATTTCTGAAATCCTGTTTGAACTACAGAATGAAGATGAGCCTACTATTGCAATTATTCGACGATAAACATTGGGGGCTTGCTCTAGATCTTTAAAGTCACTGGTTGCGCTTATGATACCAACTTCAAAAGTTGGTTTGCCCTTCGGAGACACTTTCCCTAATTTGGAAATCGCTTTTTGCCGGGCATCCGTTGAAAAATCTAATAGTTTTTTGGTGCTATCTTCTCCAGAACAGCTTCCTCCAAATGTTCTAAGAGCAATATGGTCAGAACTATGTAAATCCTGCGCAAAGTGTTCTTCTACCGCGAGTAAAACTGAGTCCCATTTTGTCTTTTGGTCTCTCTCGATCATGAGCATATTTTCGGAAGCCTCGATCAAGATTTCAATATAATGTCCAGAGGGCTCGTCAGTAGGCGCCAATTTATCCCATATAACAGTCAATCCAATTATTACTGGAACAAGAGCAGCTACAGTTTGAAATAATGCACGCTTATAAAAAGGTAAACTTGGTGAATTCCTTTGTGCGCCTTTTAAGCGTTCTCGCCATAGCTGAGCTTTTCTACTTTTAGGCTCTTCCATAATATACGTGTCCTATTGATTTCCTAGATTCCATACCCTTCCTCTAAAACACTTTGGCTAAAAATTTTTGAACAGAATAAGAGTTTGCTTGTCTTGAAGGAAAAGTTACTCATTCGATCATCTTACAACCATTAATAGATATTTTCGAACTCTGATTGATGCATTTTCAGGTGTAAGTGCGGATTTTACAAAGATGTTCGTGTAACTTAGTTTTTTGACAGTGCCTTCTTAAGCAGGCGTATACGCTCTTCTGTGTCAATCTGGCCGTTGATCCACATCTCTCTAAGCTCGTACGTTAACTCATCCTCGGGTGTGATAGGCGCATAGCCTTCAAGAGCATTTGATGCTTCCACAAACTTTACGGCGTTTTGGCGTTCTATAAGTGTTTGAGAGCTGCTCTCTATAGTTGCCGTACAGCTATTCAAATCTTTAGGATACTCTTCTAGTAACTGAGCTAACTTAGTTAAGGCTATCAATCCTGAGTTCTTAGGTGTTGGCATTAGTTATAGCTAGGTCCATGCTTGTTGATGGCGCGATAGATAATAGCTCAGGCCTATCAAGACTTCGTTCCAGACATGGGGAAATTCTGGGTAATTCCTGAATAGGATTCCAGCATTCATTCAGCTTCTGAATCAGCATTGTATATTCATCACCGTAGACTTCGCTGGTTCTGCGTTTTGGAAGGCGTATTTTCAATTCAGCAACTTCGCCGTTGTTAATGAGCTCCGAGATAAAATTGAGTGAATTCTCGTCGAACATCATTATCTGTACGATACTGCTCACCTGTTCAGGGTAGAGAGGTTTCATAGTCGATTTTATTCGTCTAGCAATTAATGGCCAATGCCGCGCATCAAATCGAATCGTTTTGTTTTCGCTTTCATCGTCTATTACTTCATAACTTAGCTTTTTATGGTGATCCACAAATAAGTTAACTAACGCTCTAGTTTGAGCTATTTGCTTGGCTGCTCGTTCTGAATAAAACTTGGAAAATCGAGCCCTGGTATCATTTGAAACTCGATTTTTAGCAACTAACTTAGCGCTGTCCTTCGCTAGACTTGAGCGGCTAATCCCTTTCCTAATTTCCTTTGAGTTAAAGTCAATCGCTAGGTGAGCCAGGACTTTATCGATACATGAAATGTCGTATATCTCAGTCTTCCCATCGCCATCTCCAATATCAACGCGATAATCGTGTAGAAATTTTCTAAATCCCACCTCTATTCTATAAACATTGGCATCATCCGTGGAGAGCGAATAAGAAGATTCGTAGTCTACTTCACCAATCCATCTCAGGCTTTTGATTCTATTGAGCACATTATCAGCTTTCCCTATTTTCAATACTCCTCTATCAGGGAAGATCAGAATGTATAAATTTGAGCCTTGCACCTTCACTTTTTACCTCAGTTCAGCTTTTCTCGATTGCACTATTTTGTTGAAATTGATTCGACGTATGTACTTAATGCCTGTCTGTCTCTTTCATTGGCGTGTTGAATAGCTTTGTTAAATAAGTCTCCAATCTCACTATCACCACGTCTATATTGATTCACTAAAAACCCTCCTAGTATTATTTTTGCCCTAGTTTCTTTCTTTCTCGCAGCTTCTTTTTCTCTGGCGTCTATTGCGCGCATTTGAGCTTTAAGTTGCTTTTCGCGATCATTTATCTTTTTAAGTTGTAGTTCGATTTCTGCCTTTCGTTTATTTTGATTCATAGTGTTAGCTCGGGTTAATTTTGAATATTTGATTCTAGAGAAGAGAGTGCCATTTCGAGCACGCGAGAAATTTTTGGCTTCTTTCCCTCTACTTTTTTGATTCTGAGAATGAGTTTGTCTAGAGTATCGCCAGCATCTTCACTAATAAACGTACTTACTCGGTATGTGCGTCGAGGCGTTTTAGTTTTAAGCGAGACTGCCTCTGACTGTTCAGGTAAGCTTGTGTTTGCTACCTCGCTCGACAGTTTTGGTGGTGATGCTAAACCCTTCCCACGCGTTTTTCTGTTTTTCTGTAATTCTGCAAAAACGTTTTTCTGCTTTTCTGTTTTCACGCTCAATTACCTCAGAAGCTTCGATAACAGCTGATGAACGACGCCTTTGGCGCTGTCATTGAGTGTTTGAAATGATGTTTCAGTAATTGAGTAAGAATCATTGATTGCTCCGCGATAGCCGACGCGCTCCCAAATTGCGCTCGAGAGAACTTGTAGTGAAGAGTCGCCAAAGTCGGCCATCCTTACATATTCGATAGCTTGGTTCAGTTCAGCAGCTGAACCAACTCTCGTAAAGACCAATACTAGTCTGTTCATCGGAACGCCATCATTTACTAGTTGGTAAAGCGTGCTTAGTGAGAGGTCTATATCTTTTTTGCTAGGTGGTGTTGGTAGAACTACCAAGTCAACATTTTGAGCTATCAAAGCGGTTGCAGAAGTTGCTCTGCTAGGTGCATCTATGATCGCTAGGCTTTCGTTGTTGAAGCAGTTGAGTGCGTCAGTTGCGCTATCAACTGAGTGAACAGGGAAGGTCGGTTCAATTTCGTTTTCTATGCGTGTAGTGAGCCATTGAGCCACGGTTCTGTGTTCCTTATCTAAATCAGCTATCGCAACGTCGAGCCCGTTACTGGAGCACTCCACAGCCATTGCACAAGCTAAGCTAGATTTCATGACGTTTCCGCTTTGGGAAATGAAAGCAACTTTGTTCATAGTAGTTATTAACTCAATTTATTTGTTAAGACGAAAAGTTATTCACAATTTTCGAGTGGCTAACTATAGGTATTATTTATATTGATACCCATATAGGTTGTACCCCTAAATATGCGTATTAGTACCTGTGAATATGCGTAACAAAACCCTCGTTTATGCGTAAGCTCGCCTAAAAAAGAACCTCTGTTTATGCGTGGATAAACTCTTGGCTCCACAGGTTTATCCACAACTAAATCCATTGCTTTGAAACATGTGTTGGGCTTGGGTGTAATCGGACGCGCCCGTACAAGAACTCTACGTTTACACTGGGGTAGATCACTTGCACAGCTATCAGGTGTTTCTTAAATGCTTCTTGGAAACGGTTTAAGCCTTTTTTATCCGACGCATACCCCGTTCCGATTTGCTCCTTGAGGCTTGACCAGGAAATAGTCACAGGTTCGACGATAATGCTCATTTTGTACGTAAGCCATATGTACATATCCATCGCCATAGGGGAGTTTTTAAGAAGGCTTAGAGCCCTCATGTCAACGGGGGCAGAACTGTCGATGATCTGATCGTAGAACTCCTGAGAAAGTTCAATATAAGAACGGTTTAGTAGCACGGTTTCTGAAGCTACAGGAGTCCACCAATATTGCTGTTTACTCGCTAGTGCTAGAGTTTCGATCTTTTCACAACCATTTTCTATGGTTTGGTGACCAATCGAGCATGAGAACAAGCTTACTAATTGTCGTTTAACACGTCGTATGCTGCCTTTATCGCCACCAGTTGAAGTCATGCTTAGCTCTCGAAGAAAACCCGCTAGAGAGCCATTGATGTCGATGCGTTTGGACTTCGTTAGTTTAACTTCAGTAGCAATCCAAGCCATAATTAAACGAGGTAGGCCGCCAAACGGGAGGCCAACGTTATTAACGTCTGCATAGGTGACCTTTAACCTGCCATCAATACGCTCGAATATCCGTTCTGAGGTTTTACTGTGAGGCATTGTGGCTCTAATTAGTATTGTTGGCATATAGCCAATAGTGCCAGCCTGATACGCGCTGTACATCTGTATGATGCCTGCGCCTTCTATCAGTTTCTTCTTGTGGCGTGTTATTTTATTTTGTCCCATCGAAAAGGATCAACTATTCAGGAGTGCCGTTATCCACGAGCTCGGCAATGCACATAGCCTTGAAATAAACTCTTCGTCCTATTCGAACTTTTCCTGAGTTCAAATGCCTAGATACTGCATCGTCTTTACAAAGTGAAACTCGTAGGCCTTCCTGGCTTCGTCCGAGTACTTCTGCAACAGAGCCCATTTTCAATAACGGGCCATATGTATTTTGTAAGTAATCTAGCGTAGTGTTCATATTGTTTACCTTTACTTTACGTTGTTAACGCAATATAAAAAGGTAACTGAATCATCTCTACACGTAGAGTTAACCTATCTATCCGTAAACAGAATATGCCTGGACCGAAAAAGCGAACGCCACAGCAAATACTTGAGTATCAAATTCGGACTCAGGTGTGGCTTGAGTTCCTAATGGAAGGGACTGGCGCGAAGTCAATTAATCAACTTGGGGCGATTATTGATGACACTGCTGAAAGAGGGGGAACAAAATGGGCGGACTATGCGAATTTGAAAAAAGCATCTTTCCCAAATCAAACTACTTTGAAAATAGCTGAGTCTGTTGTTTCGGGCTCGCATGAGGCATTTTTTTCTGGCCCAAAGCAATCGAGAATATTTGATTGCATGTGGTCAAACCTTGGTGAAATACATAAGCTTGTCGAGAGCGATTCGTTAGGCATCTCTCATGAGCTTTTCTGGTTAAATCAATTACTACCTCATGGATACCTTAGGCAGTGTGATGATGTTAGTTTACAAGCTGTTATTGGTGGTATTGCAAAGATTCTTGAATCGAACAAGGTATCTCCAAAGCAGAACTTAGATATTGGAATTATCCCAACTCAGCTTAGTTTTTTTAGTGGCTGTATAGCTGTTTTGAGGTTTGCGATAGAACGCGACTATTACCATCAGTATTCCTATGTAATTGAATTAGTCGATATTGTATTGCAGTATCTCGATAGCGAACATGCGCCAAGTGCTTTATATAATCATAGAACTAGTAATTTAATACTGACCTGGCTTTACGCCGAGTTAGAAAGATGGGCTGCTTATAGTCAGGCAGGAATTTTTTATAGATATAATGGGAGGTATCCTAAGCTTGAATCTTTCCTGAAATATCCTAAATCTCTTGTTTCAGGGTACAAAAACATCGTGGTCGTATCTCATGAGGGTAGTCCAGAAGATAGTATATCTCTGGAAGCAGAGCTTGGTCTGAAAGAAAATAGCTCATGGTTTAAGCCGTTTAGAGCAGCTATTATCTAATAGATACATCTATTTAGAAAAATTAAATATATGAACCGTTTTGGTTCACAATTAAATAAGGAATTAATTAATGAGAAGAAGACCAACAACGCAGGATGTCTCTTGGTTTCTAGACCTAAATGAAAGAGATCAACTTAATTTGAACCCTCCTTATCAAAGACGAAGCGTATGGTCACGCAAAGATAAGTTGTTTTTTCTTGATACAGTTTTCAAAGGTTACCCTTGTCCAGCTATATTCTTGCACAAAGAAACTGATGACCAAGGGAAGGTTACTTTTCATGTTGTTGATGGTAAACAAAGGCTAGAAACAATACTTAGTTTCTCTAAGAATTCGTTGACGTTTCCTAGAGACCATCCAAATTTAGAACTTGCTGGGAAAAAATTTAAAGACCTCGAGCGAGAGCAGAGAGGGGAGTTTTGGGATTATGTCATTACCGTGGATATGCTAGACGTTGTTGAACAGTCAGTCGTTGATGAGGTCTTCGACAGACTCAATCGAAATTCCAAAAAATTGGATAGACAAGAATTGCGTCATGCAAAATACGATGGCTGGTTTATTCGGTTTGCAGAGGACCAATCCGAGCTTGAATGTTGGTTTGGTATCGGCTTATCTACGAGAGCTCGAGCTAGACGCATGAAAGATATTCAATTTTTATCTGAGCTTATGATGATAATTATTGACGGCGCTCCTCGTGGCTTCAGTCAGGATGAAATAGACAGGTATTATGCTGAATATGATGCTGCTGACGAACAAGACAGTGAGTTAGCAAATTTTGTCGTACCAGAGTTTGACGAGCGATTTATCGAGATTCGAGATTTTGTTGTTGAGATGAACAGCGTAAATAATTGTGTGCACGACCATGCAAGAAATTATATGCACTTCTATACACTCTGGTGCTTTGTCGCTAAAAATATTAGTGACATTGAGGTTGGCACCGTATCACTAAAATACCATGAGTTTATGAGTGAGTACTCTACGATTAATCGTGATGACCACCCCGAAGCAGATGATAACGTTGAAGCGCATATGAAGTATGCAATGAATAGTGTAGGGGCAAATACAGACCTCCCTCAGAGAATGGCCCGTCTTAATGCGCTCGAGGCAGCATTGTTAGGATGAAGGTAGTTGGCTCTGTTCGTAAAATATATGATGATCGACGCCCTCTTTACCAAAAATTGAAGAAAGCGGTTGATCAAAAAATTACCAACCTAAAGGAAGACAGGTGGCATTATGAGTCGAGAATCAAAGAGCTGGAGAGCTTTAACCTGAAAATTGAAACTGGTAGATATGTAGAGCCGTCAACGCTAGAAGATTTTTTTGCTGCAAGTATAGTTGTAGAGAATTTATCGTCTTTGCAAAGGGCGGTTAATTTAATAGAAAGAGAATTTGAGGTTGTTTATCGCAGACCTAGAGAGCCCCAATCGACTCACAAAAACCCTTTTGATTTTTCATTCGACGATCTGCGATTGTATGTGAATATCCCTGAGGCAGAAGGATTGAGACCAAAGGATTACAACGGCGTTTTGTTCGAACTGCAGATAAAAACGTACTTACAGCATGCCTGGTCGATTGCTACTCACGATCTAATCTATAAATCGAATGAGGCGAGCTGGAGTGCAAGCAGAATAGCCCATCAAGTAAAGGCAATGCTTGAGCACTCAGAGTTGTCAATTTTAGAAGCTAAGTCGCTATCAGAAAGTAGTCTTCTCGCTATGGAGAACTATGAGTACCGTGATCTAACTTCAATAGTCAATCTTATTGGAGAGTATTGGCCTGAAGAGCAGCTACCCGAAGACAAAATAAGGGTGGCCAGAAACATAAGAGAGGTTTTTCAGAAATCAAAAACGAATATCTCAAAGCTTAAGAAAATTTGTAGTGATTCAACCTTTATAGGAGATAGTCCGCATAAAAATTTATCACCATTGATCGCAGTTACATTGGGCCTAATCGAGCACTATAACGGTAACATCCCTATGGTAGGCAACTGGAAACGTAGTGGGAAACCAGCTCAATTCTACCTACCAAATGAGGCAATTGATTTGTTATCTGATGAACTTCTCGAAAAGGTTGGAGATGTTTTTTTTACGGTAAGTTGATTGACTCAATTGTTAGTCGTATGGCCCAAGAAACCTGACCCCATTGAAATGAATAAGATGTGTAGGCGCGTCCGCGACCCAAACTTCGGTCTCCCAGCTGACTTCTGATACGTATTTGGCCATTATCTTTCTGTCAGGAAAAGCTGTGACATAAACTAAGCCTGGATTGGCGTCTTTAAATAGCTCAGAAAGCTGCCCGTGTCTTATTCCATCTACCGGTCCATGGCTAGTTACTGATTCAACAAGTAGAATCCAATCGCGCTCTGGCCAGTAGAGAACAACATCAGGTAATTTACCTTTTCGATTAACTTTGACTCCCAATTCCATTAGTCGTTCTTTTCTGAAAAAACCCTCTTTAGTTTCTGTATCGCCTATATAAATGACTTCGGAGCCCGGAGCAAATCGAGGGCCAAATTCTTCTACAATATCTCTTATCAGTTGGCTATGTGCTCCAGGGCTAAGTTTAATTTTCGTACCGTCGTCGAGAGTTAATGGAATCATTTCCATTTTTCTTTCCATTGCATATTTTTTTGTAAGAGTTCCTCTTTTACTAAGCCAGGATTCTAATGCTCCTTCCCACTTTTCAGTATTGTACTTTTGCAATACCTTTATCAGGTCTGGCGAGATCTGATAGCATGCTTTAGGGCTATTTACTGGCCGATCTGGCTGGTCAGGGTTATAGAGAGCAATTCCACCTTCCACGAACTGATGTAGAGTGAATCTTCTAAACGTTTCTCTACTATTTGGGGCATAGTTTTTTCCGTATACGTTTCTGCACCAATCCATAATTGGAGTTACACCTATCAAAGGATTCTGTAGCTGTTTCCAACTTCCCTCTGGGCTGAGGTTTAGCAAAGCTAACAACGTCAATGCCGATCTCTCATTTTGCTGTGCGCGTGGCATACCTAACATATCTAATACCTTTAAGGCTCCCTCAACTTTTTTTTGAGCGGGTAAGGGGCTAGAACTTTCTCCAGTCATTTGGCTTATTTCCTCGTCTATAATTTTGTCAATTTCTTCCAACGTACGGTTTTCAATGTTTCGCCGTCTTCCAATTTTTAGTAAAAGTTCTTTGTTGGGGAAGTGAAAGTTTCTAAGGTCAGATGCATTTACTTGTGTATGACCTCCAAAAAGGCGGTAGTAATCATCTAGAAGTTTGCAGTTCAAAAAGCAATATAGTCCTAACGCTAGATGCTTGTTCATACCAACTTTGTCTATATGAAAGACATTTAACTTATTGTCAAATCCAATAAGTTCGCCTGGTAAAGAGCCGTTGTAATAAGTTGCTACTATTCTTCGATGTTCTTCTTTCGAGCTAAGTCTTCGGACTACTATGAAGTGTCCTTTATTCTTCCACAATGTAGGAAGAGTTTTTTTCGATACATTTATAGCGTTGGATTTTTTTTCTATAGGCCAGGTTACTTTGTACTTCAAATGGGCTGGATAAAGCAAAGGAACCGATTGTTCTACAAGATTATCACGCAACTCCTCCCTAGCTCGAAAGTCTACAACGGGACCTGTTGATACCTGAATGCCTAGGTCATCTAATGTGCTCGTAAAGATACTTAGTCGGTCTACTAAATTTTGGTCTCTAGTGTTAGCTGCAATATGAAAGAATTTTTGCTGATCATTCGGGAAAACAACAGACTCAAAATTAACCGTGCGTTTAGTTAAGTCTTCAGCACTAACGGAGTTGGTCTCGCTATCTAAGAAAAAATCAGCATTAGGGCTTGAAGTGATGGTGACTTGACCCTGGTCTTTTCCTTTTACGAGGTGAATGATTACATTTTCTTGTAATACTTTGTCATTCGAAAATGCGTTAGTTCTGCTATCGAACAGGTGGATATGTTCTATAGAAGTCTCATTCAAAATTTGGTTTCTTAAGTCTTCATAGTATGGGCCATTACAGAATGATCTAGGCACAATCGCAACTAACTCTCCGGATTGCGCTAACTGTTTAATAGTAAGCGAAAGAAACCCTGAATACAGGTTTACTGCTTCTATTCCGGCAGTCATGAGCGCCCTTCTGTGATCACTATCGACTCTAATTTTTTTATAAGGGGGGTTCAGTATGCTGTGCGTATATTTTTTGGAATTTTTCCCAATACCCGATTTTGCGCGGTCTAATATGAAGTCCTTTTTATGATATTTAGACGTAGAATCAATATTAGAGAGGGACAATAATTCTTCGCATATATCTAGACTTTCTCGAATGAAGGGGGTTAAGGCTTCTTCGATATCAAATGCGTTTATTTCTATCGATTTGAGTTCTCCACGCTTTATTGATTCATCGACAAAGGCAGCTGATAGGGAGCAGGGACCGCAGCCAGGGTCTAATAGCTTTACATCACCCTTAATCGAGCTAAATAGTGAAGCCATGAAAAGGCTGATACCGCTTGGAGTGAAAAACTGCCCTAGTTGACTTCTTTTATCAGAATCAATAACAGTGTTTGCTCTTAAGCGTATTAAGTCTACTTGTTCAAGCGCGCCAGAGTATTGGTCTGCAGAGCTAAGTAAGGGCATTAGATTGTGTTTCCCCATATCCACTATACCTTCGCTATTTTACACACTAGATCTTCGCTTCTCAGGTGAGTATATCTCTTTAGCATTTGCATTGATTTGTGACCTGTAATCGATGCAACTTCCTGATCAGTTAACCCTGCTTCGACGAAGCGGCTTGTGGCTTCATGTCTAAGGTCGTGAAATCGAAGATCGTTAATTTCCGCTCTTTCGAGAGCGGAACTCCAAACTCTGTTTAGAGTATAAGGTCTACGTTTACCATCTTTACCTGGCTCTCCATAAAATAGTAAATTTGTATCAAGGGGGCGAATCGGGTGCTGTAGTACTTCCAGAAAGACAGCTTTTGCTTTGTCTGAGAGGGGTATCGTCCGCGAATCATTGTTCTTTGTATTGTGAATGGTCAGAACTCCTCGTTTAATGTTTACTCGTGATTTTTCAAGAGATAATATTTCTCCTTGTCGCATAGCAGTATACAGCGCTACACGAACTATCCAGCCCAAGAAAGGATTACTGTGCTGATTACATGCTCTTAGTAGTCGTTCTTCTTCATCGTCAACTAGCCTTCTATCACGCCCAGCTCCAGGGCTAGGTTTCCGCACATTCATTACAGGGTTAGAAACAAGGCCTAAGCCCCATTCTTTGATCGCAATTGAATAAAGGTGGCTTAGGAGAGCGAGCTCTAAGCGAACTGTGCTTGCACTTTTTCCTTCGTCTATTCGTTTGTCTCTGTACTTGGCGATGATCTCAGTGTTGAGCGCCGCTAAGCTATACCGTCCTAGTTGCGAGCGAAGTTGCTCTGCGCGGCCGTATTCTCGTTTTTGAGTTGAGGGCTTTTTCGTTGGCGTAACTTCTTCTGAGTATCTAAGCAATGCCTGGGCGATGGTGAGTTTTTCGGAGTGATTTCTGGGTATGTAAATACCGCGAATGATTTCGTCTTCGGTGGTGCGCGCCCAGTCTTCAGCGTCGCGTTTGATGCGGAATGTTTTGGATACTTTTGGCCAGCCAGAACGACGGATAATTGCCTTCCATTTTCCTGAATCTGTCTTAGTTATTGTGGCCATTTTTGAGTACCGAATCTGAGCAGTGTACCCAAATTGTACCCGTTGGGATAAGGTAAGGGAAATCAACGAAATGGCGCTCCGCTAACTTATTGATATATATATGAAAAATGGTGGCCAGGGACAGAATCGAACTGCCGACACGGGGATTTTCAGTCCCCTGCTCTACCGACTGAGCTACCTGGCCATTTTTCTGTCTGAGCTTGTTAGTCAGACTAAGGTGGGCTTCCTTTCGGAGCAGCGCATTACAAAGGAATGCGCTGTTTGAGTCAAGTATTTTTTGCCCTTTTTCGTCAGCTTTAGAACTCTTCGCTGATTGGATCGTTCGGGTTTGGCGGTGGAACGTAGTCTGCGGGCTTTTCGCTGCCGCCGCCAAATAGGAATTTTTCCATTTCGCTAACGATCATTTCTTTAGCTTTTGGGTCCATTGGGTTGAGGCGATACTCGTTGATCAACATGGTCTGGTGCGCGACCCATTGTTCCCATGCTTGCGCTGAGATGTTTTCAAAAACGCGTTTGCCGAGTTCACCGGGCCAGGTTTGGAAGGCGAGGCCGGGGGCTTCGATTTGGAGTTTTTGACAGAATACGGTGCGTGACACTTTACGGCTCCTATTGATTACCTAACGGTTAGTAGGTGTGTAACAATTTTTTCACGGGCGCGGCTAGGCCGAGCGCCTGATTTGACTCTGGTTTATACCATATGTGAGTGTTTTCGGCGACGATGTTGGCACGATGTTCAGCGCGACACAGCACCGGCGTGATCTCGAGCGTGTAGTGGCTGAAGGTGTGTTTGAGCATTGGCAGCGTTTCGAGTGGCGTGGCGGTAACATTACCAATGTGGTGCTCGGTTTGTGCTTCGTTCACCTGAGGTGGGCACCATAGTCCGCCCCAAATGCCCGACGGCGGGTTTTGCTGTAGCAAGAATTCGTCGTCGCTGTTTTTGATTAGCAACATGACCGTTTGTTTGGTTGGTTTAGTTGTTTTAGGCTTGCCGTGCGGCAATTCCGTAACGCGCGATTGGGCAAATGCCTTACAGTTAGTTTGTAATGGGCAAGCCGCACAATTTGGCTTGCTTCGCGAACACAGGGTTGCGCCAAAGTCCATAATGGCCTGAGTGTAGATATGTACGTTGCTGCTCGGTGTGTTCGCTTGCGCCAGTTGCCACAGCTGTTTCTCTACCGCTTTGTTGCCATACCAGCCTTCCACTGCGTAAAAACGTGCGAGTACGCGTTTAACGTTGCCGTCTAAGATGGCATGCGGTTGATGCTCTGAGAAGGCCAGAATCGCGCCGGCGGTGGACTTACCAATGCCGGGTAGGGCGATTACGTCGTCGATGTCGGTGGGGAATTTGCCGTTGTATTGTTGCGTAACGATTTGTGCGGTTTTGTGCAGATTGCGCGCGCGCGCGTAGTAACCCAGGCCGGTCCAAAGGTGCAATACCTCGTCGGTTGCCGCCTCGGCAAGTGCCGTTACGTTAGGGAAGCGCTGCAGGAAGCGCTCATAGTAAGGAATAACCGTAGTTACCTGAGTTTGCTGCAGCATGATTTCAGACAGCCAAATACGATACGCGTCGCGGGTATTCTGCCACGGTAGGTCGTGGCGGCCGTGCGATGCGTGCCAATCGACTAAGGTGTCGGTGATGTGATTCACTGCTTATGTCTCTCTTTTTAGGTCTGCGACGATGCGGTCGGCGGTGCGCAGCGCTAGGGCTTGAATGGTTAATGATGGTGAGTCGCCGCAACCTTGGGTTGGCAGCACGCTGGCATCGGCGACATAGCAATTAGACTGACCATGCACTTTGCCGAAGGCATCCACCACTGATGTTTCTGGGTTATGCCCCATACGACACGAGCCACCAACATGAGTTGCTGATGATCGAACGTTGCTGTCGGAGATGCTTTGGACCTTTGCATTCGGCGTGGCACGACCCCAGGCCAGTAACTTGTCGCGCATCGCGCTAATGGTAGCTTTGTCGCGTTGTGTGTAGCGGCTTTGGATATTCACCTTGGGTATGCCTGCCTGATCATTTTGCTGGCTCAAAAACACTCGGTTGTCGGCGATAGGTTCCTGCTCGGTAACGCCGAATAAGATAATTTTTTGCCCGAATGTCTGGCGTACTTGGCGTTTGTGCGCACGGCCGATGCCCGGCGTTTGCAAGGCGTGGTTAACCGGCCCAATCGCCGGGTACAGATAGCCCGCTGAGCCGAGCACAAAGCCGCTTATTGACGCGTCTTTGGGTTTATAGAAGTCCCACACTCTGGAATCTAGCGGAGGCCCGCGATACAGCTCTGTGTCGCTCGACAATTGCATTTGCACGCTGGCGACCACGGTTTCCATAAAGTATCGACCGACTTGGTCGTGTTGGTTGGCGAAACCGTTTGCTGCGGCTTGGTTGGTGCTCGCGAGCATTAAGCGTGGTGTTTCTACCGCGCCACCGGCTAGTACGTATCGCTTGGCGTAAAGCCGACTGGGCGTTTTGTCGTTGAGGCAGTTTATGCCGGTAATCGCGCCAGATTGATCAAGGGTTAGGCTGGTTACTCGGGTGTTGGTGATTAGTGTGAGGTTGCCGCTTGCTTCGGCGCGCGGAATAATGGCTTGGTCGATGCTTGATTTGGCGCCGAATACGCAGCCGAAGTTACAGCCGCCGCTATGTTGGCAGGGTAGTCTTCCGTCAATGCTTTGGCTTGGTAAAGCGAGTGTATTGGGGAGCACAGTAAAGCCCACTGTCTGAGCTGACTTGGCCAAAATACGGCTGCGGCTACTCAGAGGATGCGCAGGAGTTGGAAATGCTTCGCGCTCGGGCTTATGCGGATTGCCGACTTCTCCGGCTACGCCGAGTAAGGTCTCAGCTTGCTGGTAGTGGCTGGCTAGGTCGCGGTAGCCAATCGGCCAATCAAGTCCGTAGCCGAAGCGGGTTTTGATATTAAAGGCATGTTCGGCAAAGCGATGTGCTTCACCCTGGTAGTGCAGCGTGCTGCCGCCAACACCGTGAACTCGATGATAATGGAACGGTGCACGGCTTTGCTCGCCAGCTGCGGCAGCGCTACGGTAGTCGTAGTTGATGGTTTGTTCTTGTTGGCGTGCGTGTTCAAGTGGGTTGCGGCGCGACTCCCAATCTGGGTAGTTGAGCACAAAGTCCGTTTTGTGGTTAAAGCGCGGCCCGCGCTCAATCAACCCGACTTTAAAGCCTTGCTCACAGAGTCGTAGCGCCGCCATGCCGCCGCCCGCGCCGGAGCCAATAATGAGCACATCAAATTGCGGACTGGTCTGCTTACTCGACATGGTAGTTGGGGTAGGTCGTGGGATGTTGATATCCCATGCTTTGCTGGCCAATGGGCGACTCATAATACTGCGCCAGAACATGCCGCCTAAATTGCATAAAGTCGCGGCGAACTATGGGGTTAGTGCTTTGATACCAGTGCTTGCTTAGCTGCGCTTCGCGTTGGTCAATAGTGAGTCGGTAAAAGGCGCGGTGGTATTCCGTGACCGCGCTGCGTTCGATAATCGGCAATAGTCGAGCGATCAACTGGTTGAGCTTTGGTTGTTGGGCCATTTGCTGAGCAATGGTTTGATCAAGTCCTATGTCAATGCCACCGGGGAATTCGTCGCGCGGAACCAGTGTGTCGATCATGCTGGCGAGCGTGGTTTCGGGCTGCTTGCGCGGCGTGCCGTGCTGGTCGCTCTTCGGGCGATTTAGTCCCCATAAGGCCGCCCCGCCTAAGGTTATGGCGGATGCTAGAACCAAGCGGCGTTGCATATTCGGTCGGGTCATCAGCGTTGAAAGTGGTGTTGAGAACAGCTCGGCTATATAGATATTTGTGAAACGGTATCATACCCGCGTTTGCGGTGAGCGATGAAAGGGAATATGCTCAGCTGTTACTAGACATTGGTTGGACTTTAGTCTACTTATAATAAAGCTGTTTAGCACTTACGATGAGCGTTTAAACACACTATGCGAAAGTAATTTCGCCGGGATTGGGATGGGAATGAGCAACAATACTTCAAAGGGCGTGGTGAAGACGCCAAAAACTAACGTTCAAGCTATTGATAAAACTAAACGTACTGTGTTGATCGGTGCTGCCGTCGGCACCGCCACAGCAATTTGGCATAAGCCTGTAGTTGATGCCGTTTTACTGCCAGCGCATGCGCAAACTTCAGTGGAAGCGGCTGCGCCATTTGTGTTTTTCTCAGCCGCTGCGGCCGTGTCGCCGGTTGCTAAGGCGGGTTCGGTTTTAGACTTTCTAGTTGAATCTGCGTATGCGAATGTGCCGGCCACATACGAATATGCGGTGATGGTTGAGCAAACTACTGCCGGCGTTGATTCGTATACGGTGTCGCTATTTGAGCGTACGTTAGAAGGCACTACCAATCGTGGCGAAGTTCTCTACAGTGGTGTTGCGAGCGTTGCGAGTGGCGGCAATCTAGCGGTGGTTGAAGACCCATGTATGCTGAGTCCGAGTGCACTTAACATTACTATTGAAAGCGTTACTGACGCGCAAGTCGAGTTAACTCTTCCTGGCCGCTCTGAGCGTTTAGTTGTGCCGTCTGGTTCTGGTAGTTTGCCAAGCCCAATGTGTGTAGACACTGGTTTGCCGCAAAGCTTCTACAATCCCGACGCTGACGCCGGAGGCAGCAGAATAGCCAAAACAAGTTTGCTCGACGTGTTGATTCCAACCGCGCAGGCGGGCCGTATTCCTCAGAGTCGCACACTGGCGCTGTCAGCTAGCAAAATTGATGAAAACAGTTACAGCGTGGGCATGTTGAGTTTTGACCGCACTACGTTGCGCGAAGGCATTATTCAGGTAGATGGGAGCGCTGGAAGCTTGTTGCGAGTGCGTACAACCTGTGACGATCCTGACAAAGGGGCAAACCCTGTGTCGGCCACAATGGTGTCGGTAGATGACTCTACTATGATGTTAAGTCTGAACCTCGATGGTAGCTTGGTGGACGTTGAACTGCCCGTTGGCTCTGGCATATTAGAGCCTGGCTCATGCGCTCCGCAGGGCAACTTTACCAACGGTGGTGGACAAGGTATACCGTTCGGCATAGGCAAGTCGAACAGTCTTGGCGAGCGGCTTTTGAATGCGGTGATTCCAAATGCACATGCTGGCATATCGGCAGCTCAGGCACTTAGAGAGCATACTATTGTGAATGCGTCGAGCAATGGCAATGGTACCTATGAAGTAGAGATTGGTCTTAGTGAGTCGTATATTGATCGCAGCGACCGAGGCTCACAAATTGGGTCAGTACTGTCGGCCACCTTAACGCTCAATGCTGAGTCGTTTACTGATATCCGCAATGTAGTTGCCGGATGTAATGAATCAATTCGCGCTCGTTTGTCGTCAGACGGCCCCAATGATTTGTATATTGAGTTAGAGAGAATTGAAGTTGCTCAAGCAGATTTCTACTTGTCGTCTGGCACTACATCAATCCAGATGCCGTTAGATTGTTACTATGATTTGAGAGGGTAGATGGGCTTGTGGCCCGACCAGCTTTTTGCCGGTCGGGTTTGAGGTTTGCGTTAAGTGGTTTAGACTCGCACTATGCATATTCCTCTAACTTCCGTTGCGGCCCTAGCGCAATTCAATATCGACAGCGAAGGCCGCGAGCACGTTCGTGACCTACTGCTGAATGTGCAAGATTGGCAGGAGTGGATTGACCAAGTTGAAATACATGGCCTGTCTGGATTTTCCAATAAGCATGTGACCGAGCTGCACTTGCCGGTGCCGGAAGCGCTTAATGCGCCGCTCAAAGCGCTGAAAATGCGCCATGTCGCCGCGGCTAAAGCACGCCATAAAGCTTTGCAGGAAATCGATGCGGTATTTAAGCGCGAAAATCTTCCGTATGTTGCACTCAAAGGTGCTGCGCTAGCTCCGCATTTATATGGTGATGCTTATTTGCGGCCCATGCGCGACATGGACTTGCTAGTGCCACGTGCGGATTTAAATCGGTCTGGAGAATTGCTACGTGAAATAGGCTACTCAATGCCCGACGCGCAGCCCAGCCGTTTTATGCGCGACATGCATCAGCTGCCCAACGCTACCAAAACTATCGATGGGTTTATATGTAGTGTCGAGTTACACCATGATGGTATTTCACGCGAGGTGCCTGGCCATCTTTATTACCCAAGCAATGCGGCGCATATGCAAACCATCGAGTGGGACGGCTTAACTTTTAGCGCGCTGGATGATGTGCGAATGTTGCATCAGGTAGCGCGTCACTTAGAAGGCTTACATCCGAGTGCCACGCTTAAGTTGATTAACGTGATGGACGTTATTGGTTTAGCGCTCAAGGTGCTAGAGGCGGGTCGATTTGATCAGCTGCGTAGCGAGTTCCCGCACGTAATTAACACGTTGCGCTGTTTGCATTTATTGACTCCATTGCCGCCGCAACTGCTGGCTGAGTTGGCACCGATGCCGATCAAAATAGTCGCAGGAGTTGGTCAAATTATGGGGTCTTTGCGTAATGCGTTAAATGTTAAGCGACCTATGTCAGAACGGCTAACGCTGTTGTTTCGTCCGTCCGACTGGTGGCTGCATTTGTATTACGGTGTTGACCCAGATCGATCGCTGTTTATGGTGAAGTGGGTTCGGCATCCGTTGCGGGTCGCTAATTGGCTTAGCCGAAGAATCTTTTCCGCCTTGCTTGGCGGCTAGCGTACAATACCCAACCTATGAATACGCACGGAATATACCGGCAAGTGCCGGATTGTTTAATGGAGGATATGGATGGCGAACTGCTCGTCTATAACCCGAACACCGCCACCACTTTGCATTTAAACGGTCCATCGACCGTGGTTTGGCAGCTGCTCACTGGTGAGTATTCGTTGGCTACCATTATTACTAGCTTGCAAGAGGCGTACCCAGACCAAGCAGCGCAGATTGAGCCAGATGTGATTGCGACTGTGAGCGATATGTTGGAGCAAGGGGTAATTCAAGCAGTGGTGTCAGGTTAATTCGCTTATGCAGCGTTGGCTAATAGACATGGCGGGGGTTCAGCTTACCGTATGCGCCAACGATGTGGCGTCGGTGGCGTTAATTGAACTAGCACTGTCGGCCATGCCGGTACAGTCAGTGGCAGCTAGTCAAGGTACTGAACTTAGCTTGGCGCACGATGCAACGCAACAGGCGTGGGAGTTGGTTGATCACTCCAACGGAGCAACGCAACGTCTGCTAAAGACTGGTGATGTTATATACCATTTGACCGATCGGATAGTGTTTCACATTGCCGATAACAGTCGTGCAGCGCATTGCTTGCATGCAGCGGCAGTGGCGCATCAAGGGAGAGCTATTATTATTCCGGCTAATAGCGGTGCAGGTAAGAGCAGCTTTACGACGTGGTTGGCGGCCAAGCAATTTGCGTATGTTACCGACGAACTAATCTTGATAGATGATGACCAGCACCTGCAAGGTATTGCCCGCCCGATTCAGATTAAGTCGCATGGCTTGTCGGCGGTGGAACACTTAATTGAGCATCTCGACTTGGTGCAACACGGTGATTTTGCCAATGCCGTGCCGGTGCAAAGTTTGGGCAGCGTAACTGTTGCGGGCGCTGGCTTAGAGGTCGGTTTATTGGTGTTTCCTAAATACCGCAGTGATGCAGATTTTTCTTTTGCTAAGCTCTCTAGCGCCGAAGCTGGAATGCGCTTAATGGCAAATCACGTTAATGCGCGCAATCTTGATGGGCATGGCTTTCGAGCGATGATGGCGCTGATTCGAAACACGCCGTGTTATTCGCTAGAGTACGGCGGCTTCGATTGCTTACCTGAGACATTCGCGCAGCAATTGAAAGCCTTAGTGCTCGACTAAATACTGGCTAATCGGCCGGTCTAGCGAGTTTGAGTGTATATTTGCCGCTGCAGTGATTGCAGGATCAGCTGCCACGTGGCAAGCTCCCGAACCTTGATTCTTATACCGATTGATTCACCATGACTGACGAGCAGCATCATCGCCACATTCGTAGTTTTGTACGGCGCGAAGGCAAATTAACCACCGGTCAAAGTAATGCGATTGAGCAGCTTTGGCCAACACACGGTGTTGATTTGAGTAATAGCCTATTGGCATTCGATACCTTATTTGCGCGTAGTGCTCCGACTGTTCTGGAAATCGGCTTTGGCAATGGTTTGTCTTTGGCAGACATGGCCGAGCAGCATCCTGAACTTAATTTCTTTGGTGTCGAAGTGCACCGACCGGGTGTTGGCAGCTTGTTGGTGCAGGTGAAACAGCGCGGCTTAGAGAATGTACGTGTGTCTCAGGACGACGCGGTACAAGTGTTAGAGCAGCAGGTGCCAGAAGGATCACTGCACCGTGTGCAAATCTTTTTTCCTGACCCTTGGCATAAAAAACGCCACCATAAACGTCGCTTACTTCAAGCGGAGTTTGTGGCGGCATTAGTACAGCGTTTGGCACCAGGCGGCACGATTCATGTGGCGACCGATTGGGAGCATTATGCAGAGCATATTCTTGAAGTTCTCGCCGCCAACACCGATCTAGAAAATACCAGCACACATGAACATGGTTATGTCGATAAGCCAGCTTATCGACCAGACACAAAATATGAAGCGCGCGGTATTCGCTTAGGCCATGGCGTGTGGGATTTGGTTTTTAAGAAAAATTAGTACTGTTTCCTAGAGTCGATGGAGTGACTCTTGTCTGCCATTCGAAACCATAGCTGTTTCACCTCTTGTGGTTTTATCGACCCAGATATTCGCTCAGAGAACTCACTCTGATCTTGTCTATTAAAAGGCTATTTACTGTTCATACGGTAGCCGTAAGCCTGCAAAATAGGCGGTTGGCGTTGGTTTATGAGTGGCGAAAATAAATGTTTTTTAGCGTTGATTGACACTTGTTACAAAGCTTTACATTTGCGCCTGAGTCGCCTCTATCTTATTGATATGTAATGTTATATATTCCTTTTCGAAATGAGCGAATAACAATAAAAGTAACGCTTAAAAGCGTTAAGGGTTGGCAATACGCGTTGTGCAAAATTTGCCTTATGGATTTTTTTGTTTCGCATTAGCGACTCAAGTGGCGGCTATAGATTGTAGAACGTGTTCATGGCATTGATTGCCGGACCGTAGCGATTGCTTGAGTTACAAGTTTGCCTTTGTGCTCAGCGTGCGATCCGTATTTTCATATCGAATCACTGAGTGTTAAGGATATAGGCCGCAATTTTTGCGGTTGAAGATAACTCTAGATAATAAGGTTTGATAAATCATGCTCGTATTAAGTTCGGATAACTCTTACGCAGTAGCGCGAGCTACTAGTCTTCAGGTTAAATTCGGTTTGCTGTTTACGGTGATGCTTTTCTCAGTGCTCTCTACGCCGTTAGTATATGGTCAAGCCGCAAGCTCGTTGGTTAAAGAAGCTCAAGAGCTTGGAACTAATAATGCATTGACTGAACTTGAGCTAGGTCAGGCTTTTGAATATCAGTTGCAATGGAACTGCAGCATTGTTAGCACACCGCCGAATGACTGCGGCGAATTTACGCTTACCGATCCGCTGCCAGAAGGGTTTATTTTTGAAACCTGTTTAGTGTCTGACAATATCTACACTTGTACGCACGACCCGGTTACTAATACTGTGACCATCGATTTGCCGTCGCCTGATGTGCTTGCTGACGGAGACTCTGCTAACGCAACAATCGTTGGAGCATTGTCGACCGACTTAGCGGACTTTCCAAGCGGCTTACCCAGTACCTTAGTGAATACGGCTACCTCAAGCGTCGCGAATGTCGGCTCGGTATCGGCGACCAGTAGTCCAACGCTAAATCCGCCTAGCAATAATTGGGAAATCTCTAAAAGAGTATCCGTTCCTGGGGGCTCAGTAGGTCCTGCATTAGATAATGATGTGGTGTACCGGATTGAGATATGCCCAAATGGTCCAGCTGGCATTGGAACCGGCACCATCATCTTAGAAAACCCTGTGTTGAGCGATGTTTGCGAAACTGGCGCGACAGTGGTTGGTGCAACGTTAAGAAACGATAATTTGATGAACAGCGTGCTGCCGACAACCGGTGCGTGCCCAGCATTGGGCTTCGACTTTGCTAGCCTTGGTGTGACTGAGTTTGATCCCGCCGATGGCTGTCAGGTGGTTAGGTTAGCAGTGCAGTATCCGTCTGCCGATTTTTCGATTGCCGAGACCGTTACTAATACTGCGAATTTAAACGGCGATAACATTGACCCTGCAACGTGTCCGAATTCGTGTACGTCTTCGGTTGAAAGTACCTTAGATGTTCCAACACCGGATGCAGACCTTGAAAAAACTGTTAAACGTGACTCGGTTGGAGTTGGTGCGCGCAATGAGTATTACATTACTTTCGACACTTCAAAAACTAATGTGCAGCAGACTAATGTTGTGCTTGAAGATGTCTTCCCGGTGGAGATTGAACCGTTAACTTTGGTGCATGACGGATGGAGTGATCAATCTGTTGAAGCAAACATTATCGAGCTACCAAGTAACACCTTATTAACCAGCTACAATGGCATGATTGGCTTGGCTAACGGTTTTTCTCAATTATTGTCAGCCACCGCCACTGGTTTTCGAGTCGAGTTCACCACGCCAGTACCGCCAGGGTTTGATGGTGGAATGTTCACTGTGGCGCATTTGACAAACGATCCCTCGTTGACCGTTGGGCCGCCACCAAGCACGTTTGAGAATTGTGCTACCGTGACTACCGATCAAATTACCGCGGACCCAATGGTAAGTGATCCGAGTGCTTGTCAAACCGTCACTATTGTCGAGGATTCCACTGATATTAGCTTGGCTAAAGCGATGCCATCGGCAGTACAGCCCGGTCAGCCGTTTACCACTACATTTACTTTCTTGCAAGACAACACCAGCTCGGTTGGTGCGCAAAATCCAACTGTCACGGATTGTTTGAGTCCAGAATTAGAGTTTGTATCTTGGGATACCTTGGGATTTATTGGTCTTGATGACCCACGTAACGCTATTGATACTGTCAATACTCAACCGATTGGCGTTGAGCCAAACTTAGAGGTAATTGCGCCCGGTGATGCTGGGAATACCTGTACGGCGGCGAATGCGACGATGTTGCGCTGGAGCTGGCAGAATGTCGCACCAGCCGGAGCAATTCAGCTCGGTGGTCAGCTTGGCGATTTACCGGTTAATAACCCGTTTACTTTTCCAGTTCGACCGGACCGAAATAATGACAATGTCGGTGACGCAACTGGTGACTTCGGTATTGCGACAGCGGTTAGACTTGGCGTTACCCTCAAGGTTCGTGCTGGGGTATTAGCGCAAGGTGGGGTACAAAATTTTCTAGAGTCTACTCAGCAGAATACAGCTGATTTACGATGCTTAAATGGTCTTACCACTGACTTGCCCGATACTAATGACATTGATAGCGATGCCGATACCAGTGAGAAAATTTGTCAGACTAATGACACGTTTAATATTCTAAGTGCGGCTTCGTTAGGCGGCGAAAAGTTCATTGGTGGCTTCCCTGGCTTGCCTAATTTTGATCCGTCAAATCCTCCAGCGGATAATACAGCGGCAGCGAGTGCGGGTATTGCGACGCCAGCTTACTGTGCAGATGATGGCAGTGGTCGAACCAAAGCGCCATGTGTCGCGCAAGCGATGAAAGATCAGCCGTTTGACTACCGTATACGCTTAAGTAACGACGGCAATGTGCCGCTAAGCAATTACGTGGTTTATGACGTGCTACCAAACACCGATACTGCGGGGTCTGATACCGGTATCTCCGAAGCGTTAGCTGGCGTGAGTCGTGCATCGACTTGGGAGCCACAATTGATGGGGCCAGTTACTCTGGCTAGTGCCAACCCAACAGTTGCTGCAGAACTCACCAACGCCGTAATCGAGTATTCAGCGTCTGCCACTTCTTGTCGTCCAGAGCTTTCTATTGCCAATGATCTTGGTGGTAGTGGTTGGCAGCCCGGTTGTGTTGACGACTGGACTGAAACGCCTTTAGCTGACGCAATTACGTTTCCTGAAGGTTATGCCAGTGTGCGTGCGTGGCGTGTATATGTGCCATTTTCCGGCAACGCTTGGCCAGTCGGCGACCCGTTTAACCCCACTGATGAAGACATTATCATCAGCTTGGATATGTTGTCTCAGGCGGATGCTCCGGCATCAGATTATGTGGCTGGAGATTTGCAAATCGCATGGAATAATATTGCACATCGGGCTACCAACGCTAACGATGACGCGCGTTTATTATCTGCTGAAATCGTTAAGACAGGAATCATTACGCCGGCTGAATTTCCCTTGCAATCGAGCGGCTTGAGAATCGGTAATCTAGTTTGGTTAGATACCAATAACGACGGCATTGCCAATGCTGGTGAGCAAGGCTTGTTTGATGTGACTGTGCAGCTCTGGGTGGATGTAACTGGCGATGGTCCAAGTGCAGACGACACGCTGTTTGACAGCATGCAAACAGATGCGCAAGGTCATTACTTGTTCGATGATGCCGATATCGCAAATCGTGACAACCTAGGTATTCCTGCTGGTAACTACTACGTGGTGATACCGAATGCACAAACCGGTTCGTTTGTGTTGGATGACAACTATTCTTCAACGACTGATGAGCCCAACGCCAACAGTAATCTTGATAACGACGACAACGGCGCGTTTACATCCGATGATTTAGTGACACCACTGCCGGCTGGTTTTGATGGAATCTATTCTGGAACGGTGAACTTGGCGCTAGGTGAGGAGCCGGTCGATGAGCAGCTGCGCAATGATGATGCGGCTGACGACGACGCAGACTTTTTTGATGACAATGACTCAAACGTGAGTGTTGATTTTGGTTTTTATCGCCTTCGCTTAGGTAATCATGTCTGGCTCGATGAAGATAACGATGGTATCGCTGAAAGCGGTGAACCGGCCATTGCGAATCTACAAACACAGCTGTATCTGGATGATGGCGACGGTATTTTTGATCCGAATTTGGATCAATTGTTGGTGACAGATACCACTGATGCACAGGGTCAGTATCTGTTCGACGGCCTAGATGAAGGAAACTATTTTATCGCGATCCCTGAGGGTCAAAGTGGGCTAACTGCTGGCGGCGATCCATATAGCACTGACACTCTTCAATCGTCAACTCCCACGTCGGCGGCGGGTACTGCTTTAGCTACAGACAATGAGGATGACGGTGCGCCTGGTACGTTTGGGTCGTTAGTGCCGGCAACTTATGCGTCGGTTTCAACGCTGTTAAATTTAACCGTTGGCGGGGCAGTGACTGGCGAGAGTGATACTTCCAGTAATGGTGTTACTGGCAGCAGCGCGACCGACACCAGTGATGCGAACGTCGAACTGACTGAAAATATCGCTGCGGATATTGCGTTTCCTGACACAAATTCATACTTAAGCGCGGATTTTGGTTTTGTTCCTGACGTAAGTTTGGGGAGTACTATTTGGGTCGACACGAATGGTAATGGCGTACAAAACAGCGGTGAAGGTGCCATAGCCGGAGCAACGGTGACATTGCTTGATTCGGCCGGTACACCTATTGACGGTGATCTCGGACTGGCAGGTGTTCAGTTAGTGCAAACCACCACCGATGCAGCTGGTCAGTACCATTTCAATGATTTGGTGCCAGGGACGTATCGCGTATCGGTAGATTTGTCGACGTCTCCAATCTTGAATATCGATGATTATTTGCCCACGCCGACGCAAGTTGCCGCGCCAAATAATAATAACCAGCTCGATTCAAATATTGATTACAGCGCGGATACTAATCTGGCCGACTTAGTTCACATTAGTGGTCCGATCACGTTGTTGGCGGGAACTGAGCCGAGCAACGAAAGAGATCCGATTAACGCGACAGGCACTGGTGTAAGCACTGACCCCGATCAGCCGAACCAAGCAGGGCTTGCAGATAACGCGGGGAACATGACTCTGGATATGGGCTTTGTGCCGCCAGTTAGTCTTGGTAGTACTTTGTGGGTTGACGATAACGAAGACGGTATTCAAAGTGCAGGTGAAACGCCGGTCGAGAATGCCACGGTCACTCTACTAAATTCCGATGGAACTGTTTTTGATAGCGACCCCTATACCGCTGGTGTGCAAAGCTTGACCACGGTCACTGATGCTGATGGCCAATACAACTTTGATGGGTTACCTGCCGGCAACTACCGCGTACAGGTTGACCTTAGCACCGCTAATAATGCAAACGCGGCGACGTTAGTGCCGACACCGCGCCAAGTAGCTGACCCCGATGCAGCGGGGCCTAGCCAAAATGCTAATGACGATTCGAATATCGACACTGGTTTTGATACCAATACAACAGATCAAATCCATACTAGTGGCATAGTTACTTTAACACCTGGTGCCGAACCGTTGGGCGAGGTCGATTCAATCGGCACACCTGGGCCGGATCAGCCGAACCAGGGCTTGGTTGCGTCAGACGATCCTGATGCGAATGGCAATATGACGGTTGATTTTGGGTTTATTGAGCCAGTCAGCCTTGGCAGTACTGTTTGGTTTGATAGTAATGGTGACGGTGTACAAACCCTTGGCGAAGCACCTATTGTTGGTGTGTCGGTAACACTATTGAATGCAGGTGGTTCGGTCTACGATAGTAATCCGGCAACCGCAGGCATCGATGCGTTGACAGTGGCCACCGATGCTCAAGGGCAATACCATTTTAATGGTCTACCCGAAGGCGATTACCGTGTGCAAGTCAATCTAACGACTGCGACTAGTCACACCGGCGCGATGTTGTCACCAACGCCATTACAAACGCCCGATCCTGATGCGCCGGGAGCGGGGCAAGATAGCAATACCGATTCCAATGTTGATCTGACTGCTCCGGGACATAACCCAGCAGCAAACATTTATCAAAGTGGTGTGGTTTCGCTAAGTATTGGGGGCGAACCCTTGTTAGCGGTTGAGTCTGATCCAATTGGTGTACCCGGTTCGGACCAACCTAACCAAGGTGCAGCACAACTTGATGCCAACGGTAATATGACCGTGGATATGGGGTTCTTTGCACCAGTGAGTTTGGGTAGCACGATTTGGAATGATTCAAATGCTGATGGTAGTCAAGATGCCGGTGAACCGGCGATACAAGGTGCTACTGTTACCTTGTTAACGGCTGCTGGGACTCCAGTTGACGGTGACCCAAATGTCGCCGGAGTGCAGCTCGTAACCGACGTTACGGATATCGATGGGCAGTACAACTTCGACGGTCTGATTCCCGGTGATTATCGCGTTCAAGTTGATTTGAGTATGGTGACTGATAGCGATGATTACATACCAACTCCGTTGCAAGTGGCCGACCCAGATGCGGCTGGAGACGACAATACGGATTCGAACGTTGACGTCGCTTTTGATACCAATGCTAATGATTTAATTCATACCAGTGGGATTGTTACGTTAACCGTTGGCGGTGAGCCTGCCGGTGAAACAGATCCTATTGGTGCCGGTGGTGCGGATCAACCTAACCAAGGTCTATCGACTGCCGATGATCCTGATACGTCGGGCAATATGACGGTCGACATGGGTTTTATTAAGCCGGTAAGTGTCGGTAGTACTGCTTGGTTAGACGTTAATGGAGACGGCGTTCAAGATGCTGGTGAGCCGCCGATTGTGGCTGCTCAGGTAACGCTTTTGAATGCCGACGGCAGCGTTTATGACAGCGACCCGAATGTCGCTGGAGTGCAAGCGCTAACCGACTTAACCGATACGCAAGGGCAGTATAATTTTAATGGTATACCTGAAGGTGATTATCGAATCCAGATTGATCTATCGACAGCCAGCAACAGCAATGCCAGTGCCCTTGTACCAACTCCTGCGCAGGTCGCTGACCCTGATGCGCCAGGGCTAGGACAAGACAATAATAGCGATTCCAATATTGATCAGTTATTTGATTCAAATCCAGTGGACTTAATTCACACCAGTGGTGTTATCACGCTGAGTGTTGGCGGTGAGCCACTGAATGAGGTTGACCCTATCGGCACGCCTGGTGCGGACCAGCCGAATCAGGCTTTAACTGCGGCTGATCAACCCGATGCCAACGGTAATATGACAGTCGATTTTGGTTTTATTGAACCGGTGAGTCTCGGTAGTACCGTGTGGTTAGATTCGAATACCGATGGTAGGCAAGATGACAACGAACCGCCGATCAGTGGTGCGTTAGTGACATTGCTAAATGGTGATGGCAGTGTCTACGACCGTGACCCTGTAGCGACTGGTATACAAGCGCTGACTGCAACCACGGATTCGACCGGCCAATATAACTTCAATGGATTGCCGGCTGGCAGTTACATGCTTCAAGTGGATATGTCGGGAGTCACTGGCGCGGGTTCGATTAGCCCAACACCAAGTCAAGTTGCGGACCCTGAAAATAATGACAATACCGATTCAAACATCGCAAGTGTTGATCAGAATGGTAGTCCAGCGATTACCTCAGATGATCTATACCGGAGTGGTGTGATCGATTTACGTTTGGGCACAGAGCCTGAGCTTGAAGTCGATCCAATTGATGGTGTGAATGACAACGGCCCGGTGATCGATCAGCCTAACCAAGGCGGTCTAATCGACAGCAATGGCAATATGACAGTCGATTTTGGCTTCTTTCAACCAGTGAGCTTAGGGTCGACCATTTGGGAAGACTTAAATGGTAATGGCATTCAAGATGCCGCCGAACTAGCGATTGAGGGAGCCACGGTTACCTTATTGGATAGCGCGGGCCTAGCAGTTACGGGTGTGACGCCGGTGGTTAGTAATGCTAGCGGCGAATACCACTTTAATGGCTTGCTGCCAGGGGACTATCGCGTTCAGGTAGACCTGTCTACTGTGGTCGGTGGTGCTGATTTAAAACCAACGCCATTGCAAGTCGCTGATCCAGATTTGTCTGGCGATCCATCTGAAGACAGTAACGATGATTCGAATATCGATTTTGCTTTCGATACCACCGGTTCAAATTCGATCAGTGATCAAGTTCATACTAGTGGCATCATTACCCTAGCGCCTGGCACTGAGCCGCTCAGCGAAACCGATTCAATCGGTGTTGTTGGTGCTGATCAACCTAGCCAAGATTTAACCGGGGTTAACCCAGACTCAGCTGGCAACATGACCCTTGATATGGGCTTTGTGCGACCAGTAAGCTTAGGTAGCACGATTTGGCAGGATGAAAATGCCGATGGCAGCCAAGGTGATGGCGAGCCTGCGATTGTCAATGCAACGGTCACGTTACTTGACGCCGCTGGCGCACCGGTTGATGGCGATCCGTATACCGCTGGTGTGCAAATAGTCACTACTGTGACCGATGCAGAAGGCCAGTATTTCTTCAATGATTTAGCGCCGGGCGATTACCGAGTGCAAGTTGATTTGTCCACGGTTGTCGGTGGTGGCGCGTTGATTCCAACGCCGCTGCAAGTGGCTGACCCGGATGTGTTTGGGGATCCGTCTGCAGACAGTAATGAGGACTCAAATATCGATCTCGGTTTTGACCCTAACCTAGCGGATCAAATCCACACCAGTGGTGTAATTACTTTGACGGCCGGCGGTGAGCCCGTTGGCGAAGCTGATCCGGTTGATCTTATCGACGGGAATGGTGACGTCGACGACCAACCTGGGCAGACTGCTGCTAATCCAGATAATAGCGGCAATATGACCGTTGATATGGGCTTCTATGCGCCAGTTAGTATTGGTAGTTTTGTTTGGCAAGACAGCAATGGTGATGGTTTACAAGACGCGAATGAACCGCCGTTAGCGGCAGCACAGGTTGCGTTATTTGTTGAAACAACCCCAGGTTCTGGTGTGTTCGTTGCGGCTAGTCAAGTTGGTGGTGCTCCAGTTACTGCGGTCACTGTTGGCGCCGATGGCCTCTATGAATTCACCAATTTACCTCCGGGTAATTACCGAGTTCAGGTCACACCGCCGACCGGCTTTTTCCCATCGCCAGTGCAAAATACTGCCGATAATGACGACACTGCCAACGATTCAAATATAGCAACCGAACCGAGTGTTGGCGTATTTGAAAGTGGTGTGTTTGAAGTCACCTCCGGTGCTGAACCGAATGAAACTGGTAGCGGCACAGGTCGCGGCGACAATCAAGATGGTATTGATGGTAGCGCAGAAGATTTGAGTGGCAACATGACGATTGACTTTGGTTTTGTACCACCGGCCTCTTTGGGCAACTATGTTTGGTTAGATCTTGATATGGATGGCGTACAAGATGCCAATGAAGATGGTATTGCCAATGTTACGGTTAATTTGTATCAAGACACTGACGGTAATGGCGTAATAGATGGTGCGGAATTAACCACGCCAGTTGCGACTGCCGTAACTGGGTTGAACGGAGAGTATTTATTTCCAAGACTTCAGCCTGGTGTGGTTTATCAAACCGGTGTCGATGTAAGCAGTTTGCCCGTCGGTTTGGTGCAGACGTATGACGAGGGCGATGGCGTTGGTGCTACCGATAGTTTGTCTGACCCAATCGTGCTGGATCCGAAAGAGTTTCATGAAACAGCGGACTTTGGCTATGCACCTGCGGCTGGCTTGGGCGCAGTCGGCGATACAATCTGGGTTGATGCGAATGACGACGGTGTACAGAGTCCTGGTGAGCCGGGTATTGGCAACGTAACGGTCAGCATTACTCCGCCTACGGATGTCGATTTAGGCGCGGGCCTTGGTGTGGCGATTACTACCGTGACTGATAGTAGTGGTCGATATTTGTTTCCAAACCTGCCGTTGGATGAGTCGTATATTGTAGAGGTTGATACCAATACCTTGCCATTGGGCTATGTTTCTGGCCCGAGCAATCTTGGTGATCCTGATGTGCGTGATGGCAACAGTGCAACGGCGGATAACCAGACCACAGTGACGATCACTCCGGCTAATCCTATTAATTTGGACTTAGATTTTGGCTACTTGCCTCCGGCAGATCAGAACAACAGCATCGGTGACACCTTATGGATTGACGTAGACCAAGATGGTAATGGTCCGGCGACAGCGGGTGATGGTTCTGATTTAACTGAACCAGTATTGCATGGTGTGACGGTAACTCTGATTCAAGACAATGGTGATGGGCTGTATAACCCAGCGGACGATACGGTATTTGCCACAACGGTTACCGATGCTACGGGTATGTATTTGTTCACTGGTATTCCAGATGGAGACTACATTGTGGTGGTAACCGACCAGAATAATGTGTTGGCTGGCTTGAACCAAACGGTAGACAGCGATGATCCGGCTAACCCTGGCGCGTTTGTTGCCGTCACGCCTAACCGGTCGTTTGTGGATGATCTTGGCGTTGGTATTGCAACGCCGGTCGAAGACTTAGATCAAGACTTTGGGTATGTTAGTTCGAATACTGCCGGTGGCGATGGTGTCATCGGCGACACCATCTTTTTTGATTCTAATGGTTCAGGAGCACCGGATGCGGATGAAGGTCTTGAGGGCGTGGTGGTTGAGCTATATGGACCTGGGCCTGATGGTGTTATTGGTGGTGGCGACGATGTACTGATATCGACGACTACCACCGACGCCAATGGTCTCTACTTGTTTACTGGTTTGGATACGTCGGACACTGGAGCTAATCCAGGTACTGATTATCAAGTCGTGGTGGTTACCTCAACCTTGCCAAATGGTGGCACAGGTTGGACTAACAGTGTTGATCCTGATACCAGCGGAACTGGCGACAGTGTCAGTGTGACAACGTTAACAACGACTACACCGATTGATCTCGATCAAGACTTTGGTTATGTGGGCGATGGTGATAATGCCATTACTGGTACTATTTGGCCGGACACTAATGGCAATGGTGAGCAAGACGAAGCCGGTAGTTTAGGCGGAGTCACGGTTGAGTTGCAGGACCAAAACGGTAATGTGATCGCCACTACCACCACGGATACCGATGGTAACTATGAATTTGCCGGCTTGCCTGACGGCGTCTATGTTGTGGTCGTGACAGATGACGACAATGTGCTGAATGGTTTTGAACATACTGATTCGCCAAATGGTCTGACCGACACATCTGATGAGACTAGCAAAGACGATACTGGCTACGTGGTTGATCTCGACTCGCTTGGCCTTATAGCTGATCCGGTAATCGACAACACTGGTGACTTTGGTTATGTGCCAAGTATTACTAATCCGATTTCGTTGGGGCTATTTACCTCGAGTGTTGATGAGGCTGGTAGTGTGCGCTTCGATTGGTCAACTCAGACTGAGGTTGCGAATATTGGCTTTAATGTTTACGCGCAAGTAGACGGTGACTGGATTGTGCTAAACCCACGCTTGATTGCGAGTTACGGTGATGCGGTATCGGTTCAGTCTTACCACTTCAGCGCGGTAACAGATGCCACCGTATTTGCCTTAAGTGATATTGATCTAACCGGCAAAGAGACCTTGCACGGGCCTTATGTGCTCGGCCAGTCTTATGGTGTGATAGCCGACCGTCAGGCTATTGATTGGCAGTCTGAAAAGGCGATTCGCGAGGCTAACAAAGCCGAGCGTAAAGCTAAGCGTGAAGCGCAGCAACGGCAGCGTTCTCTTAAACGTAAACAACGTCGTGAGAGCAAACAGCAGGAAACTAGTATGTTTTATAAACTTCTAAACCAATCGGTCACGGTGCTGTTAACCGCGATCATCCCCACGGCGCATGCTGCTGAGGGTGAAGACTTAGTTAACCTCCAAACTACCGAAGTTGGTATTCATTATATCTCGGTAGCAGATTTGGCTGAATTTGGTGTTGATCTAATCGGTGAGAATGCGGCAGATTTGGCGTTAAGCAATCGCGGCAATGATGTGCCAATTCAAGTGACTGGTGGTGCAGTGGTAGCTGCAGACTCGCAAATCAGATTTATAGCCGAACAACTCGATACGCTTTATACCGGTACCAATGTATACACTTTGCGTCTTGAAAGCGGTGCGGCATTGCCGATGAATATCGATACTACGGCGATTTCATCGCGTGCTAAGGTGGCGAATAGTTATCTGCGTACCGCTAAGTTTGCGCCGCAGTCGTCGTACTCATTTACTTCACCGAATCCGTCTGACGCTTTTTATGCAAAGCGTATGATTGCGATTGGTGAAGCGGCTAGTGAAAACGTTACGCTGAACCTCAAAAATGTTGCGGTCGGTGGTAATAGTGGTACTACTAAAGCCAAGCTGCGCGTCGGTGTATGGGGCGCAGCCAATCAAGCGGGCGTTAAAAAAGACCACAGTGTCAGCGTTAAATTCAACGGCGTGTCAGTGGCCAGTAAAGAGTTTGATGGCTTGCGTGGCGAACAGTTAGAAGCCAGTTTGCAGGAGGTCCGTGAGGGCATTAATGTGGTTGGCTTAACCTTGCCTCTTGATACTGGCTACGCGTTTGACGCGGTTAATCTTGACGATGTAACCGTTGAGTACCCTAGTAAGTTTGTGGCCGAGGATGCACGACTTAGTTATGCGTCTAACTTTTCTCGATTTCGAATTGATGGCTTTAAACCAACTGATTTACCGAATGGCAAAGACGATTTAGTGATCATGCGGCAGGACACTCTTAGTTCGGTTGCGGTGATCGATGGTAATGGCAAAAAAGCCTCATGTAATTCATCGGTATGTCGTATTGAAGTGGCGGGTAGTGGTGCAGCCGCACAGTATTATGTGGCTACTAGCAACTCCATGTATTCAGCCACGCCGGTGGCGCTGCCATTGGCCGATGATATTAGCAGTGGCAATGCCAATTATTTGATTATCAGTCATCCAGACTTTATTGGTAGTGCTGGGAATTTTCATTTAGAGAATTTGGCGACTGAGTTGCAAAGCGAGATGGGCAGTGTCGACATTGTCGATGTTGAAAGCATCTACGCTCAATTCGGCGATCATATATTTGATCCGCAGGCGATCCGAGATTATATTCAGTTTGCTCACAACAATCGTGGTACTAAATATGTGCTCTTGGTTGGTGGTGATGTTTACGATTACCGCAATTTTGAGAACCAAGACGCGACCAGTTTTATTCCAAGCATTTATTATGCGACTGGCAATAACATCACATTTGCACCAGTAGATGCGAAGTACGTCGATTTGAATGATGACAATGTGCCGGACCTGCCTATTGCACGGTTGCCGGTACGAACGACTGCTCAATTGGGCGTGTTAATGGGTAAGCGCGCGGCATATTTGAACCGTGACTACGCAGGTACGGCGTTGTTAGTCGCTGATGGTTATGACCAAGCGCAGCAGTACGATTTTGGTAGCGATGCAAATGAGATTGAACAAGACTACTTGCTGAACTTTCAGGTTGAGAAGGCGTACGTGGACCAATTAGGCACCAGTGCCGCACGCGCCAAGGTTAAGCAGCAGATAGAGTCAGGCATTACGTTGACGGCATTCTTTGGTCACTCAAGTACCAACCAGTGGAGCTTCAACGGTCTGTTTACTGGTCCGGATGCGGCGGGTTTGAATAACGTTGGTAAGCCAACTGTGGTGACACAATGGGGCTGTTGGAATGCGTATTTTGTGAGCCCGAATGAAGACAGTATGGGGCATCGTTTTATGATGGAAGGCGATCGTGGCGCGGTAGCTGTGATGGGTGCGAGCACACTGACCGATGCCAATAATGAGCGTGAACTAGCGCGTCTAGTATTTGATCGCTTGGCCAATGGCGAACGTTTAGGGGACGCGGTAACCAATGCGAAACAAGACTATGCCTTGGAAAACCCAGATGACCTCGACGTGTTACTTGGCTGGACCGTATTGGGTCTACCCGAACTGATTGTTAACTAGAAGTGAACCCTAACGACCTTAATAGAGAACAGAATAGAGACTTATGATGAACGAACAACTTGATGCTCAACGCAGTCGCCGTAAAGTACTACTTGGCTTAGGCACAGGCGCTGCCGTGGTTGTATGGCACAAGCCGGTTATTAACAGCGTCGTGATGCCCGCACATGCGCAAACATCGGTGGTAGAACCTCATGTAGAACCACCATTGCCGACTCCTGCAGAGCTCTGTGGGGCGGTGGTAACTGGCAACGTTGTATTTGGTCCAGTGTCGGGTACCACCACACCAGCGGTGTGTAGTGCAACTTTTGATGTGTTGAGTGCTGACCCAACTAATTCGTTAACAATTATTAGTATCGAGGCTGCGTCATTGCCAGCAGATACCACGATCGATGTTCAAGATTTAGGTGTTGCAACGAATACCGCTGGTCCACGTGTTGTGTGGCGCGGTCCGGCTACCGATGCACCATTTTGTACTGACCTGCAACCGATTGAAGATGTGACTTTTACCATTACTGCCACATGCGAAGCGGCTGATACAACGGATACTGATGGTGATTCGTTTACTCAAGAATTCACACTAACAAGTATTTTGGCAGATTCATAAATCTATTCTAGTCGGTGCGCGAATTGCCAGCCACGGCTTAATCTGTCTCTAACGACACGCGCGGATAACTCGAGGGAGAGCTGGCTGCGCTTGGAGAATCGATCAATTGAACCATAATAATTTGCTCAGCATGCGGGTCGCGGCATTGCTAACGCTGGTACTTGCTAGTAATCCTTGCTTTGGCCAGGCGAAAGCGTCATTCGAATACACTAAACGAGGTGTGTCGGCTGAGCTGGTCGATCACGGTGATTTCTATCAACATCCTGATGGTAGCCGTATACGTTTCTTGCGCAAGCAAGGTGTGTTTGCACTTGAGCAGGTGGCAAGCTCGGCAAAGGGCAAGACGGTAAATTTAGCTGATCGACTTAGCGCACAGTTTGGTGGTCAGGTTGAACTTGTGAAGAATCATGGTCTCGGCTTGATGTCGGTGGTTAAGGTGAATGACCGTATCAAGAGTAAGCAGTTTGCCAGTGTTACGGCGCATATGCTGAAATCCGCCGATGCATCGATTTTAGCGGTTCAGCCGGTGCTGGCAAACTCGCGCGGCAGTGGTGACATACTTGTTACTGAAAAGTTGTTAGTAAAGCTTAACGACGGGCTGTCCAGCGAAGCACTTGCTGAGGTTCTGGCGCGTTTCAATTTGTCGGTAAATCGTCGCTTGAAGGCATCTGGTTCAGTGTATTCCATGACTGCTCGCGGAACGCATAATGTAGCTTCACGCTTTGCCTTAGTTCGAAGTGTGATGAGCGATCCTCGTGTTGAATGGGCGCAGCCACAGTTTAAAACTCGCGCATTCAAGACTGCCTTTGAGCCTACCAATAATCCGTTGTATACCGAGCAATGGCATCTGCAAAACACGGGTAAAGGCGGCTCGCGCTGCGATACCGACTGTGATGCTAATAATGCTTGGGGGCTTGGCGCTCCTAGTAGCGGCCAAGAAGGAGCCGCTGAGTTATCCGGCGCGGGTATGGTGATTGCAATTATTGATGATGGGGTTCAGCTTAATCATGAAGACCTGACTATTTGGGAAAACCCGTTGGAGATATCCGGTAATGATATCGATGACGATGGCAATGGCTATGTCGATGACCTGAATGGTTGGGACTTTGTTGACGACGATTCCAGTGCGCCTTTTAGTTGTGGTGAAGATGCGACTCGCGGCCCAGATAATGACCCAAGTCCACAAGCCTTCACGGCCTGCGTCAATATAAATGGTGACGACGTTGAGCAAGACAATCACGGTACTGCGGTGGCGGGAATAGCCGCGGCAATTAACAACAATGTTGGCGTCGTCGGTAGCGCTTATTCAGCCAAGATACTGCCCATAAGGTTGATCTCTGAGTTCGATGCTGACCCTAACTCGGACTTCTGTGCACGTGCGGTTGAAGCAATGACTTATGCCGGTACCTATGCTCATGTTATTAATAATAGCTGGGGCATGGAAGAGGGCACGTGTCCGGCGCTTGACCTGGTTATTGCAGACATTGTCGATGGCACGTTGGCGGATTTGGGGCCTGGCACGACGGCGCCACTCAGAGCTAATGAGCCGATCCGCAAGGGCAAGGGTTCTCCAGTGATTTTTGCGGCCGGCAACAGCGCCTCAGGCTGGCTTAAAGTCACGGTGCCGGTGACGGCCGGTAAGCACGCGTATGAATGGCGGTTTTTGCGCTCTGATTTTCCGCTTGATGATCTGACCGAAGATGATGCTGCTCGCTTAGATGACATTCGTTTTCCTGATGGTACTAACGAAGGCTTTGAAAGTGGCTTAGAGGGGTTTACTAATGCGTGTGCATTGAATTCTTGTATTGGTTGTAGCACCGAAAATGCCAGCGCGTGCACGTTGTGGAGTATCAATACCAATCCAGATTTCTCTCGTTCCGGAAGCTCTGCGCAAATAGATATGACTAATCGTCAGTGCATCTATTCTTACTTGAACACCATTAAAGACGGCCCAGCCGGTGATATTTCATTCTGGATATGGGTGTCCACCGACCAACAAACATTTTCTGATAAGTTTGAGTTCTTGGTCGACGGTAAGGAAAAGCTAAGTTTTGGGGATATCCCGCGGTTCGTTGATGACGCGGTTGGCTATCCGGCTAACGTGGCAAAAGCGATCGCGGTTGGTGCCAGTGACGCCGGTGATTTGTCGGGCGTGACCAGTGCCGATTTAGCGGCTGAAGAACGCGCAGCCTATAGCCAGTTTGGCGACTCCTTAGATGTGTTGGCGCCTTCGGACAATCAACATTTAGGCATTGTCACCACAGATCGTTATGGCGCCAATGGTGAGGGCTACAACAGTAATCGTAGTATTGGCGGTGTATCGTGGACTTCGCCGACCTATAACGACCCGCCTTACACTGATGATTTTGGTGGCACCTCTGCCGCTGCGCCGTTAGTGGCGGGGATCGCTGCGGCGATGATCGCGGCGGACCAAGCGATCGACAATAACTCGTCAAATGACATTACGGCGGCTGAGGTTGAAGCGGTGCTACGAGTCACCGCGGACAAAATCGGCCGTCGCGGTGCTGCCGCTTATGATCTCGATGGCAATACCCGCAGCTTGTTTTACGGCTACGGTCGCGTGAATATGTTTGGTGCATTGAAGTCGGTATTGGGCTTGAGTGATGTAGACACTAATTCCTGTGCGCCGGAGGCATTTAGCTACGCGAGACAGAGTGATCCGCTGCTCGCCGGTCTGACTCCACAATCAGCGGAATTCTGCCCAGCGCTCGGCCCTACTGTGCCCGATAGCTCAAGTTGTTTCGTGGTGCCCACGGCCAATTCAAACGCGGTGGTCTTTTGTCTTTAATCGCTTAGCTGCGAGCTTAATCAAAATAGACTTAGTTGATGGATTCATCGTCGGTGAAGGTGTCGACGCGTAATAATTGCGCGCCGTCTGACTCGATAACGAATTCGATCGGTCGGCAGCAGACATAACAGTCTTCCACTGTGCGGTGATTGCCCTGGCTTAGGTCAATAAATGCGGTAAACGATTCGCCGCAATAGGGGCAGGTGACTTGCTCTTCATGATACATACCCCAATAATACCAAACCAATGTTGAGTGACCGTTATTGACCATGAAAAATCAGCCAGAATGGTGGGACCCGTATTCGTGCCAGCCGTATAAAATGCGTGACGAGGACAAACCTCGGTCAGGTCTCGGTAATGTGTGGGAGTATTCCAAGGTAGCCGGTTCCAACTTAATTGGTTTGCCGGCCATTACTTATCAATATTTAAGACTCAAAAAGCAGCCCGCGAATATTGCCGCTGACACCTTCGTGGGGCTAAGTGTGGCGCCCGATGATCAATATGATTCGGCCAGTGTTGAGATGGTTGAAGAACTCGGCGTTAAACAGCTGCTGGTGAGGATCCCAAGTTGGGATGTGGCTGCATTGGAAGACTATGTGCGTTTCCTTGAGTTGTTTCCTAGCAATGAGTTTGTCATTAATATTTTGCAGAGTCGCGACTCGGTAACGCAATTAGATGTTTGGCAACAGCAGGTATCTACCATTATTGCTGCCACCAAGCACATGGCAAACACTTACTGGATCGGCAACGCGGTGAATCGAACTAAGTGGGGTTGCGTACACACCGGCCAAGCGCTTGATTTGCAGGTGGCGGTCGAGGCTTTGCGCGGTAGGTTTCCAGGCGTCAAATTGCTCGGCTCATCAATTATTGATTTCGAACCTTTGTTGAGCTGGCGAACCCTCTGGAATTTTCGAGATTATCATCTCGATGGCAATGCTGCATTACTGTATGTGAATCGACGCCACTCGCCGTATGGCACACAGTATGGGATATTTGATCTAGAGAATAAGCTGAGATTAGCCAAGGCCATGACTCGCTTATCGAACCGAAGCGACGATAAGTTATGGATTACTGAAACCAATTGGCCTCTGCTGAATACCAAACCTTACACGCCTAATTCCGGTAATCCAACTCGAACCGTGGACGAGGAAACGCAGGCTAAATACCTGAAATGGTATTACCAGATTGCGTGGCAAACAGGTTGGGTTGAGCGGGTTTATTGGTGGCAATTGATTAATCCGGGTTACGGCTTAGTCGATCACCGTGAAGGCTATCTACGCAAAATGCCATCGTACTATGCGCTAAAAGATATTATTCAAGGGGAGCTTGAGTTGCCGCCGAGTGGTGTAGAAGCTTAGCTCTGCGGTTTAGATCCTTCGTCGCTCGGTTCTTCAGGATGACGAGGTTCTGACGGAGCTCTTATGACGCGCTTATGACGCGCTTATGACGCGCTTATATAGTCGCGTGATGTAAGTGGTTCGGCGAGAAACCTTGATTGCTGCTGAAGCTTATTACTTCGGTCATTGTGAGCAGCGCGGTGACGTGGCAATCCATCGACCGCACACGTCACTTTTTGCTAGCGTCCTTTGCTGGCTACAACGTCATTTTGGTGACACCGTTCTCACCGCCGAGTAGCAAAACGTCTGCCCCACGTTGGGCAAATAAACCGTTTGTCACCACACCGGCTAGCTGATTAATTTGCCGTTCTAATTCGACTGGGTTGGCAATGTTGAGGTCGTGCACATCGATAATGATATTGCCGTTATCGGTAGTCACGCCTTCGCGCAAAACAGGGTTGCCGCCGAGTTTGACCAGTTGCCGAGCAATATACGATTTAGCCATTGGAATGACTTCAATAGGCAGTGGGAATGCGCCTAAGGTGTCGACTAATTTCGAGTCGTCTGCAATGCAGACAAATTTAGCGCTAGCGGCCGCCACAATTTTCTCACGGGTTAATGCTGCACCGCCGCCCTTGATTAAATGTAGGTGCTTAGTTGCTTCGTCGGCGCCGTCTACGTAGATTGGCAAGTCGCCGACTTGATCGAGTTCATAGACTTTGATGCCGTGGGCTCGTAAGCGCTCAGCGGAGGCTTCGGAACTTGCTACAGTGCCGTCGATATTGGCTTTCATTTTAGCCAGCTCGTCGATAAACAGGTTGGCGGTAGAGCCGGTACCAACACCGATAACCCAGTCCCATTCTAGATATTCAATGGCCGCTTCGGCAACGAGTTGTTTGGCTTGTTCGGGGGTCATAGATTTACACTCTCTGGTAGGTCACGTAATCAAATTTAGGGTCATTGTCGGTGATCTTGATGCGCTGAATTTCTTTGAAATCAGTGTTCGAGAAAAATGGGAAATAGGTGTCGGCCACCGGTGTGTCAAATACTTCGGTGAGCTCCATGCTGGTCGCATATGCTAAGAATAGTTTATAGATCTGGCCGCCGCCGATCACAAAGGCTTTGCCAGTTTTCTCTGCTTCTGCGAGGCTGAGTGCAGCGTCCAACGAGGCCGCCACTGATACGCCATCAGCGTGCCATTGTTGATTCTCAGTTAACACAATATTTAATCGACCAGGTAGTGGGCGGCCAATTGAGTCGTAGGTTTTGCGGCCCATAATGATTGGCGAACCCATGGTGATTTGTTTGAAGCGCGGAAGGTCGCCGGGTAGATGCCACAGCAGTTCATTGTTATGCCCCATCTCGCCATTTTCGCCGAGCGCGGCAATTAAGATTACTTGCATAATCAATCTCCGAGTTAGACCGCTACGGGGGCGCGAATCGCCGCATCTGGATGGTATTCAGTGAGCTCAAAATCTTCGAAACGAAATTCGAACAAGTCCGTAACGCTTGGGTTAAGAGTCATCTTGGGTAACGGTTTAGGTGTGCGACTGAGCTGTGTGCGTACCTGCTCTTCATGATTGCTGTATATATGCACGTCGCCAAAGGTGTGTACAAACTCGCCGAGTTGCAATTTACATACTTGGGCGACCATCATGGTGAGTAACGCGTAGCTGGCAATATTAAACGGCACGCCCAAAAATAAATCGGCGCTGCGTTGATATAGTTGGCAACTTAGCTTGTTGTCGTGTGACACATAGAATTGGAACAGGGTGTGACACGGTGGCAGACCCGCTTTGGCCATCTCTTCAATTTCGCCAGGGTTCCATGCTGAAACAATTAAGCGACGTGAATTGGGGTTAGTTTTGATTTCATTGATGACCCAATCAAGTTGATCTACACCAGAGAAGTTACGCCACTGCTTGCCATAAACTGGCCCGAGTTCGCCCCATTGTTGAGCGAAGGTGTCATCGCGCTGGATTTTTCCGATAAATTCCTCAAGCTGGTACTGCCAATCGCAACCGTGTTTTTCCAGCTTGTTGTCTAACCCTTTAGATTTTAGGTAATTTTGAAATGGCCACTCATTCCAAATGCCGACGTTATTGTCGACCAAATATTTGATATTGGTATCGCCGCGCACAAACCACAATAGTTCATGAATAATGCCCCGTAAGAACACTTTTTTGGTCGTTAGGAGTGGGAAGCCTTCGGCTAAATCACAACGTAATTGTCGACCAAATACACTCCGCGTACCGGTGCCGGTACGGTCATCTTTGCCAACACCGTGGTCGTATACGTCTTGCAGGAGATCTAAATAGGCTTGCATGGCTTGTTCGCTGATTGTTAGCGGTTTATTCCGAGCTGGCTTCTCGAGCTATGGCTCGATAGGCGATGTCGGAGCGATAAAACATGCCGTCCCAATTGATGGCGTTTACCGATTGGTAGGCGCGCTGTTGTGCTTGTGTTACTGAGTCGCCCAACGCGGTTACACATAGTACACGGCCACCGCTGGTTACTACGTCGTCGTTGTTCAAGCTAGTACCGGCATGAAAGGTTTTGCAGTGTTCAGTGTCACAATCATCTAATCCCGAGATGACGTTACCTTTGGCGTAAGATTCGGGGTAACCGCCAGCAGCGAGTACCACGCCTACCGCCGCGCGAGGGTCCCAGTCAGCCTGAATCTCGCCTAGGTTTTGATCTAACGCAGCGAGGCAAAGTTCCACTAGATCAGATTGCAAGCGCATCATAATGGGTTGCGTTTCAGGGTCACCAAAGCGGCAATTATATTCGACTACCTTGGGTATACCTTCAGGGGTAATCATGAGCCCAGCGTACAAAAAACCGGTGTAAGGGTAGCCATCTTGTTTGATGCCGGCGACAGTTGGGAAAATCACCTGCTGCATAATGGTATCGTGCATGTCTGGCGTAACAACTGGAGCTGGAGAGTACGCGCCCATGCCGCCGGTATTCGGGCCTTGGTCGCCGTTGTCACGTGCTTTGTGGTCTTGCGAAGTGGCTAGCGGCAGAATGTTATCGCCGTCGACCATGCAGATAAAGCTGGCTTCTTCGCCTTGCATAAACTCTTCGACGACGACTCGTGCGCCGGCATCACCGAATTTATTGTCGAGTAACATGTCGCGAGCAGCGGCTTGCGCTTGCTCAACTGTGAGTGCCACGATGACTCCCTTGCCAGCGGCTAAACCATCTGCTTTTACCACAATGGGAGCACCTTGCTCGGCAATGTATGCGCAAGCTTGCTCAGCGTCGGTGAATACTTGATAAGCCGCCGTTGGAATTCCGTGACGTGCGAGAAAATCTTTGCTGAAAGCTTTGGAGCCTTCTAATTGCGCTGCGCCCGCACTCGGCCCAAAACATAATAGCTCGGCGTCGGTAAAAGCATCGACCACGCCTAAAACGAGCGGTGCTTCTGGCCCGACAATGGTGAGCCCGATGTCTTCCTGTTTAGCAAAAGCAATTAATGCGCTGATATCTTCTACGCCAATTGCAACATTGCTTACCTTGGCTTCACGCGCAGTACCGGCATTGCCTGGTGCTACAAATACCTGAGACACTTGTGGGGATTGAGCGACCTTCCAAGCAAACGCATGTTCGCGTCCACCGCTGCCAATTATTAAGACCTTCATTGCGAGCATTTTGTTGGAGTTTTTGGGAGGCGCTCATTCTACCTTGCGACGCTGCGGATGTCTTGTGGAACACAGATGATCGCGGCGCTAGTTTGAGTCCCATGACTATCTCGATTAGACTCCATAAAGTGATAAACCCTACACAATTCAAAGGAAGAACCGCAATGATCAAACAATTGTTAGCCGCATCATTCATTACCCTTATTTGCCAGTCGCTAGTGATGGCAATTGAGGTGCCGACCTCGGTGTCTGAGGTGACCGTTTATGGCCAAGGTGCAATGGTAACGCGTAGCGCGTCAGTCAATGTTGCGGCCGGCGAGCAGGAGGTTGTGTTAGAAGGGTTTCCGTCTAATTTGGATCCGGCGAATATTCGTATCGAAGTGGCCGATAAGCAGGTACGCATCGGCCAAGTTAATGCTCGGCGAGACGCTTTACGTGAGTCAGACTCTGACGCGGTGCTAGCCATTCAAGCGCAAATCGAAGCCGTCGAGTTGGAACTGCAGGTGGTTGAAGACAGTAATAAAGCCGCTAAGTTGCAATTGTCGTTTCTTGAATCACTGGCAACCGGATATTCCAAAGAAGCGTGGGTTGGGTCGGCGCAAGCGAATGCTGATACCGCGAGTTGGCAGCAAGCGTTAAATTTAATGCAGAAAGGGGCAGGAAGTGCTTATAAAGTTATTCGTGATAATCAGCATAAGAAGCTTGAACTGAATAAAGACCTGAGTCTTCTGAAACGCCAATTGGCTGATAAACGCGCGACTCGTCAAGCTCGAACATCGCTGATGTTGGCGGTTTCGGCGAACCGCCAAGCGACTACCCAAATTAAGGTTCACTACCAGCAAGATCGAGCGAGTTGGTCACCTAACTATGAAGCTCGATTAGACACGGATTCCGGTAAGTTGGTGCTGGCTCAGAAAGCGGTAGTATCGCAAGCCACTGAAGAGGCGTGGGAAAATGTTAAGTTAATGCTGTCAACCAGTGAGCCATCAGAGGCGCTGGAAGCGCCCACGGTATCGAGCCAATTTGTGAATTTAGCGTTGCCGAGGCCTGCCCCACAACGCAGCAATCGTAAGCAGACCGCGCAACTCGATTATTCAATGGCGCCGGCACCGAGCGCAATGTTGGAAGAGGTGGTGGTCTCCGGGTCTAAACGAGCTGAGCCGACATGGAGTGGGAATTACGCAATGAACTTTCCAATTGCCGGTCGAGTGACGGTAACTAATAACTCAAATGAGACTCAGCGCTATGACCTTAAGTCATTTTCATTCAATACTCAGTTGGTGACCAAAGTCGTACCGCAAAAAGATGACAAAGCTTATCTTGCCGCGCGCTTAACGCACGATGGCAGCACGCCGTTGTATGCCAGTGAAATGCTTATCTATGTTGACGGTGTATTTATGGGTGAGGCGTATATGCCGGCTATTTTGCCTGGTGCAGAAGTTACATTGCCGATGGGGCAAGACCCTCGAATTGAGGTGACTGTTGTTGATCAAGGTGCTCAGGATGGTGAGTCGGGTGTCTTCAAAAAACAACGCACTGACGCAGTTGATCTGTTGTTTGAAATTGTTAACCGTCGTGCTAGTCAAGCAACAATTGAAGTACGTGATGCCTATCCGGTGGCCAAGAATAAATCGATCAAAATTGAAATGAGTGATTCGGCAACGTCGCCAACGGTACGCGATGAGGACGATCAAGCTGGTGTGGTTATGTGGCGTAAAGATTTGCCGGCTGGTGAAACGTGGAAAATCCGCTATGGCTATAGTTTGAGCTATCCGGCTGATCGTCGCTTAGTAAACGAATACTAAGGCTTGGGTTAATAGTGTTTGATCTATTAAAAAGGCGCTGCATAAGCTCATGCAGCGCCTTTTTTGCTACGTCTTAATTAGATTTTTGATCCTTTTGAGCGTCTTCTACACTTTCTTCTAAGCCTTTAGAAAATTCTTCCATGCCGCTGAGGAATTTGCCCAATTGTTTGCCGGCCTCTTCAGGAGTCATGTCTTCAAAGTTCTCAAGCTCTTGCAAGGATTTTCCGATTGTGCCGTCTTCATGACGTTTTTCTAGTTGGGCTTTCCATTGCTCTGCCGCATTGCCATATTTGCGCACCGTGTGTTCACTGCCAATGCCAGAAATTAAGCCGATGGCGGCAAAGATGCCGAATACAATCTTGGCCGTTTGCTCTTTTAATTCATGAGTTTGCACACTCGCGGTGTACATCAAAAAGCAACTCCAAAGCGTTTTTACAATGCCGGCAATGTAGGGAATGATAGACAGGGCTGACACGATCGGGGTGATAGCGCTGGAGTATGCAACACATCGAACGGCGGTTTCATAGCTCTTTTGTGAGCCCATTAGCTTCCATACAACCCACAAAATTGCGCCACCAATAAACGACCCAATAACCAGCGCAATTGGCATAAAGATTAGCATGCCGAAGCCTACCGCTCCGCCAATCATAGTGTTGAATTTGGCCAAACCGATTAAGCTTAATACAAAGCCGATGACACCAGTGGCCAAGCCCATGACTACCACGAAGAGCAATGGGTTGGTGTAACCGCCAGTCTGCGGCATGTCGCGATAGAAGCCGACCGGATCGGTAATTATTTTACGCGCATCGGCAATCACGCTATTGATGTCGAATGCTTCGCTAGGGTTGGTGCCTAAGTCGGCGTCTGGGGTATTTTGATAAGGATCTTCGGTTTGCTCTTGATCTGGTTTTTGGTCGGTCATGGTGTCTCTCCTGCGAGTCTCTTATTCACGGTTGGTAGTTCGGGTGTAGGCAGGGGCGAACACCGCATTTCGCTAACCTACTGAACTCAGTATACCGAGCGAATTGAATACGACTCAAGTAGCAAAATTAATGAGTTACCACTTCTGTCGTAGGCTCATTTTAAGAGCAATTGATTGCTAGAGTAGCTACTCAGTATGATCAAGCGTTAAACGGATATACTTTTAAACAGTTATACTTGGATTTTGTGTTTTGTTTAAACGAGTTTCTCTATGTTGAATGTGGTTTTACACAATCCTAAAATTCCGCCGAACACCGGTAATGTGATACGGCTAATGGCGAATACTGGCTGCCACTTACATTTAATTGAGCCACTGGGTTTTGATTTTGCAGAGAAGCAGTTGCGTCGGGCTGGCTTGGATTATCACGACCTGAGCACCGTGAGTCGACACGAATCTTATGCGACGTTCTTGGCGAGTGTGAAGCCGCAACGGGTTTTTGCTATCACCACTAAGGGCTCAATCGCGTACACCGAAGCGAAATTTGTGGCGGGCGATACGCTTTTATTTGGTTCGGAGACTGACGGCCTACCGGCACCAGTAATGGATCAGATTGCGTTGTCGGAGCGTTTACGTATTCCTATGCAGGCGAGTAATCGCAGTCTTAATTTGTCAAATTCCGTGGCAATCGTCGTTTACGAGGCGTGGCGTCAACTGGGCTTTGTTAACGGGTCCTAGCCTCTTGTGTAGTTAACTGTGGTTGCGTATTGATGTTAGGCGGTCTTTTAGACTTGCTCGGATACTGCTGATGAGCCGCGAACGATTAGTTCAGTTTCAATCGCGCTGTTTTCTGAATGTCCAGTTTCTAGAATTTCAAATAACTTTTTAACCAGTAGGTGACCGGCTGATACGCGATCTTGAGTAATGGATGACAAAGTTGGCGTGCTGTAATTGGCTAACGTTATGTTGTCGTAGCCGACAATTGCGATGTCCTCAGGGACGCGCAGCCCATGGTCTGTAATGACCTTTATGGCGCTAATCGCTAATAAATCACTGGATGCAATTAACGCATCGAAAGCGGATGGCTTGTTGAGCAGCTCTGCTAAAGACTGTAATGCGGCATCGCTTGAGTGCTCAGAATCAGTGGTTAATTCTGAACGATACTCTAGCCCCGCCTGGGCGAGCGTGTCGCAGTAGCCTTGGTGTCTGAGTCTTGTTTCTGGATAGCGAATGTCACCTAAAAATGCAAAGTTCTTGCGACCCTGTGCGAGTAAGTGCTCAGTAGCAATCCGGCCGCCACGATAGTTGTCTGAGCCGACGGTGATATATTTTTGGCCCGGTATTTCCGCGCCCCAAACCACCATTGCGTTGTGGTAGTCCGTGGCTTTGTTGAGCTCGTCATGATAAAGACTTTGGCCGATTACAATGATGCCATCAACGCTACGCGTGCGCGCGAACTCAGAAATCCACGAAGGGTCGTTATTCGTGTGCTTGGCCAACAATAACTCGTGGGAGCCTTTTTCTTCTAAGGAGTCGGCGACTGATCCTAGCATTTCTAAAATAAAAGGGTCAGTGGCTAACCAGTCTTGACGACCGTTAGACGGCAGTAACACGCCGATCGTTAATGTGTCTTGTTTGCGTAGGTTGCGTGCCCGTGTATCGAGTTTGTAGTTGTGCTCCTGCGCAAGTTTTTGAATACGTTCTCTGGTGGCTTTGGTGACTCGCTCGCTACCTGAAAGGGCGCGCGATACGGTGGATTTGGACACGCCGGCAAGGCGTGCTAGGTCAGACATTTTCATTCGATATCGGAGTTTAGTCTATGCGCGATTAGGATTGTACCAGACATCACCGGTTCAATAGTTTGGCGCTGGGTCAGTTAATGATTAGTTTCTTTGTATTGTGTATTTAGGTTGATAATGCCACAAAAACTGCAATACAACCGGTTGTATTTTTGTAAAATCAGTAGTATCGTTGTTTTGTCGGAGATAATCATGCGCCAAAGCGGTGTGTGCAGATTCAACGATTGGTTTAAAAAACCATTAGATATTCGTCGCAAATAAAAAAAATAATACGGCGTTTCTAGGTAATCGAGTCGGGCGTGTCATCTAGCTGCGCTCGAAAGAGTTCTAAAGTACGAGGAGGATATAATGAATCTACCAAAGCGTTTTGCTTTAAGTGCCGTGTCGCTTGCTGTTATGAGTTCAATGAACGTTGTAATAGCCCAGCAAGCTGATCAATCATCTAGCCCAGCCATTGAAGAAATCGTAGTAACTGGCGTTGCGCGTCAAGGGGTCACCAAACTTGAGGCCAGTATCTCGGTCAGTGCTATTAGTGACGAGGATATTCAAAAATTAGCGCCACGCTCCACCGCGGAAATATTTCGTGGTCTGCCGGGTATTCGAGCGGAGTCGTCTGGTGGCGGTGGTAACGCAAACATTACTATCCGGGGTATTCCACTCGCTACCGGTGGTTCAAAGTACACGCAGATCCACGAAGATGGTTTGCCAGTTTTAGAATTTGGCGACATTAACTTTGGGAACACGGATAACTTCATCCGTGCTGACCGAACCATTAGACGCATAGAAAGTGTTCGTGGTGGTTCGGCATCGACCTTGGCCAGCAATTCACCAGGTGGCATCATTAATATGATCAGCAAAACCGGTGGCGATGATGCCGGTAGTGTTGGCATTAGTGCGGGACTAGATTACGACGAGTTCCGCACCGATTTCGAATACGGCGGCACGGTTAATGATACGGTGACGTACCATATTGGTGGTTTTTTCCGAAAGGGCGAAGGCGTACGCGAAACCGGTTTTGACGGCGATGAAGGTGGTCAGATCAAAGCCAACATTACCAAAGAACTCGATGATGGCTACGTACGACTCTATCTAAAGAAGATTAACGACAATGTAACGACCTATTTACCCGCGCCAGTTACCGTGCTTGGTGGTGGAAACTACGGCCCAGTGGCTGGTTTCGACGCCAGCTCGCAAGTACTTCATTCGGCTTCAACTGCTAGCAACCAACCATTCTACGATATCAATGGTCAACGCGTACCAGGTCGTTCAATTGAAGACGGTATTGAGTCGGACGTAACCGCGGTGGGCTTGGAATTTGAAAAGAGCTTTGATAATGGTTTGACGCTGACCAATAAGTTCCGAACCTCGAGCATTAAAGGTGGGTTTATCTCGCCGTTCACCGATGGTTTTGCTGGTGGTACTGCAACGATTGCAAATAAAGGCGATATACTGTGCAGTGACTCTTCGGTCGCTGATTGTTCGCAAGGTGTAAGCGCTTTGGTGAACGGAGTGGCGGCAAATCCGAATCAGCTCGCTTTCACCAATCTCACTTTTGACACTTCGTTCGAAGATCTTGGCCTAACTGTGAATGATTTAAGGTTGTCATGGGAGTCGGATGTGGTCAGTGTATCGGGTGGTTTGTATTATTCCGATCAGTCCATCGAGACCTCATGGAACGCATGGCACACACGTTTGCAAACGGTTGATGGTGGTAATTCTCAAGACATTACATATATAGCCAATGCTAATGGCGAGGTGTTGTCAGATAACGGATTGCTGTCAGCCAGCTTTTTAAATTGGAAATGGGATCTCGATTATCAAACAATCGCGCCGTACTTGAATGTTGGCTTTGATGTTGGGGACAACGTAACGGTTGATATGAGTGTGCGTCGCGATAGCGTCGATGCCGAAGGCACGTTGGCGAGTGCATGTTGTGGTGGCAACCAAGCGGTTGACGTCAATGGCAATGGTGTGATTGATTCACTTGAGAACCCAAGTACAACGTCGGCGGGCTTTATTGCCGGTGGTATTGGTGTGCTAGATACCGCAAACCCCGGCCAACGAGCGGATTACTCAACGGATCACACATCGTACTCGATTGGTGGTACTTACTTGCTTGGTGACAATTCATCGGTGTTTACCCGCTTGAGCGAAGGTGGTCGTGCTATTGGTGACCGCTTATTGCAAATTGGCGGTGCAGTGAAGGCTGACGGCAGCTTAGCAGCGACCACAGATGGTGTTGATTCAGTCACTCAGTTTGAAATTGGTTATAAGTACTTGGGCGAGAATGGCTCGTTCTTTGTCACCGCTTTCGATACTGAAACGGAAGAAACTGGCGCTGAAATTACCAGTGGCAATACCTTTGAACGCACCTATGAGGCGACTGGAATTGAAATCGATGGCGACTATGATTTTGCTAACGGTTTTTCAGTTGCTGGCAATATAACGTGGTCCGATGCAGAAATCGCCGCCGACCGCACTAATGCGGCAGTGGTAGGCAATACGCCACGCCGTCAAGCAGACTTCATTTATACGATTACCCCCGAGTACAACGCAGATCGCTTCAATGTTGGTGCGACGTTTCAGGGCAGCACGGACTTCTATCTTCAAGACAATAATGATCTAGAGCAAAAAGCGTATGTGCTGGTGAATCTGTTTGGCACGTATCATTTTTCAGACAAGCTCTCAGCATTCGTTACGGTTAATAACCTGACAGACGAATTTGTTTTGACTGAGTCTGAAGAGGGGTCGGGCGCCATCGGTAGCTTTGTTCGAGCGCGGCCTTTGAACGGCCGATCCAGTTCAGTGGGCTTTACTTACTCCTTCTAGAATTATCCGAGCGGATAAGCCTTGGCTGAGCGCGCATTCGCTTCGATGCGAATGTGCGCCAGTTTCTGAACTAGTTTCTTAATGGATAATAACCATGCAATTAATTACTTACGTTGACCGTCTGGCTGGAGATTTGGCCGGTCTGAAAAGCATGCTAGACAAGCAGTTTTCTGGGCTTTTTTCAGGCGTTCATCTGCTTCCTTTTTTCGACCCAATAGACGGCGCTGATGCAGGTTTTGATCCGGTGGATCATACTGCTGTTGATGGTCGGCTCGGCGGTTGGCCTGATGTTGCCGAGCTTGGCGCTGACTACTCAGTGATGGCCGATCTAATAGTTAACCATGTATCGGCCGAGTCTGCACAATTCAAAGATGTGTTGCAATTCGGTAAAGAGTCGAAGTATTGGGACTTGTTTCTCAAGAAGAGCGATGTCTTTCCTGTGGACGGCAACCCTAATGATGTGGCCAAAATATATCGTCCACGGCCTAGTTCCCCATTTACTAGTATCGCCGCGCAAGATGGTCATTCGTATGAGTTTTGGACCACCTTCAGCGAAAACCAAATCGACATCAATGTTGAGGTGCCGACTGGGCAAGCGTATTTAACATCAGTGTTAGATCAATTTGCTAGTTCAGGGGTCAAAGAAATTCGATTGGATGCCGCAGGGTATGCAATCAAACGAGCGGGAACGCGTTGTTTTATGCTGCCGGAGACGTTTGAATTTATTGCGTCACTGACCGAGGCCGCGAAACAACGTGGCATGCAAACACTGGTCGAAATCCATTCACACTACCGATTGCAAATCGAGATCGCCCGTCGCGTTGGTCGTGTCTATGATTTCGCGTTGCCGCCACTGGTACTCAATGCTATTTACCAGAACGACGCGGCACCGTTAAAACGTTGGTTGGAAATGTCTCCGCGCAATTGCGTAACGGTGTTAGATACACATGATGGTATCGGCATTTTGGATGTCGCTCGCGACGGTGATAAGCCAGGCTTGTTAAGCGACGACCGAGTCAACGAGCTGGTTGAAGGTATTCATCAAAAAAGCGGTGGTGAGAGTCGCGAAGCCAGTGGTACTGGCGCCAGCAATCTGGATATCTATCAGGTTAACTGCACCTTCTATGATGCCTTAGGTCGTTGCGATGCTGATTATCTGATTGCACGAGCGATTCAGTTTTTCGCGCCTGGTGAGCCACAGCTCTATTATGTTGGTTTGTTGGCTGGTATGAATGATATGGCGCTATTGCGCAACACTGGAGTCGGGCGCGATATCAATCGACAGATATATTCGAGTGCAGATATTGAGGCGCAATTAGCTCGACCGGTGGTAGCCAGTTTAATGGCGTTAATTAAGCTTCGAAACACGGCTAGCGCTTTTGATGGTGAGTTTTCTTTACTTAGCACTGATGATCATACGCTTGGAATGAAGTGGAGTAATGGTGGTGCAAGCGCTATGTTAACGGTGTATTTCAAAGATTCAACGGCGCGTATTCTGGTGACAGAAGGAAGTGATACACGAGAGTATGATATTAATGAAGGTGGTTTCCACGAGACAACTAAGCGGTAATCTAGCAATGAACAGAACCTCAGATAACAGCCCTCTCTCATTTAAGGAAAAAGTGGGCTATGGACTGGGTGATATGGCGTCCAATTTTTACATGGGCTTCTTCGGGTTGTTTCTGCTGTACTACTACACCGATGTCTATGGGATTTCCGCCAGCGCTGCTGCGACCATGCTGTTGGTGACCAAGGTGGTTGACGCGATTAGCGACCCAGTGATGGGGCTAGTGGCTGACCGCACAAAATCGAGATGGGGGCGGTATCGACCTTATTTGTTGTGGGTTGCTATTCCGTATGCATTGCTCGGTTATCTGTTGTTTCTAGGGCCGGACTTTTCAGCCGCGGGTAAGCTAATATTTGCCTATGTGTCATACACCCTTGTGATGCTGGCCTACACCGCCATTAATGTTCCCTATTCAGGCTTGTTGGCCGTAATTTCGCCAGTGGCCGAGGAACGCACCAAGGTTACTCAATATCGCTTCGTATTTGCGTCGTTGGGAACGCTAGTGGTGAGTTCACTGGCACCGTTTTTGGTTGCTTGGCTCGGTGGTGGCGATGAACTACGAGGGTTTCGCTTTACCATTATTCTGTTCGCTATTCTGTCGGTGGTGATCTTTTGGGTAACGTTTGCGACTACGCAAGAGCGCGTTGCTCCAACGCTACAAAAGACCTCGGTAAAAGAAGACTTTAGTGCATTGCTAAAGAACCGCTCGTGGGCGATTTTGGTATTCGTCGGGATTTTGGTTGTGGTTGGCTTAATCGCGCGCTTCGCGTCGATAGTCTATTACGTTAAATATTACTTAGTGGATAGTGGCGCATTGTACTTCTGGTTTATGAGCAAAACCGCATTTCTGTCGTCATGTGGATTGATCGGTCAGTTGTTTGGCGCTTTGTGTACGCCCTATCTGACCTCCAGGTTTGAAAAACATCATTTGATGTTGTTGATGAATGTGCTGCACGCGCTATTACTTGTCGCCTGTTTCTTTGTCTCGCCTGATGATTTCGTTTTGCTAGTACTATTGCATTCACTTGGCATTTTCACCTTTGGAGTGGTGATTACTTTACTGTTCTCCATGTATACCGATTGCGTTGAATACGGTGAATGGTCGACCGGCAAAAACACGGCGGGGCTCACCGTGTCATCGTCGATGTTCTCACTCAAATTTGGCTCCGCTGTCGGTGGTGCGTTGCCAGGCTTTATTCTCGCCGGCTTTGGTTTTGTCGCCAATGAAGTGCAGACAGACACTGCGGTGTTTGGAATTCGCTTGATGTTTAATTTCTTGCCTGCGGTCTTCTTTTTAGTTAGCGGATTACTGATGCTCGGCTATGGCCTCAATCGGCAGACTCTAACTGAGATTGAAGCCGATTTGCAGCAACGACGAGCGTCGGCCTAATGGCTCGGGTGCTCGCTTTTAGCTAAATGACGAGAAAAAACTGAATATGAGGTTAATGTGATGAAGTTTGCGGTATTAGGTGAAGCATTGATCGACTTTATGATGGGGCGCGATGGTAGCTATCGGCCACACCTTGGAGGATCTCCATACAACGTGGCGATTAGTCTTGCGCGGCAAGGGATGCCGGTTAGCTATTTGTCTAAGCTGTCAGACGATTGTTTCGGCGAGCAACTCGCTAATTCTTTGATTGACGAAGGCGTGGAGCTTGCGAGCTATCCGAGATCGGTATTACCAACTTCGTTGGCCATGGTGACAATAGACTCTGTTGGTCAGCCAAGCTATCGATTGTATCGTGAGGGTATCGCAGACAAAGATACGTCGCTAGATGAGATTTTGGCAAGTCTGCCGGACGACTTGTCTGTATTCCACACCGGTTCGCTGGCGATTACGCCAAGTCAATTGCCCAAAATACGCCGTCTGTTTGACCTACTAAAACAGCGCGGTGTGCTCATTAGCGTTGATATTAATATTCGCTTAGGCGCGAGCTTAGATAAAGCAGCTTATCTAGACGGTGTACGTTCACTGCTACCCTTGGTCGATATTGTTAAAGCCAGCGATGAAGATCTGCAAGCGTTTGCGTTGCAAGGTAGTCCGGCCGACGTTGCGACACTGTTTTATGCTGAGATGAGTGGAGGGCTATTTATTCTGACCGAGGGTAACGGTGGCGCACTGCTGCTGAGTCATGCTGGCAGCATTCGACGCAAGGCTTACCCGGTGGCCAGAGTCATCGATACCGTTGGGGCTGGTGATACGTTTCATTCGGCATTTCTGGCGAAGTTAGTGCGCGATGGTGATATCGATCTAAACGCTGGTAGTCCGGCTGATTGTCTAAAGCGGTGTGAAGATGCTCTTGATTTCGCCTGTGCGGCGGCGGCTATCAATGTTTCAAGAGCAGGATGTTCACCGCCCACGGTCGACGAGGTAAATCACTTTATTTTGTCAGCTGCGCGTTAGGACTTGCGTTTGCTCGGGCCAGATTTGCGTACATGCGTGCGGTCAAGTTCTATTTTAAGCGATTGACCAGATTTCATTACTTCAGTTAGCGACAACAACAGTGAAATGACCATCGAAATCAGGCTAGTGAAAAAAAGTACTTCGCCAGAATGTTGTTGTTCAAGCATCAGCGACAGCATGGCCAGAACACAAAACAAAAAGGCGACAACACCAAACGCTTGCATGTACTTAATTAGCGTAATGCGCATATGCAGAGACTGAATTTGGCTGATTCTATTTGGCGAGAATTCGTCATCAACATTATTGTTTAGTGCGCGAATCACATTCGCTAATGCCAAGTAACGGTTCGTGTACGCCAAAAACAGCAAAGAAATGCCAGGAAACAAGAAGGCGGGGTCAGTAATGCTCAGAATCATAAAGAATACTTGTAGGCTAAAAGGGTTTGACCACGACAAGGATAACAATAGCAATCATCACAACCGCAGGTAATTCGTTCATCCAGCGATAGAAAACATGGCCGTGTGGGTTCTCGTCACGGGCAAGCTTGCGGATGGTGGCGGCACACCAAAAATGAAAAATGACTAGCAATACGACTAAAGCAAGCTTTGCATGCAGCCAGCCACCGCAAAACCCGTAGCCTAACCACAGCCAAAATCCAAACACCAATGATGCCACCATCGCGGGCGTCATGATGCCGTTCATGAGTTTTCGCTGCATGACCTTAAACCGTTCGCGACTTTCTTCGCCCTCTGACATAGAGTGGTATACGAACAGGCGCGGCATATACAAGATGGCGGCCATCCAAGAAATAATTGAGACTATATGAAACGCTTTAATCCAGAGCATAAGACACCTTAAATTTTCAGGCCAAGACTAACATGCTAGTCTTTAAAAAAATAATTCTGATGTAAACCAATTGGCCTGCTTGGGCGTCTTATTGTTTTACTAATACAATTTTGCAGCGGAGTGAGTGATGAAAAAGTTATTAATTGTGGGTTTGACGGTTGTTTTTAGCAGTTCGGCGATGGCATGGGGCAATTGTGACGAAACTAGAAAAATCGACCGCGAGATTGCCGTTGGTGCTGCCACCAAGCTTAATGTTAGAGCGGGAGCTGGCGAGTTAGAGATCAAAGGTGAAAAGCGAGATGACATCGTGATTCGCGCGCGCCTATGCTCTGAAGATGCTGACGCATTAGCGGCTATGGACGTTATGTCCGAGTTGCTTGGCGATACGGTGAGCATCGAGACTAAATACCCTGAAAAAGGCTTGTTTGGCGGCAATAAGTCGGCGCGCATTGATCTAGTGTTGGTTGTGCCTGAAGCAATGGCTTTGAAAGTAGCTGACAGTAGTGGCGATGCCTCGGTGGAGAACGTAGCGGCCTTGCATATAACTGATTCATCCGGTGACCTTGAAATAGATAAGGTAGCTGGCGACTTATGGTTAACCGATTCTTCCGGTGACATTGATATTGAAGATGTGTTGGGCAACGTCGAGTTGACTGACAGTTCAGGCGACATAGAGGCGGAATTTATTTCCGGTAACTTTGTGATTGATGCTGACAGCTCTGGGGATATTGAAATAAGTGATGCGCGTCAAGACGTGTTGATTAAGCGTGATAGCAGCGGGTCAATCGAGGTCAATAATGTTGGGGGCGACTTTACCGTGAAAGCCGATACCTCGGGCGGAATCAAACACGCCAAAGTACTAGGGAAAGTCAGTCTGCCGCGTAAATAAGTCTCTGCAGAGGTTGGTTCATGATTACGAGCTGGCAGGAGTTCCGCTGCGTTACGGTTAGCTTAGATAATCCTCGAGCATAGAGTTCAACATATTGTGCCCAAAAGCAGTGGGCACAATATGACCATCTGGCCGCGTGATTAAGCCCTGTGATTGGTGTTTGTCGAGCAGGGTTTGAATCTCCGTTAGCGACACGTGTGTGCGAGCTTCGAAATCAATGCCGCGGAATCCCTCGGTGAGTCGTAAGGCGTTCATCATGAACTCAATTGGTCGTTGTGCTGGTTCAATTAGCTCACGTGCACCGACCTTGCTTGCCTTTGATAAGTAGCTAGTTGGATGCTTGATTTTCCACGATCGAGTGAGTGCGTCACCGTCGGTCACTTTGCTGTGCGCGCCTGCGCCGATTCCTAAATAGTCACCATATTGCCAGTAATTCAGGTTGTGCTGACAGCGCCGCCCAGTTTTGGCGTAGGCCGATACTTCATATTGTTGATAACTATGTTGAGCAAGCAAGCTTTGCAAATGTTGCTGCATCTGCCATAAGGCGTCGTCATCTGGTGTGACCGGCGGCGCGTGATGAAATAGTGTGTTGGGCTCTATCGTGAGTTGGTAACACGAGAGGTGAGTTGGATTTAGCTCGATGGCTTGAGTTAGGTCGGCGAGAGCTTGTTCGTTGCTTTGGTCTGGCAAGCCAAACATCAAGTCTAAGTTGAAATTATCAAAGCCCGCTGCACGCGCGAAGCGACCGGCATTAAGCGCCTCTTGTGAATTGTGCACACGACCCAGCACCGTTAAATGGGCAGGGTTAAAGCTTTGGATGCCAATTGATAAGCGGTTGATTCCCGCTTCACGAAATCCGGCAAACTTGCTGGCCTCGCTACTGCCGGGGTTGGCTTCTAACGTGACCTCGGCATTTGCTTCAAACTCACAACGTTGGCGCAAGCCATCAAATAAGCGTTGGTAACTGGTTGGGCTAAATAACGAAGGTGTGCCGCCGCCAATAAATACGCTGTGGATCGGGCGGTTAGTGGCCGCTTGCCCAAAATGCGCTAAATCGGCATCCAAATCAGCCAGCAGGGCATCGACATATTGATCTTCGTCAACGTTGCCCCGAGCTTGGTGGGAATTAAAGTCACAATAGGGGCATTTTCGTTCACACCAGGGTACATGAATGTACAGGCTGAGGGGGATCGGCGTCATACCCGAATTGTGTCATGCTTGCCGCGGCAAGCAAAGCCATTTAAAGCGCTTGAATCCAACAGTCTGAACGCTTATGGTTCGCGTTCCACTACTTGTTTTTTCTCATGCTATGAATATCGTTTGCCTTGACTTGGAAGGGGTTCTGATCCCTGAAATATGGATAAATTTCGCTGAAAAAGTTGGCGTCGAAGCGCTTAAAACCACCACGCGAGATATTCCTGATTACGACGAGTTGATGCGTTTTCGTCTCGACCTTTGCACGAAGAACGATTTTCGTATTCAAGATATTCAAGAGGTTATTGCCACCTTGAGTCCGTTAGACGGGGCGAAGCAATTTAGTGACGCGCTGCGTGCTGACTACCAGCTAATTATTTTGTCGGATACTTTTCAAGAGTTTGCGCGACCGATGATGCAACAACTCGATTGGCCTACCATTTTCTGTCATGAGCTGGTGATTGATGAAGAAGGTCGTATTACCGATTACAAACTTCGTAAAGCCGACCACAAGCGCGAAACGGTAAAGCGTTTGCATGAACTAAATTTCAATGTGGTCGCGGCGGGAGATTCCTACAACGACACCACTATGTTGGGCGAGGCGGAGCAGGGCATTCTATTTTGTCCACCGCAAAATGTGATTGACGAGTTCCCACAGTTTCCAGTCGCTGAGAGCTATCAACAACTGCGGCAAGAAATTGACCTGGCTATGAGCAGTATGCCAACGCGCTAAACTTGCTTATTCGACATCACTTGACGCCGATATTCTGAGGGCGAGATGCCTTCGATGGCTTGAAACTCTTTGTTGAAACTTGATTTGGTGCGGAATCCCGAATCGTACATTACCGCTATGAGTTTAGCTGGGGACGGCTCCGCCAATAGTTGTTTTGCGTGAGCTACGCGAAACCGGTTCATGCGTTTTGAGAAGCTCTCTTGGTAGACGTGGTTGATCGCACTGGAGAGCTGTCGGATTGGTATGTTGAGTTGTTTGGCGATCGATTTAAGCGATGTAGAGGCGTCGGTATACGCTTGCTGATTAGTTACAAAGTCTTCAAATTGCGCAACTGTGTGTTTAAATTGTTGGCTTTGTTGGTCGTTGATTGCGGTTTGTCGGAACGATTTATTAGGTCCAAGCAACCAACTGAACTGTGTTGGTTGTCGTAGTAGTTGCAGAATCGCCAAGGCGATTAGCATGAGCTTACCAATCCAATCGAAAATTAGAATGGGGGATTGTTTGAGTGCGCCGCCTTGAGCCAAATTTACATTGATCAGGACTTCACTAATTAGCGATACCCAGAGAATGCCGGTAGCCGCTTTGAGCCATTGAAAGGCGATATTGGCATGTGCGTCTAAATGTTCGAATTGACGACGTCCGAGTCTCGTTCTGACGCTAAGGAGAGTCGCGTAGGTCAGCAAGCTCATAACAATCACTAAATCAATGTCGATCCAAAATTTTTGTATCCCGAGTTCGATACTGACCAGTAGCGCCGGGAGGCAATGGATTAGCTGTGTGACGCTGAAGCGTGGTGTCGGTTCGGCGATTAGACGAAAGTAGCTATAGAATAGCGGACCGATGCAGAGCGCCAAAACCGGCACTAACATTACTATCAGTGTTGGTGCATTGCTGCGACCTTGAGTGATCACTATGGTGATAAAAATTGCATGCACAGCTAGCAGCGCAAAGGTACTGCCGAGAATCCATGCGGGTACACGATTACTCGCGCGTGACATCAACAGGTGCACGGCCAACAGGCCACAAATAAACGCGAAGGTGTATCCTATATTGTCAAACAAGTCAGGCATGGGACTATGGTAGCAAGTCATATTGCGTCCAACCACAATGTTTTAAGACCTAAAACGCGATCTCGGTCGATCTGAAACCACTTTGGTCAGCAGTATGTCGGTAAATTAACTTTCTCGAAAAAAATCGCATGAAAATATTTTTAACCATCATTCTTAGTGTCACGCTTTTGTTTGGTTCGGCGAACTTGTTAGCGGCGGCTGGCGAGTCAACGGTAATTCGCAACGCAACGTTGATTTCAACTATCAGCATGGAAGTACAACCAGGAGTGGATGTGTTGATAGTAGGCGGAAAAATTGCTCAAATCGGGAAAGATTTAATGGTAAGCGCGAGCCGTGAAATCGACGCGAGCGGGCGTTTCTTAATCCCTGGTTTAATCGATGCGCACACGCACTTAAGCGGCGTTCCGGGTATGAGCTATGAGCAAGCTCAAAATAACTCAGATGTGGCGGCGCAGGCGTATCGACAGATTCCGTTGAGCTACCTTTATCACGGATTTACTACGGTCATAGACTTGCACTCGAATGCCGAGTCGATCGCTGCCTGGAATGCGCAAGCGCTCAGGCCAACAGCCTACTTTTGTGGTGCGGCTCCCTTACTGGACGGGTACCCAACTAATTTCATGCCCGCATCAATTCGAGCTCAGGTAACACCGTATTATCTGCTTGGTGATCGGCCGCTGCCAAAGAGCTCTGAGCCGGCGAATCATTCGCCCCAAGCTGTGGTGCAGCGCATGGTTGGTGATGGTGCTATCTGTGTGAAAACGCATTTTGAAACGGGGTTTGGAAGTGTTAAGAACTTACCAACGCCAACAGTTGAACTGATACAAGAGTTGGTGGCGAATGCTCACCAGCAGGGGTTGAAGGTGCTGTTACATGCCAATTCGCAGTCAGCTCAGCAGTTTGGCATCGCCGCCGGAGTAGATGCTTTTGTGCATGGCTTGTGGACTTGGGATGATGCGCATGCAAGCGCGATAAACGACCCCGTTGCGGCTCTGATCGATGATGCGGTAGCGGCTGGCATCGTGCTGCAACCGACCATACAAGTGCTAATGGGGGAGCGAGACTTGCACGACCCTGATTATCTAAACCATAACTCGATTCAGCACGCCGTTCCGGCAAGCTTAGTCAAATGGTACGATAGTCCTGATGGGCAGACGTTTCGGATGCAGATGCGTGAGGTTCCTTATGTACAGCGTTTGCTCGCCGAATCTGGTTGGCAACAAATCAATGCGGCACCTCTTAAGCGTGTAACAGCCGCGACCAAGCAATGGGTTAAGCAAGGTGGCAAGTTGTTTTTTGGTAGTGACACACCGAGTGATATGACTTATGCCAACCCCCCAGGACTCAATGGTCGCATGGAAATGCAGCAGTGGCACGCTATGGGCATTGGGCTTGAGCAATTGTTAGCATCGGCCACCATTGAGAATGCTAAGTTTTTTGGGTTGGCAAAGGAACTAGGCTCGATTGATGTTGGTAAACGTGCGGATATGTTGTTGTTGTCAAAAAATCCGTTATTAACAATTTCAGCCTATGATTCAATCGATTGGGTAATGATTGGTGGTCGAATTAATGCTCGTGAAAAATTGTCGGCGCTTAGCGAATAACGGGCTATTCGCCACCGCGTTTAATGGCCCGATGTGACCGAACCCCACGTTTATCTGGTTTGCGCCGGTCGATGTCTATTTTTGGTTGGCTATCGAGTTGTTGTTTAAGTTTTTCGCGCGCGAGCTGGCTTGCTTGTGTCTCACGGTAGAGGGTTTGCGCCACGGTGGCGGAGCCTCGTTGTTCACTCAAGCCAAGCACCTCTACTTCGAGTAAATACAAGCCTCTCTTTAGCGTAATTATGTCACCGACCTTGACTAGGCTCGCTGGTTTAACAGTCTGTTTCCCGCTCAGAATTTGGCTTGATTTGATCGCTTTTGCGGACAGTTGCCTAGTTTTAAAAAACCGAGCAGCCCATAACCATTTATCAATTCGAACCGACTCAAGCTCTTTAGTTGGCATAATATTTCCGCTGAAAATGCGTTAAAAAACCATTTTTAAACATTAAATTTGATGAATTCCGGCAAAATTGCCACAAATTAGTCATAGTTTAGGTCTATACTTTAATTAGTCGTAAGAACAATAACTTAGCGTAGCAAGTAAAACTAAAAATCACGTTCTGTTTAGATTCTAGTCAATGATTCGACTGATTCATAAGAAATCAGCGATGCCATTGAATTAAGCGATTGAGCTGATGAGTAAGGAGCACAGTTTAAGCATTTCATAAATAAATGAAAGCCTGCGTTACCTGAACGATATCAGCGACACTTAAAGAACGACAAATAGAACGACAAATAATAAGAAGAGCAGTTAAAGAGTTAATAACAATAAAATGTCATGAAAATAAACGCTAACAATCAAAACACGCAATCCCACCGCAGGTCGGCCATGTGCTCGATTGTGCAGGGAATGAAAAGCGTTTTTGTGCTGAGCGGTTTGCTGCTATCGACACTTGGTGGTGCAGCGTTAGCACAAGAGCAAGACCCGTTTGCACCAAAGCCCAGTTTAATGTGGTTATCTGACGATGTCAGTGTCTCTGTATTCGGTGCCGGAGAGTATGACTCTTTTTTGGGTAAAAGTGAGTTCTGGACAGAGAATTGGGGAGTAAGCGCCAAATTACTGCAGAACGACGAAGACGATGTTTTCGGTTTGCCGGAAGACAGCCAATACTTCAATCTCGATGTTAAGCGTCGCTTATTTGGTGCACAAGACAAATCTAATCTCGAGCTTGGCCTAGGTTGGCAGGAACTCGATATTGCTTCGCAACTAGAAGCCAGTGGTCCGAAGGTGTCGGTGAGTGGTCGATACAATATATTCGACTCTTTTCAGGTGTACGGCTTAACCTCTTATTTTCCTGACCTCGTTGATGGCCTAAGCGAAAGTGATGCGACTGGCTATGAATTCGAAGCGGGTTTACTGTATCAGCCGCTACCATCATTGTCGTTGAAGGCTGGTTATCGAGTGTTTTCTCTCGACTTGGAAGACCCTGTCATTGAAGAGTTAGGTTCGAGCTCGGGTTTTCTGCTCGGTACTGATTTAAGCTGGTAATACTAAGCTGGTAGATTGAGCCGGTACTATTAAGCCGCTCAGGGTTGGTCATTAACCCCGAGCGAGCGCAATTGCGACATCCGTTTACATTGCGCGTTCAATACTCATATCTCTACGCTAATAGCTTTTGCAGTAATACAGTCATTTTGCTGGCAGCCACCGCTGCGTTTTCCAGTACATCTTCCAAAGTATCAGGTGCTTGATTTTCATCGCCCAGTGCCAAATTAGTTATGGCTGCTAATCCAAGTACATTGAGGCCACAGTGAACCGCCGCGATTACTTCAAGCACCGTTGACATGCCTACCGCATCGGCTCCCATTACCCGTAACATGCGACGTTCCGCTGAGGTTTCTAGCGATGGGCCTAGTACCCCGGCGTAAACGCCTTGGTGCACCGTAATCTTTTGTGCGCTAGCAATCGCCGTAATCTTTTGACGTAGGCTCAGGTCATAAGGCCTAGACATGTCGGGGAATCGTATGCCCAGCGTTTCGTCTTGACCAACCAATGGATTGTGACCAGTCAAATTCATGTGATCTTTGATTAGCATGACATCTCCGGGGGAGAAGTCGGCATTTAGGCCGCCAGAGGCATTAGTGATGATTAGCGTTTTAGCACCGAGTGCTCGTAACACGTATGTCATGGTGCTAACTTGCTGAGCAGAATAGCCTTCATATAAGTGTTGTCTACCAGCACATAACGCAACAGTTTGTTGGCCATTGCTGATGATTCTCAGCTCGCCATCATGACTGGGGGCAGTGGAGGTCGGCATGCCCGGTATGTCGTCATATTTGATGCTGACGACATCATGGTAGCCAGGTAGGCTTAAGCTAGATAGGCCGGTGCCGAGCACGATAGCGGTATCCAATGGAGCCTCGAGGAGAGGTTTTATGTGGCTTGCCGCTTGCTCGACCAGTAGGTGCAAAGCGGCTGAATTGGGGTTCGACATGGGGCGAATTTAGTAAGTTATGAGTGGTGTATTCTAGAACACTTCTGCCCCTTCAGGCATAATTCAATCTATGCCTAATGTCACACCTAACCAACCATGTTAATCGGGCAAAATGAACTCGACCGCATTCGCGAGTATCGACCTAAAATCCAGCCCGAAGTCAGTTTGATGCGAGCCTCGGTCGCAATTATTTTGCGTGATACCGAATCCGGCACCGAGTTTCTTATGATGCAGCGTGCTCAGCACGAGAATGATCCTTGGTCCGGTCAGATGTCGTTTCCTGGCGGAAAGATCGAGCCTGATGATGCGAGTCCCAGAGCGGCCGCCATACGAGAAGCGTATGAGGAAGTCGGGGCCGATTTATCGGATGCTGACTTGGTTGGTCAGTTAGATGATTTGTATGGATTAAAGGTGGATGGCGTTTACAGCGTACATGTATCCTGTTTTATTTTTAAGCCTAGCAAGACGCTAAGTTTGGTTGGTAATTATGAAGTTGCTGACATGGTATGGTTGCCGCTGAGCTACTTGCATGATGCGGCAAATGCGCATAGTTTTACTCATCCTCTGGATCAAGCGTTTAGTATGCCTGGAGTGATGATTGACGAAGGCAAAAAGCAAATTCTGTGGGGCTTGAGTCTGCGCATGGTTATGGGGCTATATGAATTGTTGGATTGGCCTATGCCGGTGCTGAGTGAAGCACAAAAGGAAATACTCAAAAATATAGAAAAGCGCGAAATGAGTCGCGATAATGTTGATAAAATCACGCGTAAGATAATCAATCGGGGGGATGATTAATATGGCTACTGTGGCTTCAACCATGCCAGAACTTGGTCTGTTAGCAACTGATTTTAGTTTGCCAGACGTAACTAAGAAAAATGCTCTAGTCTCATTGTCGGCGGCGCAGGACCAACCGCTGCTGTTGATGTTTATTTGTAATCATTGTCCTTACGTTTTACATCTTGTTGAAAAGATGACGTCAATTGCTAATGAGGCGCAAGCAAATGGCTTTGCGGTTATGGCAATTTCGTCTAATGACACTGATGCTTACCCACAAGATGGGCCAGGGCCAATGCGGGATTTTGCCAAACAATATGGGTTTCAGTTTCCCTATCTATTTGATGAAACTCAAGCGGTGGCGAAAGCATATGGAGCGGCTTGTACGCCAGATTTTTTTGTTTACAGTCGTGCTCATCGTTTGCAATATCGCGGGCAAATGGACAATTCACGGCCGTCGAACTCGCACGACGTTAGCGGCGCTGATCTAACTGCTGCGCTCGCCGCCGTTTTGGCAGATAAAGCCACGGTCGATGAGCAAGTAGCCAGCATTGGCTGCAGCATAAAGTGGAAACCGGGTAACGAGCCAGACTATTTTTAAGCGGAATGGGCGTCAGACCTTAAAGCGCTGACGCAACAAGTTTGTGAAGTAAGTAACGTGGCGCCGGATACGCTGATGCGGGCTGAGATTCGTCTGTTTATCAGGGTCTGTTATGCTAATTCAAATATTCATTGCCACTAATGGTGGATTAGCTCCTTCCTAGTTGATAACGACTAAGTTGATAACAGCTTAGTTGATAACAGATTAGTCGATAGCAACCTTAGCCCCTAACTAACCCATACATGCACGATGCCAAGTAAAAAGCCCTCACGTTTATTGAATAGTCGAGCTTATCGTAAAGCTAAGTCGGTAGTGACGGCGACCTTGCAAAGCCCAGCTCAATTGCTAGCGTTAGTCTCTGACGCTGGTGCGTTGCGAGCACTGACAAACAACGATCGTTTTGCCAGTATTTTAGAACCGACGAAAACCGCATTTAGGTTGGTCAAGAGCTATGCCCGCGGTGAGTATCGCTCGATTTCCCGTGAGAGCTTGGCGCTGATCGTTACGTCGATAATCTACTTTGTGATGCCAATTGATTTGATCCCAGACTTTATTGTCAGTCTAGGTTTTATCGATGACGTTAGTTTATTGGCGTGGACGCTTAGCTCAGTGTCTCAGGATCTCGATAGATTTAGTGAATGGGAGTCAAACCAACCAGCTAGCGAAGACCCTGACTTGAAACCGTCAACCACACACTTGTTGGAACCATTGCCGAGAGACTAGTCCTGCGTCATTTTATCAAGGGCGCGCTTCAAAATGGATTGATAATGGTTAGGTAAAAGTCGCTGAATTCGGTCTAGCATTTTGGCATCGTTGCCGATGAGAAGCCGCTTTTTATTTTTCACCACCGCTTGGAGTATCTGACGAGCGGCCTCCATGGCGCTAGTGCGGGCGAGCTTGTCGAAGCGATCAGACGAACCCTCTAGTAAAAGAGTTGCCTGTGGATCTAAGGCCTCTCCGGGTCGTGCATTGCGTGCGATGTTAGTCTTGATGCCGCCGGGATGTACCGATGTGCAACTTACTTTGCTGTCACTTTGATCGAGCTCTTGGCGTAATGCTTCGGTCATGCCGCGGACCGCAAATTTACTGGCATTGTAGGCAGCTTGCTCGGGTACACCAATTAACCCAAATAGGCTCGAGAGGTTAACGATATGCCCCCATTCAGCCTGCTCGAGTATCGGAAGAAATGCTTTGGTACCGTACAAAACCCCAGAAAAATTAATGCCCATCAACCATTCAAACTCATCTATGGTGGTATTGGCAAGCGTACCTGATGCCAATGCTACACCGGCGTTATTGATGACTAGATTGATTTGACCGCAGTCTTGATGCACCTGACTCGCATAATCAAACACCGCTTGTCGATCAGAGACATCGAGCAGCTTGCTATGCACCTTGCCACCTTGGTTGGTGATCAGCTCAGAGGTTTCAAGTAAGCCTTGTTGATTGATATCGGAGATCGCAACGTGCGCACCATGCCCCGCCAATTGCAGCGCTAACTCGCGACCGATACCACTGCCTGCTCCGGTGACGACGGCGACACTGTCCATAAATTTTTTCATTGATTCGACTCCACGGCATTAATGCTGGTAGTAAGTTGTTGGTCCGACAAATTCAGAAGAATTTCAGCCAACCATTGTTTGAAATGTGCTCGGTCTCCTTCAGTATTATCAAAGCCAAGTGCTTCTTTGATAGTGTGGCCAGAGACCACTTCGCCGACTAGTGCCAAGGTGATTAACATGACCAAGCGCTTAGTGTTGGCGGGTTGCACGTCGGCATCAATGGTTTGTCGGAAGCGGTGAGATAACTCGACGATACGTTGCATATTTGGTTTTAAAGAACTACTCGCGCCACCTAAATACAGCCAAACAGCGGCACGTCCTTCATCGCCCGGATACACCGTTTCGAGGATCTGTGTAATTGCCGCGACACGATCTTGCGGTGGTGCACTCAATGCCTTATCTATGGCGTTGGTAATGCGTTCGGTTGCGCGCTGCCCAACCCGATGGGCTACCGCATCAATTAAACCTTCGCGTGAACCAAAGTGGTGAATAATATTCGGATGTGCCATGCCAGCTTTTTTTGCTACCGCGCTGATTCGTAAACCGGCAGGGCCAACTTCAACCATAATGGCTTCGGCTGCATCGAGTATCGCAGTTTTAGCGGCTTGTGGGGATTCGTGAGTTTTTCTGGCCATTTAATCGATAAATATAATTGCTTAATCACTTGCTATTGACAGAACTGTCAACAGCTTCTAAAGTATTGTAACTTAGTTTACAGTATTGTAAACACAAATTTAATCGTAACAATTCATCGCGTTGGCAACGTTGGCTAACGCAGGCAATAATTATGAATGCTCACACCAATCCAGCCATCGCGATTCCGCAATCAAACTCCAAGCTCGCGATCGAACCTCGTCGAGTAAAATTCGAGTTCGATGATCTAAAAGAGCGCTTTTTCTATAATGAAAATTCCCTGATAAGCGCACTTTGGGTGGCTATGTCGGCTAGTTTTCCAATTGGAGAGACGGAGTTTATTCATTCCGTAAAACTATTTAGTGATCAAGTCACAGATCCTAAGCTTCAGCAAGAAGTGAAAGAGTTCTCGGCGCAAGAAGCACACCACTCATTGCAACATCGCAAAATAAATAAGTTGTTTGACGATCTGGGGTATAGCACCGCAAAAATTGAAAAAACGCTCAAAGAACAGATGACTGAGCGTCAGCAGCAATGGTCGCCCGAACGGCGGTTAGCGCGCACGGTAGTGGCTGAACATGTCACTGCAATTATGGCGCACTTCGCGTTGACTAACGTTGATTCGATGGGGCATTTTCCAGAGTCGCTACGGAAGCTATTTCAATGGCATGCGATCGAAGAAATTGAACATAAATCGGTTGCCTTCGATGTATATCAACACTGTGTTGGAGACCGTAAGCGCTTGAATCGCGAATTCCGCTACTTTAGCTATTTTGAGTTTCCGTTGAAAATGTCATTAGCAACCCGCTTTTTATTGCGTGACATGGGCTACAAAGCTACATGGCAAGAACGCAAGGAGCTATGGCATTATTTGTTTGGCCCAGACGGTTTAATTAAATCAGTGAAACCGCTGTATATGATGTTCTTGAAGCCAAATTTTCATCCATGGGATCATGACGACTCGGCCTTAGTTGAGCAGTGGAAGAGTGAGCTACAACCTTACTTCTTAGACCATTAAGCCTGTTATGCAGCATTTTGATGCGATTATTATCGGGGCAGGCATCTCGGGAATCAGTGCTGCCTACCATTTGCAGACGCACAACCCGTCTAAAAGCTATGCGATTCTCGAACGTCGTGAATCGCTGGGCGGCACCTGGGACTTGTTTAATTACCCAGGAATTCGATCTGACTCCGACATGTACACCTTTGGTTTTTCCTTTCGTTCGTGGGAGGACAAATCTGCGATTGCTGAAAAAGACAAAATTCTAAGTTACCTACACGATACGGCTAACGAGTTTGGCATAGATAAGCATATTCAGTTTAATCAGCACATTCAGCGTGCTGAGTGGTCGACCGCAGATGCCAGATGGCTCCTAACCAATGAGCAAGGCGAGCAGTTTAGTTGCCAGTTTCTTTATATGTGCGCTGGGTACTATAGTTACGATCAAGCTCACGCGCCGGAGTTCGTGGGCCAGAGTGATTTTAAAGGTGAGGTGATTCATCCGCAGTTTTGGCCCACCGATCTCGACTACCGTGACAAAAATGTAGTGGTTATCGGTAGTGGTGCGACGGCTATTACCTTGGTGCCCTCAATGGCTGACTCTGCGAAACATGTCACTATGGTGCAGCGGTCTCCAACCTACCTCGGGTCTAAACCTGCTGAAGACCCGGTTGCCAATAAGCTGGCGGCATGGTTTGGGCGTTGGGCGGCGCGTTGGTGGTTCATATTGAACAGTATGTTTATCTACTGGATTTCTAAGACCTTTCCGGACTTTACCAAGCGGAAGATGTCGGAAGAGATCCAAAAGATACTTGGTGACAAATTTGATCCTAAACACTTTACGCCTACGTATAACCCGTGGGATCAGCGTGTCTGTTTGTGTCCCGACGCGGATTTTTTCGAGTCATTGAAGTCGGGTAAAGCCAGTATTGAGACTGATCGAATTGAGTGCTTTACGCAAACTGGGCTTAAATTGAAGTCAGGCAAGGAACTTGATGCCGACATGATTGTTACGGCGACCGGCCTGAAAGTACAATTCTTTGGGGGCATGGAGTTTTTTGTCGATAACAAGCCGCTGGATACCAGTGAATCGTATGTCTATAAAGGCATGATGTTGAGCGGGGTACCGAATACTTTCTTGGCGGTTGGTTACACCAATGCATCTTGGACGCTGAAGGTTGATTTAACGCATCGCTATGCTTCAAGGCTAATCAATTACATGGATAAAAATGGCCATCGCATTTGTCAGCCACAGCCTCAAACCGTATTGAATGACACGCCATTGATGGATCTGAGTTCTGGCTATATTCAGCGGTCGCTAGCACAGTTGCCAAAACAGGCCGACTCTAAGCCATGGCGTTTGAATCAAAATTTCATACTAGACAATATGGCGCTGCGTTTTACCAGCGTTAACGACTCGTCGATGAGGTTTTCGTAAGCACTACAGCGGGCGGAGTTGAGCCACGATTCGCGAATTGCCAACAAATCGTTATTTCTAATCTAGCATGCATGAGTTAGCATTCAGGCATGCTTCATTCTCTGTTTTTAATATTTGTTGGCGCTGCGGTGCTTGGAACCCTTGCGCTAATGGCGCGCCAATCCCTCATTATCGGGTATATTGCTCTAGGGATCGTGTTGGGGCCTTGGGGGCTCAAATGGGTTACCGACACTGAGCTCATTCAAGATATATCCAATATCGGTATCATCTTTCTGTTGTTTCTATTGGGGCTGAATTTAAGTCCTAGGAAATTGCTGGTCTTATTGCGGCAAACGATGATTGTGACGTTGTTGACCTCAGCGGTGTTTGCCTCTGTCGGTTGGGGCTTTGCCACTCTGGCCGGTTTCAATATGATCAATTCGGTCATCATTGGTGTGGCCTGTATGTTCTCTAGCACGATCATTGGCCTGAAGCTGTTGCCAACTACAGTGTTGCATCATCGTCATACTGGCGAGGTGATTATTAGTGTTTTGTTGCTTCAAGATATGATCGCCATCGTCGTTTTGATAGCTTTTCAGGCTGCATCTTCCGAATTAAATACCTTGGTCGAATTAGCCAAGTTAGCGGTTTTTCTACCCATGTTGGTTGGGGGCGTGTGGGTATTTAAGCACTTGGTGTTGCTCAAACTATTAGCGAAATACGACCGCATTCAAGAATATGTGTTCTTGCTAGCGTTGGCGTGGTGCTTGGGTATTGCGCAACTGGCGCATGCGATTGGCTTCTCACATGAAACCGGTGCTTTTATTGCAGGAATAACGGTGGCTACGAGCCCCATTGCGCTATTCATCTCAGAGAGCCTTAAGCCGCTGCGAGATTTTTTCTTAATTTTGTTCTTTTTTGCTCTTGGTGCGGGGTTAAATGTGTCGGAACTTGATCAGATTTGGCTGCCAGCGGTACTGCTTGGGGGAGCCATGTTAGTGCTCAAACCCGTGGTATTTCGGTTCGCGTTGCACCGAGTCTCGGAAACATCGAAATTGGGCTGGGAGACGGGCTTTCGATTAGGTCAAATGAGCGAGTTTTCACTTCTGATTGTGTTTGTTGCTTTGCAAAGCGCACTTATCGAACCGACGGCTGTGTACTTTGTGCAGTTGGCCACCTTAGTTACCTTTATTGGGTCCAGTTATTCCATCGTATTACGTTATCAAACTCCAATTGCGGTGTCAGAGCGCCTGCGAAGAGACTAATGGCTAGTATTATTTTCGGGTGTGGCGACGTCGGTAGGCGTATTGCTAAGAAGCTAATTGAATGCGGTATTGATCGTTCTAGCATTATTGGCTATGTGCGGACCGCTGAGACTGCAGAGGTGTGTTCGCGGCTCGGCGTGTTGGGATTGCGTGTTGATCTGGATTCTCTCAAGCGCGACTTGTCGCTTTGTCAAAATGGCGAGCTTTTTTATACAGTGGCGCCACCGAAGGTAGGCATTGTGGACTCACGCACCGAAAACCTGCTTAGACATTTTGTCGATGCTGGTGTAAAACCAGCGAAAGTGGTGCTCATTAGTACTACAGGAGTGTATGGCGACTGCGCTGGTGAATGGGTTACTGAGCAGGCTCCAACCCAACCGAGCACAGACCGAGGTAAGCGGCGTTTGGATTCAGAGCGGCGATGGTTGGCGTGGGGAAAACAGGTTCGCGTGCCGGTGGTGATACTCCGGGTGCCGGGTATTTATGCTTACAGTCGACTGCCTAGAGAGCGACTTAAGGCGCGTACTCCGGTAGTGCATGCACATGAATGTGGGTTTACTAACCGAGTTCATGCTGATGACTTAGCGTCGATCTGCGTTGCCGCCATGCATCGCGGAGCAAGTGGTGAAGTGTACAATGCAAGCGATGGAACGCCGGGTACAATTTCTGAATTCTTGCAAGCTGCTGCGCATGTACTGGGTATGGATCCTCTGCCTGAGATTTCTATGCAAGAAGCGCAACAATTGCTGTCTGACGGCATGCTGTCGTACCTTAGCGAGTCACGTAAAATAAGTAATGCCAAGCTGTTAAACGATTTATCGGTAGAGCTCAATTACCCAGATTTCATGCAAGGCATTAAGTACTAAAAACTACGTCACTTTCCCCCGAATAATCGCGCTGAGAAAAGTGACGTACATGGTTTAGATGTATTTAGTTTACATGCTATGCGCTGTGGTTAGCCGCAGTGGAAATGGTCTTTGTGTCGATAGCAATCTCGATTGCGGTAATAGTACTCAGAAAACCCTGGGCTGGGGCAGCGAGCGGAAGAACGCGAGCGGTATTGATTGTCGCGGCCGCCGTAGTAATATTGGCGACTATAGTCGTTACGATACGAGTCGTGTCGATAACTGCGACGATCATATTTTCTGGATTGATGCCGATCATAGTGACGATTCTGGTAACGTTTTTCGCGATAGTGCTGGCGATGTTGGCGTTTTCGATGATCATCATGAACGCCAATGCTAATGCCGGGTAAGTCTAGGTGTAGACTGCCTTTTGCCATGGCTGTGGTGGGCGTTAAGCCAACCAAGAGAATAAGCCCCAAACTGGCGACCGAAAGGTGGGATAACATTTTCATAGGAACCTCCTAGTGATTACGATGATTCCACTTTACGGGAGGTCAGCTGAACCTAAACTGAACCAATATGAAGCCTAACTATCGAGACTATTCATCTATTGTGGTGCTGACCGGCGCCGGTATTTCGGCTGAGTCCGGCATTAAAACTTTTCGTGCCAGCGACGGGCTTTGGGAGGAGCATCGCATCGAAGATGTAGCGACTCCAGAAGGGTTTGCGCGCGACCCGATGCTTGTCCATCGATTTTACAATCAACGGCGTGAACCGCTGTTACGGGGCGCGATTGATCCGAATCCAGCTCATGTTGCATTGGTTCAATTAGAGCAAAAGTTTAATGGTGATTTTTTACTGGTCACTCAGAACATAGATAATCTACATGAACTCGCTGGCTCTTCAGGCGTTCGGCATATGCATGGCGAGATTCTCAAAATGCGCTGCACTGTCAGCGGCGAAATATTTGCTTGTCATACCGCGATCTCAGTGGATTCGGTGTGCGCTTGTTGCCAACGAGCCGGGAGTCTCAGGCCTCATATTGTGTGGTTTGGTGAAATGCCACTGTATATGGACGAAATCTATTCAGCTCTGGCATCGTGTGACTTATTTCTATCTATCGGAACATCTGGAAATGTCTACCCAGCCGCTGGATTTGTACAAGCCGCTAATCAGGCTGGCGCAACCACTATTGAAATTAATCTAGAGGCTTCATCGGTGGCTAGTGAGTTCGATCATGCAGTTTATGCGAAAGCCGGTGAGGCCTTGCCCAACTGGGTTGCATCGTTTCTATCTTAATCGAGTAAATGCTGATCTAGTTATCTAAAATTGGCACGCTTCGTGCTTCGCGAGGTCATATCTGACGATGCTGGATTGTCAGTGGGTTTTTTCGAGGTAATGAAATGAACGCAAAACACCATTCTATTCACAGTCAAGTGACTGCGAACGCCGTGCGTATGTATACGCATCGTATTCTATTAATTGAGAACGTAAAGCAGTTTTCCAGCTCAGATTTTCTGGCAGAAAAGTTACGTGATCAAAATTTTGAAGCACTGGAGGTCTCCGAGTCGGCCAAGCAATTGCTGGATAAAGTTAAAGTTATGACGCCAGATGTGCTTATTCTGTCGGTCGAATCATTGGACCCAGAAACCTTGCAACAACTGGTTGAGATCAACGACATTGCGCCACTTCCAGTTATTGTATTTGCCCGTAGACACGCGCCAGAGCTGGTTCAGAAGGTGATTGAGGCCGGCGTAAGCTCGTATGTTGTTGATGATGTTCGGGCACACCGGCTGCCTGTGATTATCGATCTCGCGGTGTTTCGCTTCAATCAAATGCAAAGCTTGTGCACAGAGCTTAACGAAACTAAGGCAAGGCTATCGGATCGAAAATTAATTGAGCGTGCCAAAGGCATTTTGATGGAACAAAAGCAGCTAACTGAGAACGAGGCGTACACTCAAATGCGACGTTCGGCGATGGATCACGGGCAGACAATGGTGGAATTGTCGAAGCGAATTATCGAGGTAACTGAAATATTGGCATGATACTTAATCGTGCATTTCAGTCATCGATTGCACCTTTGTGGGGCAGGGTATCGCCCCGCAAAGTCTGATTAGCCCGACCAAAAGCCGACTAAAGGGAGTTAGCTGAGCTTTGAGAGTTGGCACACTTCGTGCTTAAACTAAATCACAATCTTAACTCACCTCTCTGCTAAAAAACTTTCTGGAGCAAGGATACTCGCAATAGGCCGCAGTCGACGCATAGCCTACTCTTCCTGATTTTCCAGCACCGATAACTTATCGGTGGCATCCGACAACAACGACGTTCGACTGATGCCAAGCAATGCTCAAATCATACTCTGCTGAGATTTCATTCGGCTGAGTTTGCCAATTTTTATTCACCGCACTCAGTGCCTCTCTTCAATATGCTCGTTTTGGGGTTATTGGGTCGATCATCTATTTTTCTAGAGGTTGCTCTATGTTTCGTCAAGTCACACATAAATTCCTGTTAACCATTGGGCTTGCCTTTTTCGGTCAGGCTAGTTTTGCCGAGCTCGGAGAGCCTGAGAAGGACGAGTTAACATTCGGCTTTATTAAGTTGACCGACATGGCGCCCATCGCAATTGCCTATGAAAACGGCTATTTTGAGGATGAGGGTCTTTACGTAACGATCGAGGCACAAGCTAATTGGAAAGTGTTGTTGGATGGTGTAATTGACGGCAAACTCGATGGTGCTCATATGTTGGCGGGGCAACCATTGGCGGCGACCATTGGGTACGGAACCAAAGCGCATATCGTCACACCGTTTTCGATGGATTTAAATGGCAACGGTATTACCGTATCCAATGAAATCTGGGCTCAGATGAAGCAATACATTCCCGTGAAAGATGGAAAGCCGGTTCACCCGATTAAGGCCGACTATCTTAAGCCAGTGGTTGAAAAATTCAAGGAGGAGGGCGAACCATTCAAGATGGGTATGGTGTTTCCTGTTTCCACGCACAACTACGAGCTACGATATTGGTTAGCCTCAGGTGGAATCCATCCAGGCTATTACGCTCCGCATAAAGGTGACACGGCAGGTAACATCGACGCCGATGCTTTACTGTCGGTGACTCCGCCGCCACAAATGCCATCTACGCTTGAAGCTGGAACCATTCATGGCTATTGCGTTGGCGAACCGTGGAATCAACAGGCCGTGTTTAAGGGAATCGGTGTGCCAGTGATAACCGACTATGAAATATGGAAGAACAATCCAGAGAAAGTCTTTGGGATGACTCAGGAGTTCACTGAAAAGTATCCAATTACAACCATTCGAGTGGTCAAGGCGCTAATTAGAGCGGCTAAATGGCTTGATGAAGATGACAACGCGAATCGGCCTGCCGCGGTCAAAATTCTCTCTCAGTCCAATTACGTCGGAGCGGACGAAGATGTTATTGCAAACTCAATGACCGGTACTTTTGAGTATGAGAAAGGCGATAAGCGCAATGTGCCAGACTTCAATGTGTTTTTTCGTTACAACGCTACCTACCCATATTACTCAGACGCCATTTGGTACCTCACTCAAATGCGTCGTTGGGGTCAAATACCCGAACCGAAGTCGGACGATTGGTATATCAAAACCGCCTCGGATGTATATAAGCCAGATTTATACGCGCTTGCGGCAAAGGAACTTATCGATGAAGGGACTTTATCTGCCGATGAATTTCCTGATTTTGCAACAGAGTCAGGTTTTAAGCCTGAGCAGACTGAGTTTATCGACGGCATAAGCTTCGATGGTCGTCAGCCCAATGCCTATTTAGAAAAGTTTGCAATTGGTCTTAAAGACGAGACGTTGTAGTAACTTCAATTTCCATCGAGTGCCTATTTATTATGACTATTCCATCAAACCAAGTTGCTAACTCTCGGTTGAGCAGTTTGATCCCTGCGCTAAAGCGGTATGTGATGTCAATTGACATCAAGTCATTGCTTTACCCGCTGCTTGGCTTGTTCTTTTTCTGTCTTTTATGGGCATACACTGCCAGTCAAATTGACACTTCTCTGGGCACCTTTCCTGGGCCGGCGCAAGTTTATGCTCAAGCAGCAGTGTTAGTCGAGGAGCATCAGGTAGAGAAGCAAAAAGCGGAAGCATTTTATCAACGCCAAGAAGTACGTAATGCCAAGAAGCTAGAAAAAAAACCAGATGCGAAGATCAAAATTCGTAAATACACAGGTAAGGAGACTTTCTTCGATCAAGTTTTAACCAGCCTTAAAACGGTAATGTTCGGTTTTTTAATTGCGTCTCTCATCGCCATTCCAATCGGAATTGTGTGTGGCTTAAGTGATGGTGTTTACAAGGCGATCAATCCGCTTATTCAGATTTTCAAACCAGTATCACCACTCGCATGGCTACCGCTAATTACGATGGTGGTTAGTGCGGTCTATGTTAGCGAAGACCCTTGGTTTGAGAAAGCCTTTCTAAATTCAGCGTTTACGGTTGCTTTATGTTGTTTGTGGCCAACTTTGATTAATACAGCTGTAGGCGTTGCCAATGTCGACAAGGACTTGCTTAACGTAAGTCGTGTGATCAAATTACCAGCGCTCATGCACGTAAGGAAGATCATTTTACCAGCCTCAATTCCGATGATTTTCACCGGTTTACGATTGTCGCTTGCTACCGGTTGGATGGTGTTGATTGCGGCTGAGATGCTCTCTCAGAACCCCGGTTTAGGTAAGTTTGTTTGGGACGAATTCCAAAACGGATCATCCGATTCTTTGTCACGAATTATGGTGGCGGTGGTAGTAATCGGTTTGCTTGGCTTCGCACTAGATCGTCTGATCTTGTTGGTACAACGTTATGTTAGCTGGGACAAGCTGGCGGTACTTCGATAATAGAGGCCGGGAGCCAAAATGATGAATAAATTTCTAGAAATATCGCGAGTTGGAATCGAATTTCCAACATCTAATGGTACTTATTGTGCTTTGTCCGATGTCGATTTTCATATTAATGAAGGTGAATTCGTGTCGATAATTGGCCACTCCGGTTGCGGTAAATCAACCGTCCTGAATATTGTTGCGGGTCTGTATCAAGCGACTTCCGGTGGCGTTATTTTGGATGGCAAAGAAGTGAATGAGCCGGGGCCAGACCGCGCAGTGGTTTTCCAAAGTCATGCTCTCATGCCATGGCTAAGTGTGTATGACAATGTGGCGCTTGGCGTCGAGCAGGTATTTAAAGGAAATAAAACGCGCGCTGAAATGATGGAGTGGGTAGAGCATAACTTGCGCCTCGTTAAGATGGATCATGCAACTCAAAAGATGCCGCATGAAATCTCTGGTGGTATGAAGCAACGTGTTGGTATTGCGCGCTGCTTGGCGATGCAGCCTAAGGTGATGTTAATGGATGAACCATTTGGTGCGCTTGATGCACTGACCCGAGCAAACCTACAGGACTCGGTGATGGAGATTCAGAAAGAGCTAAATACGACCGTTATTCTAATCACGCATGATGTTGATGAGGCGGTATTGATGTCCGACAAAATTGTCATGATGTCGAATGGTCCGGCTGCCCGCGTAGGCGAAATATTGGAGATCGACCTAGCGCGACCACGAGAGCGTTTAGCCTTGGCGAAGAGCGATAAATTCAACTATTACCGGCAACAAGTTCTGTCATTTCTTTATGAAAAGAAAGGTGTGGTGGATTTTGATGCCGCTAAGAAGAAGATCGAAACCACACCGGCAGAATCCGCTCAAGCGTCGAGTAACGATGAGAAGGTGAGTTAGTTGCCGCGAACTTAGCATCATTGCGTGCTGCCGATTACCCTTTTAACTAAAACCAAGCGCTGGTTGATCAACCCCTATGCATATGAGTGAATTATGAAAAGAGTCTATTTGGTTATTGCAATATGTATCGTTTGTGGCAATTCAAACGCCCAAGATAACGCAAAAGATGCAGGTAAAGTTTATGGCGATTTTCGTTTGCGATACGAGTCGGTTCACCAAAGCAACGCCTTACAAGACGCCGATGCGCTGACGCTACGTAGTCGGCTTGGCTATAAGTCAGCGGATTGGTCCGGTTTGTCAGCTACGCTAGAGGTCGAAGATAGTCGGAGCCTAATTGACGATTTTAGCGTGCCGCCAGCCGGAGTAAAGCCTGGGCGGTATTCGGTGATTGCTGATCCTGAGGTTACTGAAATCGATCAGGCGTTCGTGCAATACACAAGCAGTATGGTGACAGCAAAGGTGGGTCGTCAGGTGTTTACGCTCGACGGGCATCGCTTCGTTGGGCACGTTGGCTGGCGTCAAGACCGACAGACATTCGATGGTGTTGTAGTCGCAGTCAAACCGATTGATGGTTTAGTGGTTAACGCGGCATACCTGAATAAACGAAACCGTATTTTTGCTGAAGAAGCGGATATAGACAGCAAGGACGTAATTCTCAATACATCGTATCAAACACCGTTCGGTAAGTTGGTCGGGTATACCTACTTACTTGAGGTCGATAATGGCCTGCCCAATGCGCTCGATACGTATGGCGTGAGTTTAAGTGGCGCGGTCGCTATGGCTGAATCTAAGCTTTTGTATGCGGCCGAATACGCTAAGCAAGAGACTAACAATGTATTCGATACCGATTATCTACTGCTGGAAGGCGGTGCTGTGTGGTCAGGTATTACCGCAAAGCTCGGTTACGAAGTGCTGAGTTCCGACGATGGCGCTAATGGCTTTGCAACACCGTTGGCGACATTACACAAATTCAATGGCTGGAGTGATCAGTTCTTGGTGACACCTAATCAAGGACTCGAAGACGTGGTGCTTTCAGTTGCTGGCCAGTTCGCCGGTGGAAAATGGTTGGCTGCCTATCATGATTATTCGTCTGATTTACCGCTCAATGGCGTGAGTGATCTTGGTGATGAAGTTAATGTGCAATACACGCGCGGCATCAACAAGCACTTCTCTGCGGGCATAAAGTTTTCGGCCTATTCGGCTGGTGATGCAGCCTTTGGCAAAGTTGACACCGATAAGCTCTGGGTTTGGGCTGGCGCAAAATTCTAAGGTAATAGTACTTATGAAAAAACTTAAAATTGTTGTTGTGGGTAACGGAATGGTGGGGCACCACTATGTCGAAACTTTGGCTGCTAGCAGTGTAGATGCTGATATTTGCGTTATCGGCGGTGAATCAAGACCGGCTTATGATCGTGTTCATTTGTCTGAAGTCTTTGATGGTAAAAAGCCTTCAGATTTGGCACTTACCACTCGAGAACGTTATGTTGAGCTGGGGGTAGATGCTCATTTTGGCGATTTCGTCGCCAGAATAGACCGAGTTGGAAAAAAAGTGGTGACCGAGGGCGGGCAGGAGTTTTTGTACGATAAATTGGTGCTTGCTACAGGCTCTTACCCGTTTATTCCACCGGTTCCCGGTCGGGAACAGGCGCACTGTCTTGCTTATCGCACTATTGATGACCTCGCTGAGATCAAAGCATCGGCCAAAGGAAAGCAGGTGGGTGTCGTCGTGGGTGGTGGTCTTCTGGGCTTAGAGTGTGCTAATGCGTTGAAGAACTTAGGCTTGGAAGCTCATGTTGTCGAATTTGCGCCTGGCCTCATGGGCGTACAGCTCGATGAAGGCGGTAGTGGCATGTTACGGCGCAAAATTGAAGCGCTCGGAGTTAAGGTTCACACCAATAAAGCCACACAGAAAATCGTCGCAGGTGATCAGCATCGTTTGAAAATGGAGTTTGCCGATGAAACACAGCTGGAAACCGACTTAATTGTATTTTCGGCGGGAATTCGCCCATATGATCAACTGGCGCGTGATGCGGATTTAAATGTTGGTGAACGTGGTGGTATTGAGATTGACTACCATTGTAAAACATCGGATGAGAATATTTTCGCAATTGGTGAATGTGCGGTGTTAGGTAACTTTATTTATGGGCTAGTTGCTCCCGGTTATCGAATGGCTGAGGCCGCAGTGTCTCAACTAACCAAAGAAAAAGTGTCCTTCACCGGCGCAGATATGAGCACCAAGCTCAAATTACTCGGCGTTGATGTAGGTTCAATTGGTGATTCTAAGGGGGTGGTGGAGGAGTCTCGAGCCTTCGTATTTAGCGATGAACGTGATGACGTATATAAACGCTTAAATGTAACCGCAGACGGTAAGCGAGTGTTAGGTGCTACGTTGGTCGGCGATTGCAGTGATTACGATACTATTTTGCAATACTATTTGAACGATATTGAATTACCCGCGGAAGCAGAAAACCTAATCTTGCCTGCGACCAATGGTGCGGCACCGACCTTAGGGGTTGATGCTTTACCGATGACCGCTTCGATATGTTCATGTCATAACGTGACTAAGGCGGATGTGATGGCAGCCATCGACGATGGTCAAGTTACGTTAGGCGATATCAAGACCTGTACAAAGGCCTCGACGGGCTGCGGAGGGTGCGCAGCGTTGCTTAAAAACGTGGTTGATTTTGAACTATCGGCGCGTGGGTTAGAGGTCAACACGGACTTGTGCGAGCACTTTAAATTTACTCGCCAGCAATTATTTACCATAGTCCAAAGTACGCAGATAAAGACCTTTAATGAACTCATAGCCCAACACGGGAATGGTCTTGGTTGTGATATCTGCAAACCTGCTATTGGGTCAATTTTGGCGTCTGTGTGGAATGAGCATGTGCTGGAATCTGATTTGGTACCACTGCAAGACACGAATGATACGTTTATGGCAAACATGCAAAAGGATGGCACTTATTCAGTGGTTCCGCGCGTGCCTGGTGGTGAGATTTTACCCGACCAGCTGATCTCGCTTGGACAGGTGGCGAAAGACTATGGCTTGTATACCAAAATTACCGGCGGGCAACGCGTCGATTTATTTGGTGCTCAATTGAATGATCTTCCGGATATCTGGGGGCGACTTATTAATGCAGGCTTTGAAACGGGTCATGCCTATGCCAAGTCACTACGCACGGTTAAGTCGTGCGTCGGTAGTACTTGGTGCCGCTATGGTGTGCAAGACAGCGTTGGCCAAGCGATAGATCTGGAAAATCGTTATAAAGGACTGCGTTCCCCGCATAAATTAAAAATGGCGGTGTCAGGTTGTACTCGGGAGTGCGCTGAAGCTCAAAGTAAGGATGTGGGGGTAATCGCGACTGAAAATGGTTGGAATCTCTACCTGTGTGGCAATGGTGGCATGAAGCCAAGACACGCCGATTTGTTTGCAACTGACTTGGATACCCCAACGTTATTGCAGTATATCGATCGATTCTTGATGTTCTATGTGCGTACAGCCGATCGCTTGCAGCGCACTTCGGTGTGGTTTGAAAGCTTGGAAGGGGGCTTGCCGTATTTACAGAGTGTGATTATCGATGACTCGCTGGGTATTGGTGCTGAATTGGAAGCGCAAATGCAGCACATTATTGACACTTACCAATGTGAATGGAAGACCGCTCTTGGGGATGCCGATAAACTCAAGCGGTTTCGCCAGTTTGTTAATTCGTCGGAACGGGACGCTAACATTGTAATGAGCACTGAACGCGGTCAAATTCGACCTGCAACGGAAGCTGAAAAGCGGCGTAATCAATTAAAGGTTCTGCCTTAGTGCAGGTTTAGAAATTATGAGTCAACAAATTATTTGTACCGTCAGTGATCTAGTGGTGAATTCGGGTGTTTGTGCTTTAGTCGAGGTTCATGGAGAGCAAAAACAGGTCGCGTTATTCTATCTGCCTGAAACAGAACAAAAACTATACGCGCTCGATAACTGGGATCCGCTCGGCAACGCTAACGTGTTATCGCGAGGCATTGTTGGCAGTGTTGGAGATGAATTAGTTGTAGCATCTCCGCTCTACAAACAACATTTCTCTTTGAGTACTGGTGACTGTATCGAGGCCGATGCTAGTGTGTCCGTTTATCCAGCTCGGATCAGTGGCGCACATGTTGTTTTGGGCGCTTAGCCATGGTGAGTATCGATTGCTATGCCTGAAATTTTAAGCACTTGCCCGTATTGTGGTGTCGGATGTGGTGTGTCGGTATCGGTTCTCGATGACGACGTTAAGACTGTCCTCGCTACGCCAACACATCCCGCTAATTATGGTCGACTTTGTAGCAAGGGTAGCAATTTAAAGGAAACCTTGCTCAGTGTCCGCGACGGCAACCGATTGACTCATCCAGTTGTATATGGAGAGGCGGTTAGTTGGTCTGAGGCAACGCAAACAATTGCCCGGAAGATAGAGCAAAGCATCGCGCAATACGGGCGCGATAGTGTCGCCTTTTATTTGTCGGGGCAGCTGCTGACTGAAGATTATTACGTTGCAAATAAACTCATGAAAGGGTTTATTGGGACCGCTAACGTTGATACCAATTCGCGCCTTTGTATGTCCTCTGCGGTGGCTGCTTATAAGCGGGCCTTCGGATCAGATTCGGTGCCTTGCTGCTACGAAGACTTGGATGTGGCTGATCTTATTGTGCTGGTCGGATCAAATGCGGCGTGGACCCATCCGGTGTTGTATCAACGCATGGTTGCCGCTAAAGCTAATAACCCCAATATGCGGGTTGTTTCAATTGACCCGAGGCAGACCGCTACTAATGACTTGGTTGATTTACACTTACCTTTGTTGCCAAGTACTGACGGCTTTTTGTTTCAAGGGTTGTTGCGTTACCTAATTCAAACTGATGGTATCGATCAGGGTTACATTGATCGTCACACTGATGGGTTTGAAGCCGCTGCGAACAGCGCTGAAGCAATGAGCCTTGAACGTGTTTCGCGTGAGACCGGATTAGACCAATCTTTAGTACAAACATTCTTCGATTGGTTTTTGGCGACACCGAAGACGGTAAGCTTTTACTCGCAAGGAATTAATCAATCGGCTACCGGAACAGATAAGTGTAATGCCATCATCAATTGCCATTTGGCGACTGGTCGCTTGGGTTATGCCGGTGCTGGGCCATTTTCGATCACCGGTCAACCAAATGCCATGGGTGGGCGGGAAGTCGGTGGTCTAGCTAACCAACTGGCTGCGCATATGGATTTTTCATCGGGGGACATCGATCGTGTGCAACGATTTTGGAATTCACCACGTATCGCTAATGAGGCCGGCTTAAAAGCGGTCGACTTATTTGAAGCGGTAGCAGAAGGTAAGATTAAGGTGCTGTGGATTATGGCTACCAATCCAGCCGTAAGCCTACCGAACAGTAACAAAATCAGAGCGGCTCTTGAGATTTGCCCAACGGTAATTGTGTCCGATGTGACGCATACTGATACCAGCGACTTTGCCGATATTGTTCTGCCGGCATTGGGTTGGGGAGAAAAAGACGGTAGTGTTACTAATTCTGAACGACGAATTAGTCGCCAACGTGCTTTTCGTCAAGCTCCAGGGTCGGCTAAAGCCGATTGGTGGGCAATAACACAGGTTGCACATCAACTTGGCTTTCAAGAATACTTCCCGTATCAGAGCCCGCACGCTATCTTTGTCGAACATGCGGCGTTATCGGGATTTGAGAATCAAGGTAGCCGAGCCTTCGATATTAGCGGACTAAGTGATTTGTCCGAGCTCGAGTATCAGGAACTAACTCCCATACAATGGCCTGTCACCGCTACGCATCCGCAAGGGACGGATAGGTTATTCGAGGACGGGCAGTTTTATACCGCCTCCGGCCGAGCGCAGTTTGTGAGTGGCAAACCGAAAAAAATACAGGCAAAAAAAGCTGAGTTTATTCTAAATACGGGGCGCTTGCGTGATCAATGGCACACCATGACGCGTACCGGAGCGGTGCCCGCATTAACCGTGCATGACCCGCTACCATTTGTGCAAATAAACCCTGAAGACGCGCTAACACTAGGGATCAAGCACCATCAGTTTGTGCAAGTGAGCAACGTGCTTGGTCGAGTTGTGATGCGGGCGGAGGTCTCTCAATCGATTGCTTCCGGGCAGCTGTTTAGCCCAATTCATTGGAATCAACAGTTTGCCACGCACGCTGTGGTCTGCAACCTCATTGAATCGGTTGTCGACCCAGTGTCTGGCCAGCCGGAATCTAAAGCAGCTATTGTAGCGATCGAACCTTATGATTGCGGGCAATGGGTATATGTGGTGAGTCGTGCGCCCATTGACAAGCATGCTTGGGTTTATTGGGCTGAAAGTGTGGTTGATGCAGGCCTAGCAACCCTAGTAGGTACGAATGCCAAAGTCGATTGGCGTCAATGGGTGCTAAATACTAGTGATAGTGATTTAACGATTACACAGTACCAAAACCCCATTGATGAATCAGAAGTGATTGCCGCTTACCAACAGGATCAGCTTGAAATCTTGTTGTTCGTTGCAGTAGATGCTAGCCGTTTGCCCAGCTTGACATGGTTAAACCAACTTTATGCCAACCCACAGCTTGTGCCTTGGTCTGACCTATTGCGCGGAGAAGCTGGTGGTGCTGATGAGTTGATTTGTAGTTGCTTCGGCACAACGCGTAAAGCCATTGAGCTCTCAATTGATGGCGGAACGTCGAGCATTGAGGAATTGTCTTCGACGTTGGGCTGTGGTTCAAAATGCGGTAGTTGTAAACCTGAGCTAAATTATCTTATTGCAAATCGTTAGGTTGGTTGATGAGTTGGGTTTGACAAGCGTAATGACCGTTAGCTTGAGATACAAATAGCGTCGATGATGATGGCTTTGTTACACTGGTGGGCACCTGACTAGATCGCCTTGGCGGAGGCTCTTAACTATGCGTAACATTCTCATAAATGCTCTATTACTTTTTGGCTGCTTGATATCAGCTAGTCCAGTGAGTGCTGGCGGCGATAAACAAACTTTTATTATTGTGCATGGTGCAACCGGCGGTGGATGGGACTGGCGTACCGTAAGTGAGACTCTTATCCAGCGGGGACATTCGGTTTATCGCCCAACGCTGACCGGTCTCGGTGAGCGTTTTCACCTAGCGGGGCCAGATGTGAACCTCGACACGCATATCAGCGACATTGTTAATCTGATTTTATTTGAAGATTTACAGCAGGTTGTCTTGGTTGGCCATAGTTATGGCGGCATGGTGTTGACCGGCGTGATGAATGAAATACCTGAACGTATTAAGCATGCAACGTTTCTCGATGCAGCGGTGCCGGGGCATGGAATGTCTGCCATGGAGACGTGGGGCGGCAAATTTAGTGACTATCCGATTGAAGATCATTTGGTGAAATTCCCTTGGGTAGATCCATCATTACCGTATCCACGCGATGTGTATCATCCGGCCAATACCATTTCTCAAGCAGTTAGTTTTGATAACCCTAAGGCCAAGACAATAAATGTCAGTTATGTGGCTTTTGTTCCTGAGGAAATGACCATGGCGGCACGATCTGAGGATCCGTCTTGGCGTCGTGCAGCGAGCCGCGGCTGGACCATACGCACCTTTGCTGGAGATCATGTGATTTATCGAGTCAAACCAACTGAGATGGCGCAATTATTGATCGACACGATCAGCGATGTTAATGATCCAATCGATTGAGTTTGGTGTCCATTCCGGTATCCGTATTGCGTGTTTATACACACTTTCTTGTCCGCAGCTGCTGTAGGCTAATCAGCTTTTTAGGTCGTTGAACAGCAACTTTAATCAGGTTTATCTATGAGCTCCGGTAGTGAATTTACTGCGCAAGATACCGCATATTATTATCGTAGTCGCTTGGAGGCGGCGCTAGGCGTTAACTTCACCGACGGTAATGCGGTACGGCCATTACAAAACGGCGAGGCGATCTTTCCGGCAATGCTAGAGGCTATCGAGCGAGCCGTGTCGGTGATTGAACTCGTCACTTTTGTGTATTGGCGCGGCGATATCGCACAGCGATTTGCTAACGCATTGGCAGAGCGCGCAGCAAAGGGAGTGACGGTGCGGCTGCTGCTTGATGCTTATGGTGCCAAGCAAATGGATGCCGGTTTAGTTGCCAAGATGCAGTCTGCTGGCGTTGAGCTTCGATGGTTTCGGCCGATAGCGACTTGGCGGATATGGCGTGCTGACAAGCGAACTCATCGAAAAATATTGATCTGCGACAATACCTTTGGGTTTACTGGTGGTGTTGGCATCGCGGATGAATGGGGCGGTGATGCGCGAAACCCTCAAGAGTGGCGTGACAATCATTTCGAGTTGCAAGGGCCTGCTATCACCGCACTTCGGGCCAGTTTTCTGGATAATTGGAACGAAAGCGGCGCTTGGTTGCACGATGTGCCTAACGCATTGGCCGATAGCCCGCATACCCTGATGCCAGAAAACATACCGCTGCAAATAGTTAATGCCTCTAGTACGGTTGGCTGGACTGATATATCGAGCTTGGTCAGAACCTTAGTCATGCTTGCAAAATCACGGATTACCCTGACTACTGCGTATTTTTCGCCCGACGCAGACCTAATTGATATGTTGTGTCAGGCGCAGCAGCGAGGTGTAAAAGTGACAATTTTAACGGGTGGTAAATATTGTGATAGCCGTTTGTCACAACTCGCTGGGCAGCGTTACTACCAATCCTTATTGGACGCTGGCGTTAGCATATATCGCTATCAAAAGACCATGATGCACACTAAGCTATTGTTGATAGATGACCAGGTTGCTTGCTTTGGTTCGGCTAATATCAACCATCGTTCCTTATCGAAAGATGAAGAGTGTTGCGTGACCGCCTTGTCGGTTGAGTTGGTGACTCAGTTGCAGCGTAGTATTGACGCCGATATCGCTAATTCTGAGCGGGTTTCCAACGCTGACTGGCATGCGCGAGATTGGCATGAGAAAATCAGAGAACTCATGGCTGGGTTATTAGTCGAGCAGCTATAACCGTTAATAGTGACAGAATTATTGCGTATTGTTTGGTCGGTTAATCGACCTTAGCGGGCCATAGTTTATTTTTTAACTCGAGCGCTTGTGTGCGTTTTATGAATAGGCGCATGCTCTCATAGTTCGGGTTTGGTTCTTCTGTTGTTAGCTGTTGAGGCAATCCTCGGGCAGTGTACCAAGCGTCTTGATTGCTCATCGCAATGGGTCTCATTCTGGGCGTAGAGTCGAACAAGCTATGGCCTAGAAAGGGCGATTGGTAGCGATTGATCCCCAATAAATGCAGAATGCTCGGCGCGAAATCCAAGGAACTGGAGCGACGTATCTTAAATTTCGCAACCTGTTCATGAAATGGCGAATAGATTAGCAGTGGAATACGATCCATGAATACTGGAGAGTAGCGGTCCTCTGGCGACCAGAGGCTGCGATAGTCGTTGTCAGGGTAATGCGCGTGATCTGAGGTGAGAATTAAGATCGTATTGTCGGCGTAGGGCGAAGTTTTGAAGTAGTCCCAAAATAAACCAAACGCTTTATCAAAACCATGGATTGTATTCAACACATAGTTGTTCGGCGCGGCTTCATACTGCGCGACTGGCGACATCGGGTGATTGTTGGTGTGCGTTTCAAAATTGTAGACGCCGAGATACAACGGTTTCTTATTCTGTTCAATTGATGCATGCCGTTGCTTCAAACGCTCAACCATTGTTGCAAATAGCTTGGCATCACTGAGGTGCGTTGGTAGGGCGGTTAACGTCGGTTCATGCGTTAACATGGGCTCTAGTTCTTCATACGCCAACACAGAATCAAAGCCAACTCTGGATAGCATTTCATCTAGGTCGGTTGCGTCTTTTTTCTGTGAGATTAAGAATTCGGTTTGGTATCCGGAGTCTTTTAATATATGCGGCAGGCAGCGATATCGAACTTCCGCTTCGGTCCGGTAGGCTGGGAAAAATGAGCAGTTTTGGCCGGCTAAAGCGCGATAGGTGGCGAAAGTGTGATTGTAATAGTGGTCAAATTTAATTGCTTGTTCGGCAAACTCTGCAATATTGTCCGAGATGTTAGGAAACTTATTTGAATAAGGTTGAATGGTGCGAGCCGATAACCCTTCGGCAAAGATTACAATCACATTTGGCGCAGCTGGGAACGGCTTACTGCTAAGACCATCGAGTCGCTCGCTGGTTTTGGTCAAATGGAGCAGCGGGTATTCTGCGCTAAATTTACCCCAACTTAGACTATGTTTAGCAACGAATTTTCGCAGCCGCTCATCGAGAATTAGCGTTGTATCTCCGAGTTGATCGATGCGGCGTTGCATCCGATATTGGTGTGTCAAAACTCGCCAGAATTCCGACAATAAGGAGTGTTTGAAGTGACTGAAGTCTCGTGAATTATAATAAGTGGCACGCGTTGTCACAACATCGCTCGGGAGCCATTTGTGGTCGTTGCGAATTGCAATTGCGCTGAGCAGAAGAACTGCCAGTAGCACTAGCCGGGTTCGAATGCTGGATGTTTGGCTGCCTCGCATTACAAATCTAGTCATCAGGAGTGCGTAGGCCAGAAACGCCGCGAGACCGATCATCATTGTATTGTTGGCTATCATCGCAATGTGGTCAGTATTCTCAAGTGCCACAACCGAAAATAATTGATTAGAGAACCGCAGGCTCTGAAATTGCACAACAAAAGTGAATAGTCCAAGTATGGCTACCAGGCATGCAAACGCCTGAGTTAGACGGCTAGCCCAGCACAATAGTACCGTGACGGTTAGAATAGCCAGCGCATCTACGAGGTATCGACTCAGTAGGGCCGCTCGCATCAGGAGCGTCGCCTCGGTGGGCCATATTGGAATTAAACAGAACTGTGCAATCATCCAAACGAGCGCTAAAAAGACGCAGAAAACTATGCGATTGAGGGCGCTACTTTTGGATAGTCTACTTAGGGCAGTCCAGTTGCCAAACTTCAAGGCGTGTTACTCGTATTCTGGTGTAGGGATTCACATTTAAACATAGTCCAATGCCTAGTGACAACGGCATAATCTGGTTATTTGTCAATTATAATCATGCGAGATATCCGATGCCAGGCAGGTCGAATTCCCGTATCTCTGTGGAGTAATACGATACGCGTTATGGCTGAATTTGCTGATTACGCAAAATCAGCCGAACTTGCTTTGCATTACCGGCGTATGTTCCTTACTCTTTGGCTTTCCTTCCGCTTGCGCTTAAACACAATATGAACGTATCTCGTGACTGGCGTTCCCCAGCAAACCTTCTATTAATTATGGCATTTATCATGCCGTTGGCTTTCTCTACGTGGGCCGCGTTAATAAATAACTTTAGCAAAGAAGTCGCTGAGTTCTCGGGGCGCGAGATCGGTATATTGCAGAGCCTGCGTGAAGTTCCTGGCTTTTTGGCGTTTACCGCTGTGTTTTTGATGGCCTATATCAAAGAGCAACGTTTTGCCATTTTGTCTTTGTTACTGCTGGCTTTAGGTGTGGTGTCGACGGGCTATTTCCCCACGGTTGTCGGTTTGTACATTACCACTGTGGTGATGTCGATAGGGTTTCACTACTTCGAGACAATTAACCAGTCACTTACCTTGCAGTGGATTGATAAGTCAACGGCGGCGCACTTTCTTGGTACCGCATTGGCGGTAAAAGCTGGTGCTTCAATCTTGGTTTTTGGTAGTACGTGGCTCATGTTGGAAAATTGGGCGGTGAGTTATAAAACGATCTACCTTGTATTCGGCGGCCTGGCCTTACTACTGGTGCTATTTGTGTGGATGGCGTTTCCACAGTTTGAAGCTAAGGTAGAACAGAAAACCAAATTAGTGATTCGCAAATCTTACTGGTTGTATTACTCATTGGTGTTTTTGAGCGGCGCGCGTCGCCAGATATTTATGGTGTTTGCAGGATTCTTACTGGTCGAGAAATTCAACTATTCGGCGGCATCGATTTCGTTGCTGTTTCTGGCTAATTACGTATTTAACTTACTGTTTGCGGCGCGTATTGGTAAATTAATTGGCGTGATCGGAGAAAGACGCGCGCTTACGTTTGAGTATGTTGGCTTGATCGTTGTGTTCGTCTCTTACGCCTTGGTCGAGAATGCCAAAATTGCCGGAGCGCTTTATATTCTCGATCATTTCTTTTTCGCGTTCGCGATTGCGGTCAAAACTTATCTGCAAAAAATCGCAGAGCCTGATGATATTGCTTCAACGGCAGCGGTTAGTTTTACAATTAACCATATTGCTGCGGTGGTGCTACCTGCCGTACTGGGCTTGGTTTGGTTGCACAGCAGTGCTTTGGTGTTTCTAATTGGAGCGGGTATCGCGGTTGGTTCTCTGCTGCTATCACAATTGATTCCTAACCAACCAGAGATCGGCAATGAGACGCGTCTGATTTGATAGAGCTTTCTAGGCAGCCCAGTTACAATTGATGCACTGGGCTACCCTGTAGCTTAATCGTCTAGAGACAGAATACCACTACCTTAGTGTTTGCTAGCGGAACCACAAAACAATCCTCTTGTGCTGCAAAATCTAGGCCAACAATGACTGGGTCGTGATCCGACGCGCGGAACGAATCGTCTTGGTAGTAGCCATCTGGATTAAACTCAGTGTTGTAATCTAACATCGGTGGTTCGTCGGTATTGATATGCCACTGCGTGACCCCGGTAACCTTAGCTTGCAACGATGTTGATGCGAGCGCATGGTCTAAGGAGCCGGCCATGCCGTCGAAGCTATACGAATATGAGTTTTGGCCATTGTGTGCTTTTATCAAGTCGGTATACCCCTTAGCGGCCAATGCTAACATTGGGTCTTCTTTAGCATAGGCGTTAAGGTCGCCTAAGATCAAAATGTCGCCGCTGTTGACTCCAGTTGGGTCGCTAGCTAACCAGTCGGCTAAGTCGTTTGCGGCTTCAGTACGTCGCAAGTTCCATGAACCTTGGCCATCGCCAGAATCATCGTTGCCATTACCTTGAACTGATGATGGTGCGCGCTTAGATTTGAAGTGGTTAATGACGGCGGTAAAAACTTGGTTTGATGCACCTTCGCGAAAACTAGCAGCGATCGGTTGACGGCTACGGCCTCCATCGGTAATAGATTCGGAGAATGCGCCAGTCTCTAAGGTAGTGACTGTGCCTATGCTCGTCACTCTTGATGGCTGGTAGATAAAGCCTACAGTGATCGCGTCACCGCCTAAGCCAGGGGTTACGCCTTCATTAATGGGCAGCACCGCGTACTTTGTGACGCCAGCTTTGGCATTAACTGCATCGACTAAGGTTTGAATAGCGCTGCCAGCACCAAAACCATTGTTTTCGATTTCAATCAGGCCGACCACATCGGCATTCATGGCGATGAGAGCGCTAACGATTTTGTCTTGTTGGCGAGTTAGTTCGTTGGCTGAATCTGCCCCACGGCAGTCCTGATTTGCCAATGGGCCACAAATCGAACCATTACCATCTAAGGTAGTGAAATAGTTGAGTACGTTAAAGCTGGCTACCGTGACTGATCCGCCTGGGTTTGTTGGTGTGCTTTGTCGTGGGTTTGCTGCGGTAAAGCTAGGTGCTTCGGTTGGATGCAGTCGGTAGTCTCGACTCGGTGGTGAGTTAGCGTTAATTCGACCGTAATCTAACACGCCGACTAAGTTGCTGACGGTGTCACCGGCACGAATAACGGATGCTGGGTTTTTGCCAATATAGGGCACTGGATCAGGGTTGTCGCCGAAACCACTTACATCTTGACCATCGTCCAAAATAAGGGTTCGACGAGCATTTTCGGCTTCCAGCGCCAATGCTTCTGGGCTGCCTGCACTGAAGATGTTGGTGGGTTGATAGAGTCGACCGGCGTTGCCGTTATCGTCTGGTGACGAGAGAGTCATTTGCCCAAAGCGCGGGAGAAAAAAGTTTTGTGAAATGGTCATTGGGCTAACAATTTCAACGAGCATTCCTTCATATTGCTCGAGCTCGCCGTCAGTAGTTTCTGGTAATGTCACCTGCACGGGCGCCGGTAAGGTATTACCCGATGAAACCACGACTAAGTTTGCTACATTGCTAAGTTCAGTAAATTCGAAAAACTCTACCACGGTAGCATCGAGTGTTATTTGGTCGCCGACAGATACGGCGGCATCTTGGTTGTACACAAAGATACCGTCTGAGGTGCTGACATCGTTATCGCCGACAGGATCTTGTAGAAAGAAGCCTTTTAGCTGGTCACTACTGGTGAACGCGGCAGTCACTATTCCCGAGGTGCTGACTTGCTGATTCACCAATGGGCTACTTGCACTGTTGGATTGAATTTCGGGGATAGTGGCTGCAACTGGTGTACCTGTTCCGCCCCCGTCACAATTATTCGCTGTGCCTGGCGTATCCTTTGCCTCAGCTGATGCGACATCAAAAGCTCCGATGCGAAAGCCTTCGTCGCACAGGTAAACATGACTTGGTACAAAGCTGCCATCAGGGCCGACAATGCGATTGCTGTATAGCATTTCTCCGGAATCGTTTTCCTTTAGTGCGACGGAATCAACAATGCTGGTCCAAGGTGTGACGTCGAGTGTACCGTCGTCGTCGATGTCTAAGTCGTCACCATTGCTGCCAGTAAATCCGTTGACTAGTAAGTGTGTGACGTTGTCGCTATTTTCAAAACTTAGGCTGCTGGTAACTAGGTCTGGTGTCACAGTGCCTGAGAGTAGTGTGGCTGATTTTGCGAATACAAATACGCCATCGGCAGGAATTGCGCTGCTGTCGAGACTAACTACCGATTCAATAACGCCACTGCCACCAGTGCCATCACCTAATACTAGGTAGCTTAGGCCGCTAAGCGATTCTTCAGCGGCGCCGACAATTTCAGCGTATTCATCCACATCTGTACTAGGTTGATCAGTACGAATTTCATTGATGGAGGCTGCGAAGGAAGACGAGATCGCAGCGCAAACGAGGCTGGCCGATAGACCAAAGAGTAGATGTTTTTTCATGGTAGAGGGCATGGTTGTTCGAAACAAAGGTAACAGCGTAAATATGTAAAGTGTCAGAGGTATGACAACAGCTGGCTATATGTTTCGGGCGACATTGCCCGTAAATTTTACGGCTCTACAGTGAGTATTCAGCCACCACCGGCGTGTGGTCTGAGGGTCGTTCAAGTTTTCGGGGGGCTTCGTCAATATGGCTGCCAGTGGCGGCGTTGAGCATTGCCGAGGAGCTTAGAATTAAGTCAATTCTCAAACCCTCATTGGCACGATAGCCAGCGCCGCGGTAGTCCCACCAGCTAAAATGGTCGCCATCAGTATTGAAGTGACGATAGGTGTCAAATAAGCCTTCGCTCATTAGTTTTTGCAGCATTAACCGTTCGATATCAGAACAATGAATTTTACCTGCCCAGCGTTTAGGGTCATGCACGTCGATGTCGGCTGGCGTGATGTTAAAGTCACCAACGAGCACGACGTTTGGGTTGTCCTGCAAGGTTTCACGCATAGCGGCTCGCAGTTTACTAAACCACTCGCGTTTATAAATAAATTTGTCGGAGTCTAGCGCTTGTCCATTTGGTACGTAGACATTTACTATTCGCATTGATTGGCCGCTTGCGAGTGGGTAATCGCCAGCGATATAACGTCGCATCGGATCGTCCATGTCGGGCATATCAGTGACCACATTATCGAGTGGCTGTTTGCTCAGGATTGCGACGCCGTTATAGGTTTTTTGTCCGGTAAATACGCTGTGATAACCTAGTTCTAATAGCGCTTCAGAAGGGAAGTCTTGGTCCGGCATCTTGAGCTCTTGTAAACACATTAAGTCTGGCTGATTGTCATTTAACCAATCACTCAGGTGGTCCAAGCGGACACGCAAGGAGTTCACATTCCAAGATGCAATTTTCACGGGTATTCCTTAGTTTGCTAACGAGTAGACTTATTCTTTGACGGTATAGCCCGCCGCCGTGATGGCTTCGGAGAGTTCGTCATCTGACGGTGCTTGCAAAATGGTCTCGCCAATCATGATAGTCGGTGCGATTAAGCTTGAAGTCTTTTCCAGAATAAGACTCTGCGCTGCGCGATCTTCATTCAGCGGCAGCTCCACATGGGGCACGCCCATTTTGATCATAAGTAAAACGGATTGCGCGCATAGAGCACAATTTGCAACGGTATAGACTTTAATTGGGTCGCCATTCGCTGGCGCGTCAGCTTCGCTGCCACCGGTGCGCCCAACTTGCTTCTCATCCAGCAGTTTTGCATTTTCGGGAGGCGGTGAATCTTGGTAAGAAATATTGCCTTGCGCATCAACCCATTTGTAGAGTTTTTGTGCGTCTGCGGTGGTGCTGACAGCGGCCGAAAGTAGGGCTGCGAATAGCACTTGAGTATGGTTGGGTAGTTTCATGCAATATCAATAACTTATTTTCGTAAAAAATACCAGCAGCACGTTCTATTTTGATGTCTGGATAATCGAAATAGTGGCCGATGAGTTTAGGGTAGAAGTGATTCTGCTAGGGTTAGTTCATCATGAGTCTCGCGGCGTCGAATGACGTGAACTTGGTCACCATCTACCATTAGCTCAGGAGGCTTGGGTCGTGAGTTGTACTGGTTGCTCATCACGTGGCCATAAGCCCCCGCGGAGCAAACGGCTAATAGATCACCGGACTTAACCGACAACTCGCGATCGTAACCCAGTACATCTGCCGATTCGCACACGGGGCCGACGACATCATATTGCTCGATTGGGCTGGTTGACTGCTCGGCGACTGGAATGATCTCGTGATATGCCTGGTACAAGGCGGGTCTGAGTAAATCGTTCATGCCGGCATCAACAATCGCAAAGCGTTTGCTCTGATTGTGTTTAAGGTATTCGACTTGGGTAAGCATAATGCCCGAATTGCCGACAATGTAGCGGCCAGGCTCGATAGCTATCGGCAGATCCACTCCATGCTCGCGGACACTTGCTAGCATGCCGTCAACATATTCTTGCGCCGACGGTGGTGTTTCGCCGTGGTAATTGATGCCTAAGCCGCCACCGAGGTCGAGTTGCTGAATTTGGATGCCTACATCTCTAAGACGTTTGACCATATCTAGCACAATGGAGAGGGCGTCGGTAAACGGGCTAGTTTTGGTGATCTGTGAGCCGATGTGACAGGCAATGCCGTGTACCTCGATGTTCGGCATCTTAGCCGCCAATTGGTAGGCTTCAAAGGCCGCTTCCATGGTAACCCCAAACTTCGCCTTGTCCATGCCCGTCGAAATGTACGGATGAGTCTCAGGGTCGACATTAGGATTGACGCGAATCGCAATGGCCGCCACCACGTCTAATGACGCCGCTACCGCTTGTACGCGATGGAGTTCGGCAACTGACTCAATGTTTATGCTACGTACTTTATTGCGCATGGCGAATTCAAGTTCGCCGGTAGATTTAGCAACCCCAGAAAAAACTACTTTGCGGGGATCGCCGCCGGCCAACAAGACCCGGCGCAGTTCGCCTTCAGACACAATATCAAACCCAGAGCCCATCTGCGCTAACAGATTAAGCACCGCAATGTTGCTGTTGGCTTTTACTGCGTAGCAAATGGTATGTGGGTAATCACCAAAGGCGGTGTCAAGAGAGTGCCATTGGTGCTCGATGGCCGCGCGGGAATAAACGTATGCGGGCGTGCCAAATTGCTTAGCAATTTGAGACACCGGAACGTGCTCGGCGTGAAGCTCGCCGGCATGGTATTGAAAAAAGGTCATGGTGTTAAAACAACCGTCTAGATTCGATGCTCGCTTGCGTGCAAGTTGCGTGATTCTAAAGCGATTATTTGGTCTCCTCGAGTGCTTCTTCTTGAGTGGTGACCTGCTCGGTCTCAGGTTTGTCAACAATGAGTGGACCTTTTTGGCCGCAGGCGCTAACGCCTACACAAAGAGCAAGAACTAGGCTTAGGCTTAAGAGCTGAGAGAATATCTGTTTCATAATGTTCTAATTAGGTTCGAGGTTATGTGCTACTTAGGAGGTGTCAATCTATCTTGTGCGGCCTGTAACGCTTCGCGAACGCGTGCGGGGGCTGTGCCGCCAAAATGTGAGCGTGCATTCACCGAGCCCTCTAGCGTTAACACATCATACACATCATCTTGAATCATCGAGCCGAAAGATTGTAACTCGGCTAAGGTTAAATCAGACAGTGGTTTGTTTTGTTCAATAGCGTAGTGCACGGTGCCGCCGACGATCTCATGAGCATCGCGAAACGGTACTTGTAAACGCACCAAGTATTCGGCTAGATCGGTTGCAGTGGCGTAGCCTTTGAGTGCCGCTTGTTCCATGCGGTCTCGACGAAACGTGATGCTCGGTATCATGGCCGCAAACACTTGTAGTGAGCGCGCGACGGTGTCGATGGTATCAAAGATCGGTTCTTTATCTTCTTGGTTGTCGCGGTTGTAAGCCAGTGGTTGCGATTTCATTAGCACTAGTAGCGCGTGCAAATTGCCAAACACACGAGCGCTTTTACCGCGTACGATTTCCGCTATATCTGGGTTTTTCTTCTGCGGCATAATGCTCGACCCAGTACAAAACGCGTCGCCAATGTCGATAAATTTATAGCTTTCCGACGCCCACAAAATGATCTCTTCACACATGCGTGAGAGGTGCATCATGACCAAGCTGGCGGCGGATGCAAATTCAATCATAAAGTCTCGATCAGACACGGCGTCTAAGGAGTTGCGGCTGGGGCGATCAAAGCCAAGTAGTTCACAGGTGAAGTCACGGTCTAGATCGAAACTCGTGCCGGCTAACGCTGCAGAGCCTAGCGGCATAACATTGATCCGTTTGCGGCAGTCGGTGATGCGCTCTGCATCGCGTTCAAGCATCTCGTTCCAAGCTAACAGGTGATGAGCCAAGCTAATAGGCTGGGCTACTTGAAGGTGTGTGAAGCCTGGCAAAATCGTGTCTACTTCGTTTTCCGCAAGGGTCAACAAATTGTGTTGTAGGGCGCGGATTAGGTCGATGACGTCGTCGCTGGCCTCGCGCATATAGAGCCGAATGTCCGTAGCCACTTGGTCGTTACGCGAGCGTCCGGTATGTAGTTTCTTGCCTGCATCGCCAATGTCTTCAGTCAGGCGGGCTTCGATATTCATGTGAACATCTTCTAATTCGGTCGACCACTCAAATTCACCAGCGTCTATTTGATCGCGAATGCGGTGCAAGCCAGCGTGAATTTGCTCAGCCTCTTGATTGGTAATAATGCCGATTTTGGCGAGCATTTTGCTATGTGCTAATGAGCCTTGGATATCTTGGCGATAAAGTCTGGCATCAAAGCTAACGGATTCGGTAAACGCTTCAACCAATGCGTTAGTTGCTTCGGTGAAGCGACCGCCCCAAGGCTTTTTGCTGGTAGCTTTTGGGTTTACATCAGTGGTTTTCTGGTTGACCATGGGTAGGACCATCCTTATTTCGTTTGTAGCTAACCGCGTGCCATTGCACGACGTGGTAATTGGCCAGCGATTATAGCTTGAGCGGCTCGGTTTTAGCGAGCAATTGACAGGGTTTGTGCGGCGTTTAGCACGACGATATAAAAACCAGTCTGAATCGAGAATGCCTTATGGTACAGTTACTTACCCCATAAGATTAGCAAGACGCTTCAGATACTCTATGAAAACGATTCGCATTGCGACTCGCAATAGCCCGCTGGCACTGTGGCAAGCCAACTATGTTAAAGATCAATTGTTGGCTGTTCATTCGGCATTGGTAGTCGAAATTGTGCCAATGACAACCAAAGGTGACCAGCTGCTTGACCGCAGTTTGGTGACGGCTGGTGGTAAAGGACTATTCCTGAAAGAACTGGAAGTCTCATTGTTAGAGAGGCAGACTGACATTGCGGTGCATTCGATGAAAGACGTGCCGGTGGATCTGCCTCGCGGTCTCGAAATTTCGGTTGTCTGTGAGCGCGAAGATCCACGCGATGCGATGGTTTCGAATAACTATCAAAACCTCTATGCACTGCCCCAAGGCGCGCGCGTTGGGACCTCAAGCTTACGTCGCGTTGCGCAACTCAAACATGCATTTCCAACCTTAGAGTTCATTGAATTACGCGGTAACGTCAATACTCGATTACAAAAATTGGACAACGGCGACTACGACGCAATTATTCTGGCTGCGGCGGGTTTGCTGCGTCTTGGCTTCGCTGATCGTATCAAGCAGTACATTAATCCTGAGTTATGCTTACCCGCGGTTGGGCAGGGTATTGTTGGCATTGAATGTCGATCTGATGACGCCACAACCAAGGCGCTTTTAGCACCATTACACAGCATGCAAAGTGCGGTCTTTTTGGCCGCAGAACGGGCTATGAATGCGGCTCTAGAAGGCGGTTGCCAAGTGCCGGTTGCGGGTTATGCGCAGCTAGAGGCGGGTAAAATTCGAATGCGCGGCCTAGTTGGTAAAACCGACGGTTCGCAAGTTTTAAGTAGTCTCGCGACTGGTACGGATATTTCTATCCAAGGCGCGGAACACTTGGGGCAAACCGTTGCTGAAGACCTGCTTAAACAAGGTGCTGGCGAGATTCTTGCATCGGTATACCGAGAGCCATTGGTGCTCAATACCATTAGTCGCCCCACGGTGATTTTGACGCGTCAGGAGCAGTTTTTGGGTAACACCGCGGCCATTTTGCATCGCTTGGATTATACCCCCACACACGTGCCGACCTTAGCGGTCGCTGCGCGGCAAGATGCTGAGTTAGTTGAGGTTTTGCAGCAACTTGATACATTTACCGACATCATTTTTGTGTCGCGTAATGCGGTCGAATACGGTTTTCCATTGATCCAGAATAATGGTGGCTTGCCGGCTCATGCACGGGTCATGGCGGTTGGTGCAGAAACAGCAAAACAACTTTTCAGGCATGGCGTGAATGCTCACTTTCCTGAGCAAGGTCACGGTGCTGAGGCCTTGCTTATGGTTGATACGATGCAAGACCTCAAGAATCGTAAGCTCCTAATTATGCGCGGTGAAAATGGTTTAGATTGGCCAGCAGATGAGATGCGTCAACGCGGTGGCGAGGTGTTTGAGGCAAAGATCTATCGGATTGGGTTGCCATCGCAGAGTGCTTCACTGCTTAGCGCAGCCATTAAGAATAGCCAGAAAATAGAAGGCGTTTTTGTGCACAGCCAACAGTCGGTAAATAACTTGCTTGCTTTGGCTGGGAGTCAGGTCGATGAACTATTGGCCACTAAAATGGTCGCCGGCAGTGACAATATCGCTGGACATGCAAGAAAGCTAGGGTGGCAAGGAGAGATATTGATCGCTGAGTCACCATCGAATAAGCATATGATGATAGCGTTTTCACGCTAGCAAATCGTCGTGGCGGCTTACGGTATACCTTGGGTAAGTGCTTTTTACACAATGTTGCGTTTTACACAATATGGTAAATAGTTCAGTCAGCTCGGCTGTGATAGAATTTTCACAACTAATGTACAACGTATTTGCTCGCTGACTGGCGGGCTTCACAGGCAGCCATCTATGACCGATTCGTCTAAACAGCAATCTAACAAATCGAAAGCAGCGACAAAAGCAGCGACAGTTGATGCTAGCAAGAAATCGGATTCAGCCGAGGCCTCGAAAGCAACGAATACTTCAGAGAGCCCGCAAGCGGCGACGCCTCAGTCGGCTCCTCAAGCTACACCGGTCGTGGTCAAAGGTGCTGGTGCCGCTAAGGGCTTGAGCGTAGTGGCGATCTTGCTTTCACTCGGAGCGTTGGCAGGTTCTGGTTACACTTGGTATGACAACAACGTCGTTCGAGTTCAAAAAAACAGTGATTTAGCGGTCAGCGTAACGGAGATTGGGGGCGACGTAACTCGGCTTGGTGACGCAATTGTCCGCTTACAAACGGCACAATCTAATGCGGTTACTGAACCTCAACTTATGAGTCAGATTCTCCAGCTCAACAGTTCAGTAGACTTGCAGCTACGCGATTTAAAGCAAACCCAAACGGTGCTCAGTGAATCGGTGGCTAAGGTTAATGAGACCATGCAAAAAGGTGTTAACAGCTACGTCATTGACGAAGTAGCCCAACTGTTAACGCTGGCGAATAATAATGTGGTTTTCTCGGGAGACGTGACATCGGCGATCAAGGCACTGTCTCTGGCCGATGCCCAATTGAAGTCCTTAGCTGATCCGCGTTTCGCGATTGTGCGGCAAAAAATTAATGAAGAAATCGGTTTGTTGCGTAATGCAGAGCAAATTGATATTGAGCGCATGACCGGCGAGCTAAGTGCGTTAGCCGCACGAGTGCCTAATTTGAAGCTAGAAAATGATCGCCCAACACTTGAGCCGGTGGTGCTTGAGCCTGAAATAGATGCCGCGCAACAAAAAACGGTGCGCGGTGTGTTGCGACAAGTTTGGGCTGATGTGGTTAATCGATTTGATATTCAGCGAATAGACCAACCGCCCAAACCGTTGCTGGCCCCAGAACATCGCTATTTTTTGAATCAAAATTTGCAATTGCAGCTTGCTAAGGCTGAATTGGCAGCGCTGCAAGGTAGGTCAACTGTGTATCAACAAAGTCTCGAGTCAGCGTTGACTTGGATGACCGAATATTTTGATTTGAATGACAGCGACGTTAAGCAGGTCATGGAGCAGCTTACTGCGCTACGGGCACAACCGATAAAGGTTGACTTACCACCAGTGACACAGTCGTTTGAATTATTGCAGTCAATCAAAGGTGGCCAGTAGTCATGCGATACATTCTATTGGTCATATTAGCGTGCGTTGTTGGTTACGTGGTGTTTTTGCTGGGCGATATTCAGCCTGGTAATTACGTGAAAATATACGCCGGAGCGTACCTGTGGGAAATGTCGTTCATACAGTTCCTACTGTTAGTTTTCTGCTTATTCTTGGCATGGCAACTGTTGTTTTGGTTAGTCAAAACCGCTTGGCGGGCACCTAAGTCATTCACTGGTTGGCGAACTAAACGGGCGCACAAGAAAGCCGATGCTGCCTTAGGTGCAGGGTATTTGTCGCTAATTAAGGGTGATTGGAAACGCGCAGAAAAAAGCCTAATTGCGAAGACTGGTGCGAGTCGAGTGCCCTATATAAACTACCTTGCTGCGGCACAAGCTGCACAAGAGCAGGGACGGATGGCTAAGCGTGATGAATATCTTAATGCTGCGTTCAAGGCTGCGCCTAAAGAACGTTTAGCAATAGGCTTAACCAAAGCACGCTTACATCAATCCGCGGGTCAATACGCGCAGGCGGCCGCTACCTTACAAGACATCGTTGACGTTGGGCATGGCAATGCACAGTTTACGGCGATGCTAATGCAAACCCATCAACAGTTGGGTAATTGGGACAAAGCGGTGGCTTTGTTGCCAGTAGCACGTAAGCAACATGCGCTGCCTGATGAAGTGTTAGGTGCTATTTTGAATGATGCGCATACCGCAGCCTTAATCAGTGCTGCGGACAAAGATATAGCATGGAAAGCTTTGCCGAAAGCACAGCGAAAGCGCATTGCCAATGTGGTTTTATACGCCAATAGCTTAATCAAACGAGGCGATGCGGCGGATGCTGAAAAGTTAATTCGAGTCACCTTGAAGTCCGACTGGAGCGATGAATTAGTGCATCTTTACGGTGAAATTCCAGCTGACAAGCCGGCAAAATTGCGGCGCGTGGTAGAGGGCTGGTTAATGGGCCGACCTGAGAATGCTGAATTAAATCTGGCTGCTGGGCAGTTAGCACTGCGCGAGAAAGAGTTGGAGTTAGCTAAAGAATATTTACAAAAAGCGGTGCAAATAGCACAGTTGCCGAAAGCTTACTCCTTGTTAGGTGAAGTCTACGAGGCCGGTAATGAAAGTGGCAAGGCACTGCAGTTGTATCGTGCCGGCATGACCAGTATGGCACGCACCACTGATGCTGAAATGATCGCTGAGGCCACCGCACCGGCTGATGGCGAGTTGTTATTAGCGCAAGACATCAAGCCATCAGTTTAAGCGCGATGCCTAGTTTTAGTTAAAGTTAGTTAGTGGTTTGAGCGATCATGCCTGAGTTACCAGAGGTAGAAACCACGCTGCGAGGGATTGAGTCCTATGTGGCCAATCAGCGCCTTTGTAAAGTGATTGTGCGCAACGCCTCATTGCGTTGGCCGGTGCCTGTGGATGAGTTAGAGTCATTGGTTGGGCAATTGGTAACGCGGGTTGAGCGCAGAGCCAAATACATTCTGTTGCACACTGAGAAAGGCAGCGTGATGCTGCATTTAGGTATGTCCGGCAGCCTTAGAGTGGTCAAGCCTGACTTGCCGCCAGCCAAGCATGATCATATTGATTTAGTCTTCTCAAGCCACACCATTCGCTTTAACGATCCGCGCCGCTTTGGTTGCTGTTTAGTGCTGCAGCAGCCTATAGAAGATCACAAGTTGATTCAAAACCTCGGGCCAGAACCGCTCACGGATGCTTTTGATGGTGACTATCTATTTAACCGTTCGCGCGGCAAGCAAGTGGCGGTAAAAAACTTCATCATGGATGGTAATGTGGTGGTTGGCGTGGGTAATATTTATGCCAGCGAGTCGCTATTCGAAGCTGGTATTAGACCCACCATCGCTGCTCAGAGAGTTAGTCGAAAGCGCTATCAATTGCTCGCCCAAGAAATAAAAACAGTGCTGGCCAAGGCGATTAAAGCCGGTGGCACAACGCTCAATGATTTCACTCAAGCAGACGGCAAGCCGGGTTACTTTCGGCACGAACTACAAGTTTACGGTCGCGCTGGTGAGCCCTGTTCTAAATGCGACAGTGCCATTGTTTCAAAGGTTATTGGGCAGAGGAATACTTTTTATTGTCGGGTGTGTCAACGGGGTTAGAACTTCGGCCGCTGATCTTCTATATTTTGCATTAGACCGATGGTGCATGAGCGAAAATGTGCGCTAATAAATCAGTCAATCGCCATAAAAGAGCGACTGGCTGATGGTCTAATATCGGCCTTACGAGGGCGTGTTAACTCCAAAAAACGGCAATAAAAATGGACACCCATTTCAGCAATTGTTTGTTTTCTGTACCAGTCGCTTGATTGGTCGAGATTTTAGGGTTTTGCATTGGTGAAATTAAAAGAATCAACAACCTTACGGCTAAGAGAAGTAGTGAATGGGTGTCCAGCTAGTGGTGTTGTGCCGCATCAATATGAGACACTTGCGGGTAATCCGGCGTGCAAAATGCAAGACCTGACCCCAGAGGCCTTTTATGTTGATCCGACTGGGAATTCAACGCAGTGTTCTTCCGCCAGCCAACGCTTGCCTTGTCCTAATTTCGAAGATAATAGTAATGGTTCTAGCAATGGTCGGCCGGGTGGTGGCGCCGTGGCTCGTTCAGTTTCCGGTGGAGGTGTCATAACTGTTGCTGCTACTGGTAACGTTGTATCTACTGGCGTGACTGTGGAGACCGGTGAAGACGACATGACCGAAATCAGAAATACCTATAGGCCGGAACCAGATCCTCTAGCGTCAGAATCTGGTGCTGCTCGCGACCTAGCAATCATGAGAATGATGGGGCAAGCGACCGGTGCGGGCTCGGAGGTAAGTGGCCCTGATAATTTCGTTAGAGCAGGTGATCAGAGCCCACCAACAGTTTCTGATTCTGAGGCTATTAGCGGCGATGATGGTGATGGTGATGGTGATGGAGGTGTGTTGAGTGATGATCCGTTAGAGGGCGACTCTGGAAGGCTGGCTTTAGTCCTTGATTTTGGGGTCGACGGAGTCCCCGCTGTTTGGATAGATCCTGATACTCTAGTCGAGTCTACTGGCGAATGGGATTCTTTGAGTTGGATAGAAAACTCGGTAATAGGCGTCTCGCAGTGGAAGGCTCTTCAATGGTTGGGAGGAGTCAATAATAAAGTAGCAAAATGGCTAGCTAATGGTGCAGGTGCTGGTGTCTTGATTTCAGCGTTACAACAAAACGCACTATATAGCAAGAGGACTGTTACCTTAACAGCAACAGCATATGATTGGTCAGGGCGAGTCGCTTGGGACACGAAGGGGCGTATTTCGGGTGTGGATTATCGAGGGATCAGTAATCCTAGAACAGTAACGCTAAATGTTGGTACACAGTACAGAGCTGCTACCCCATCTGGTACTATAACTACAGGGCGAATTGAGTGGCTAAACAGCAATACTAACTTTAATAGATCGTTTCCACGCAGTAGCGGCGGCTATGTGCCAGGTAACTAGCATTAATATTTGGCAAAAGTGTTTAATTTTGAAATTATGAAAATAGTTTTTTTTGAGCTTTCACTTTTAGTAATCGTAATGGTTCTAACACTTTTTTATGCGATGCCTTTGGCTGTGGCAACATTGGACTTAAATCCGAGTCAAGGATACTTCTCGCCAGAAGCGATATCTTATCGCTATCATTTGGTCAAGTGGGTTGCGGCGGCTTATATCGGTGTGAGTTTGCTTGTTGTTTGCTTTTATATTTTTCGGGCTAAGTTTGATGTTAGTGAATTTTTAGCAGAGTTTATGTTGATGTTGTCGTGTCATTCAGCATTTTTCATTGTCGTTGCTTGGTCGCTTCTGGCGATATTTTCGCGCTCTAATGTCTCTGGGCAACCTTTTTACTTCTTCTCTTTTAATGGTGTTTTGAATCTTTGTTTGGCTATGATTTTACTGTTTTACCTAGCTCATAAAGATGCAAAAAAAAGGAGTATAAGGAAGTGAAGTACTCGAATGAAGGGGGGGGGGCAAATAAAAACTAATGGGGTCAGGTCTTGCATTTTGCAGGTTTGCTCGTTAGTTTGAGTTACCAGATCGAAGACAATTTTATTTAGATAAGGAATAAGGGAGCGCAAGGATGGCGAGACCACTTAGACTGGAGTTTGCAGGAGCTCTATACCATGTTACTTCGCGCGGCGACCGGCGTGAGGACATTTACGACGATGATGTGGACCGGCGGCAGTTTCTCGATCTTCTCGGAGAAGTGTGTGTTGGCTATAACTGGGTTTGCCATGCGTATTGCTTGATGAGTAATCACTATCATCTGCTGATAGAAACGCCCGATGCTAATCTTTCGCGAGGAATGCGCCAGCTGAATGGGGTGTATACCCAAAGTTACAACTATCGCCACCATCGAGTGGGTC